>NZ_JBEXYK010000035.1:0-102112 GCF_040630865.1 Nonomuraea sp. NPDC005730
TGTGTTCATACGTTGTATCTTCAGCTCTTCCCCCGGCGTGGAGACCCGGCCGGGCCGGGCCGGGCCGTCCGCGGGGTGTTCCGGCCGGCCGGCCGGGCGGTACGCGGTTGCGCTGCGGACAACGGCCGGCCCCGCGTCATGGGGGTGACCGTGGGGGTGACCGTGATGGCCGCAGCGGCCCGCGGCCCTGGCCGGGGACGTGCCCGTGCCCGTCGCGGCCCGAGCCGCGACGCCACCGCCGGCGAGCGTGGCCATCGACACCTCGACGACGGCCCCCGGCCCGCTGACGGCTGTGCCTGTCATGCGCTCCTCCTCCCTGCCCGAGCGGGCGACTCTGCACCGTGACTACCCCATGTCACTCTCCGTGAAGCTCGATGGCCGGGTAAAATCCCCGGTCAGCAGCACAAGGGCAGGGCTGCGATCACGGTGGGTGAGGGAAACGGTGGCGTGGAAGGCGTGTCCGCCGGAACTGTCGGCGCCTGGTGGCACACTCGGCGGGCATGAGCGCTGACGTGCGGCTGCGGCCCGTCCTGGAGTCCGATCTGGAGGTGTTCCTGGAGCAGGAGCACGACGAGGAAGCCGTCCGGCGGTCCAGGTTCGCCCCTCGCGAGCGGGTGGCCTTCATGACCCACTGGGCCACCCGGGTGCTCGGCGATCCCACCGTCCTGGTGCGGACGGTCACGGTCGAGGGTGCGGTGGCCGGGAACGTCGTGTCCTGGTGGGAGGGCGAGCGGCGGTTCGTCGGCTACTGGCTGGGCCGCCCCTTCTGGGGGCGCGGTGTCGGCACCGCGGCGCTGGGGCTGTTCCTGGCGGAGGAGAAGACCAGGCCCCTGTACGCCGACCCGTTCGCGGGCAACACCGGCTCGGTGCGGTTGCTGGAACGCCACGGGTTCCGGCGCGCCGGCACGGTCCGGCACGGCGAGGACGAGCATCTGCTGCTGGTGCTGGGCGACGACCTGTCCGCCTGACCGGTCAGGCGGCGGGGGCGGGCGCGGGGAGCACCGGGCCTGTTGGCGGGTGAGCGTGGGCCGCCGCTGGGTCGTTCGCCGCCGCTGGGCTTGGGCTCGGCGGGGGTCGGCGGTCGGGTGGGCGGCGGTCGGGTCAGCCGCGGCCGCCCGTGAAGGGGGGGTCGCCGTCCTTCGGCGCGCGGAAGCGCAGCGCCGACCACATCTCGTCCACCGCGACCTGGCCGTTGGGGCGCAGCCCGTACTCGCCGACGATGGGCCACAGCGTGTCGCGGTTGATGTCGGACTTGTTGCCCTTGGGGTAGGCCACCCAGACCACGGGCGGCGCGGTGATCTCGTCGCGGTGCTCGTCCAGGATGCGGCGGGCCGCGGCGGCGTCGGAGGCGAAGATCAGCGCGACGTCCGCCTCCTTGACGGATCCGGCCTCGCGCGCGCCCTCGGGCAGCGGCCCCAGGAGCGGCCGATGGGCGGGGTCGGAGACCCACACGGTGGTCGTCGGCTTGATGAGCAGCTTGTCGGCGACGGTCTTGGTGGCCATGTCATGCCCTCGTGTAGATCAGGTTCAGCACGCCGGTGCTGAAGGTGGTGGAGGTGGTCAGGGTGAGCGGGATCTGCTCGCGCACGTCGTCGAACAGCCGCTTGCCCGAGCCGACGACGATCGGGTGGAGTAGCAGGTTGAGCTCGTCGAGCAGGCCCTCGCGCAGCAGCGAGACGACCAGGGTGCCGCTGCCGACGACGGAGATGTTCCCGCCGGGGCGCTCCCGCAACGCCGCCAGCTCGGCCAGGCTCACGACCTCGGTGTTCTGCCAGGACGGCGAGGTCAGCGTGGTGGAGACGACGTACTTGGTCGAGGAGTTCATCGCCTCGGCCAGCGGCTCCTTCTCGGGGTCCTGGTGCGGCCAGTACCCGGCGAACTCCTCGTAGGTGTGGCGGCCCAGCAGCATGGCGTCGGCGGCCTGCATCTGCGCGCCGACCGACTGGCCCATCTCGTCGTTGAAGTACGGGAAGTGCCAGGTGTCGGGGGCCTCGACGACGCCGTCGAGGGAGATGAACAGGCCCGCGGTGATCTTTCGCATGGTTGTCGCTCCTTGAGTTCCTGAGGTGCCTCAAGCGTCCCACCGACAAATGAAGTTGTCAAGACGACTTTGATTGTCCGAAGTGGATGTTCCTGCGCCTCGCGGCTCGGTGATGGTGGGCCGGGCCTTCTGGGCCGGCTGCTCGAACGAGGCGGCCTTGGCGGCGCGGCCGGGTGGCTGCTTCGCACCCCGCTCCCGCAGCGGACGGCGGTTCTTCCCAGCCGTGGACGCCTCCCACCGATGGCCCCTGAGAACCGCCTCGCCATGCCGCAAGCCGCTACCGCCACGGATGGGGTGCCCGTGGTCCTGCGGGAACGGCTCTTCGGGCGCGGCGAACGGGCCTCCGATCGCGGGTCGCACGCAACGGGCCCCGGCCCTGGGGCGGAGGGCTGCTAGGGGCGCGGCGTGGTCTGGGGGTGGGGCCCGGCGGAGGGCTTGTGGGGTGTGGCGACCGACAGGAGGGTCAGGGCGGCCTGGCGGGCGTGGTCGGCGGCGGCCGCGCTGTCATGGTGGGCCGCGACGACGGTCGCGCCCTCGACCAGCATCAGCAGCTGCCGCCCCAGCAGCCCGGGATCGGCCGCCCCGGCGCGTTCGGCGATGCCGGTCAGCAGATCGAGGTAGCGGTCCAGGTGGCGGGCGGTGATGGCCCGTACGGGGTCGGCGTGGTGCTGGGCGGCGGCGTTCAGCAGGGCGCAGCCGCGGAAGGCCGGATCGTCGTACCACTGCCGCAGGGCGTCGAACACCGCGGCCAGCTGGGCGCGCGGATCGTCGCCCGCGGCCTCGGCGCAACCGGCCAGCCAGCGGGCGACCCGGTCGCTGCGTTCCCGGAGCACGGCCTCGACCAGGCCCTCCTTGGTGCCGAAGTGGCGGTAGAGGGTCTCCTTGGAGATGCCGATCCCGGCGCACAGCCCGGCGACGCCGATGCCGTCGAGCCCGCGCTCGTACAGCAGGTCGGTGGCCGCGCTCAGGATGGCGGCGCGGGTGCGGGCGGGGTCGATCGTGGAGCCTTTGGCCACGGGCATGGCCTGGATAGTACCGGTCGGTTCGATCGGGTGCTAACGTCTCGGGTCGTACCGATCGGTTCGATCTCGGGAGCTCGCCCATGTCCGACCCGCTTGCCGCCGACCCGCCACGCGACCCCGACTTCCCGGCCACCACGCCGGAGGTGACGTTCGACAGCGGCGGCGAGCGCCTGCTCGGCGTGCTGCACCTGCCCGCCGGGCGCGGCCCGCACCCCGTCGTCGTGCTGCTGCACGGATTCCCCGGCAACGAGCGCAACTTCGACCTCGCCCAGACGCTGCGCCGCGCCGGCTACGCCTGCCTGGTGTTCCACTACCGCGGATCATGGGGCGTGGGCGGCACCTGGTCCTGGGGGCACGTGCTGGAGGACGCCGCCGCCGTCGTCGCCGCGCTGCCCGGCCTGGCCGCCGCCCACCGGCTCGACCCGCGGCGCCTGGTGCTGGTCGGCCACAGCATGGGCGGGTTCGCGGCGCTGATGACGGCCGCGGCGGACCCGTCCGTGACCGCCGTCGCCTCCGTCGCCGCGTTCGACCTGGGCGTGGCCGCCGCGCTGTGCCGCGCCGACGCCGGGGTGCGGGCCGGGTACGTCAAGGCGTTCGACGGCGAGCTGGCCCCCCTGCGCGGCACCAGCGGGCAGGCGCTGGTCGGCGAGATGGAGGCGGGCGGCGACGCCTGGCGGCTGGCCCGGCTCGCGCCCCGGCTGGCCGGCCGCCCCGTGCTCCTCGTCGGCACCGGCCACGACGTCGTCACGCCGCACGAGGTGCACCACGACCCCCTGGTCGCCGCCTACCGGGCACACCCCGTCGAACGCCTCGAAGACCACCTCTTCCCCACCGACCACGCCCTGTCGGACCACCGCGTCACCCTGGCCCGCGCGATCCTCGGCTTCCTCGAACGCTCCCTGTGACGGCCGCGCCCCGCCCCCGGGCAGCGGCCCGTCAGGAGGGACGGGCCACGTAGGCGTGCTTGGCCTCGCCGGAGAAGCCGCAGGCGCGGTAGAAGGCGTGGGTCGCGGGCCGGCGAGAGCCCGTCATCAGCATCGCCTTGTAACAGCCGGCGTCCCATGCGGCCTGGAGGGTGGCGGCCATGATCTGCTTGCCCAGCCCGGCGCCCCGCCGCGACGCCTCGACGACGACGTTCTCGATCACGGCGTACGGCGAGGCCGACCGGGTGAGGTTGGGGATCACGTTGAGGTAGGTCGTCGCGACGACGGCCCCGTCCAGTTCGAGCACGAAGAGGCGGAGCGCGGGCGATGCGAGGATCTGCCGGAAGGCCACCGCATCGGACCCGTCCACGACATCCGGGTCATCCGGCTGCAACTGCCGGTAGAGGCGGACGATGTGCTGGAAGTCGTCAAGCCGGGCCTCGCGGAACATGCGCGGAGCATAACAACATGCCACGGCCCCCTCGGTGCCTGTCGCCGCTCACGCGGCCGGCCCCCGCGTCAGCGGGGCAGCGCGGCGCGGACCAGCGCCGCGTCCTGGTCGAGCCGGGCGCGCGAGGGGCTCCGCCACTCGGCGCTGACCACCACGCCGTCCCCCGCGAAGCGCGGCACCACGTGCAGGTGGAGGTGGAAGACGTCCTGGCCGGCGGCCTCGCCGTCCGCCAGCGACAGCCGCACCCCCTCGCAACGCAGCCCCGAGGCCCGGAGCGCGGCCGCCACCCGCCGCGCCGCCCGCCAGATCGGCCCGCCGACCGCGTCACCGGCCTCGGCCAGGCCGGCGACGTGCGCGCGCGGGATCACCAGGACGTGACCGGGCGTGGCCGGGTGACGGTCGAGGATCGCCAGGACGTCGTCGTCGCCGTAGACCACGCTGGCCGCGGCCCGCCCGGCGACGATCTCACAGAAGACGCACGATTCCATACCGGTCATGATCGGCGACGACAGGCGGCCGCCGCACCCGGATTTCCCCCGCGGCCTCGTCAGCGGCTCACGGCGGTCTCGTGTCCGATCCGGGACAACTTGCCGGGGTTGCGCACGGCGTACAGGCCGCTGATGAGGCCGCCGTCCAGGCGGATCGCCACGACACTGTGGATCTCGCCGTCGATGTCGACGAGCAGCGCCGGATGACCGTTGACGTGGGCCGGGCGCAGACGGGCCGTGCCGGCGATCCTGGACAGCACCCCGGCCACCGTGACCGCGCCCTCGACCGGCGCGAGCGCCGCCCGCACCACGCCGCCGCCGTCGGTGAGCAGGACGACGTCAGGGGCCAGCAGGTCGAGCAGACGCTGCAGGTCGCCGGTCTCGATCGCGCTCTGGAAGGCCGCCAGCGCCTGGCGCGCCTGCTCGGCCGAGACGCTCGCCCGGGGACGGCGTGCGGCCACATGCCCCCGGGCGCGGTGGGCGATCTGCCGCACCGTCGCCGGGGTCTTGCCGACGGCCTCGCCGATCTCGTCGTACTCCAGGCCGAACACCTCCCGCAGCACGAACACCGCGCGCTCGGTGGGATGGAGCGTCTCCAGCACCAGCAGCATGGCCATCGAGACGCTCTCGGCCAGCTCGACGTCCTCGGCCACGTCCGGCGAGGTCAGCAGCGGCTCGGGCAGCCACGGACCGACGTAGGACTCCTTGCGCCGGCGCATCGTGCGCAGCCGCGTCAGCGCCTTCCTGGTGACCATGCGGACCAGGAACGCGCGCCGGTCACGCACGGACTCCAGCTCGACCGACGCCCACCGCAGCCAGGTCTCCTGCAGGATGTCCTCGGCGTCGGCGGCCGAGCCCAGCATCTCGTAGGCGACGGTGAACAGCAGGTTGCGATGCTCGACGAACGCCCGGGTCGCGCTGTCGGCCTGGTCGGCCTGGTCGGCCTGGTCCGCCGGTTCGACGCTGGTGTCCATCATCTGCTCCCGCCTGTCGGTTCTCGACCTTGCCACACGCACCAGACGCCGGTCGCCACCGTCGCGTGACATCCGGGAACAGTGGCGCCCGTCACATCTGGCCGGCGGTCAGCGGGACTCCGCGGCGGCCTTCAGGTCGCGCAGCCATGCCTCCAGCCCCGCGCCGAGGAGCTCGGTGGAGGTGGCCACGTCGGCCTCGACCTGGGCACCGGTCCAGGTCTCCTCGGTGTGCACGCGCACACCGCCGTTGACCTCGGTGAACGTCCACAGGTGCACGCCCCGGTCGATGCGCACGCCGGTGCCGACCGCCGGCCCGCTCCACAGCAGGCAGGCCTCGCGCTTGACGCGCCGGAGGGTGGAGGTGATGTGCATGGTGGTGGCCGGGGTCGTGTCGGTGGCCGGAGCCGGCGTGGTCCACCGCCACGACGAGCCGGCGCGCAGCGGGCCGTGGTCCAGGCGCTTGCTGGACAGGACCGGCTGCTGCCAGTCGGGCCACCGCTCCACACGCGTCTGCAGAGCGAAGATCCTGCTCAGCGGAGCATTGATCACGATGTCGGCCCGGTAACGGATGCGGGCGGCGGCGTCGACGCCCTCTCCCTGGCACTGGGCCGCGCCGGTGGAGGCGTGGGCGGCCGGGACGTTGCCCGCCAGGACGCCGGCCACGGCGAGCGGGATCAGGATCGAGGCGACGCGGACGTTGCTGAACATGGTGTACCTCTCGTTGAGGGATCGAAGAAAGGGGGCGGCCGGGGAGGCCGTCAGCGCCGTCCGGCCCGCACGATGGCCACGATGAGCGCGGCGCAGGCGGCGACGATCAGCCCGGCGAAGGCGGGGTGCATGTCCTTCGACAGGCTCGGCGCACCGTCCGGCCGGGCCACCCACACGGCGAACGGCACCGCGTAGGCGAGGGCGACCAGCACGGCCGCCCACCGGACTACCCGGTCACGGGCGCGAAGCAGCGCGCCGACCAGCACGAGCGCCACCGGAACGATCGCCAGCAACGCGAACTGGCCGACGATCATGACGGGCACCGCCCAGGCGGCGACACTCACCGCCACCGGCGTGCCACGACCGGGACGGGGGGACGGTTGGTACGTGGTGGTCATGACGTTCCCTTCACCTGAACGGACCCGAACGGCTAGATGCTCATGCGTTCGTTAGAAGTTATAACTGCACAGGGAAGGGAGTGTCAACAACGTTCGTGATAGCCTCTAACTAAATCTTTTGGGTGTAGCGTCGGAAGGCGGCAAGGCATGGCGGACACCGGCACGGCGACCCCACGCGAGCGCTACCGCGCCCAGATCCGCGGCGAGATCAAGGAACACGCCTGGCGGCAGATCGCCACGACGGGAGCCTCCGCGCTGTCCCTCAACGCGATCGCCAAACAGATGGGCATGAGCGGCCCCGCGCTCTACCGCTACTACGCCAACCGCGACGAGCTGATCACCGAGCTCATCCGCGACGCCTACCGCAGCCTCGCCGACACCCTCCGCTCAGCCACCGCAAAGGGCGGCGAAAAGGGCGGCGAAAAGGCCACCGGAAGCGATGACCGGGGTGCCGGGCTGGCCGGGCTGGCCCACGCCGTACGCGCCTGGGCCCTGCACGACCCCCAGCGCTACCTCCTCATCTACGGCACCCCCGTCCCCGGCTACCACGCCCCCGACGACATCACCGCCATCTCCTCCCAGATCATGACCCTCCTGCTCGACGCCGGCTCCGCCACCCCGCCCCGGCGCCCCGAAACCCCGCTCGAGCACCACCTGGCCGAGCACCGCGACTGGGCCGGCGATCACCCCGCCCCGCCCGCCGTCCTGCACCAGGCGCTCAGCTTCTGGACCCGGATCCACGGCGTGCTGTCCCTGGAGCTGGCCGGCCACTTCGCCGGCATGGGCTTCGACCCCGCCCTGCTCTTCGCCGCCGAGCTGGACGACCTGCTGGCCCGCTGACCCCGCGCGCACGACAGGCCCGGCCCGCCGGAGGAGGCGATGCCGGGCCTGTCGTGACGGGCCGGTCGAAGGCGCGTTATCGGGCGTCCTGGGGCAGGTGGGTCTTGGCGTCGTCGTAGGAGCCCTCGCCGGCCGCCGCGGCCGGCCGGTAGACCAGGTACAGCACGCCCGTGGTGAACGTCTGCGAGCTGACCAGCTCCAGCGGGATCGAGCTGTCGCCCTCGTCGAACAGCCGCTCGCCCTTGCGCACCGCGATCGGGTGCACCAGCAGGTGCAGCTCGTCCAGCAGCCCGGCGGCCAGGAGCTGCCGGACCACCGAGACCGAGCCGCTCATCGCGATCGGGCCGCCCGGCTCGGCCTTCAGTGCCGTCACGCCCTTGACCAGGTCACCCTGCAGCAGCTCGGAGTTGCGCCAGGTGAACTCCAGCGGCTGCCGGGAGACCACGATCTTGCGCGCGTCGCCGATCGTCCTGGCGAAGTCGGCGTCCTCGCCGCCCGCCGCCTCGCGCTCCGGCCACGCCCCGGCGAAGCTGTCGTACGTCTCACGCCCCAGCAGCAGCGTGTCGGCCATCTGCGCCGTCACCGCCGCGCCCATCTCGTCGTTGAAGTACGGGAAGTGCCACTCCGCCGGGTCCTGGACGACACCGTCGAGCGAGATGAACAGGTTCGCGCTGATCTTCCTCATGATGGTTCTCCATGCGTCTCGGGATGTGGCTGAAGTCTCGCCGGGCCGGCTTACGGATCTCTTAAGGTCTTCCTCCCGCGCTCACCGGGCCAGCCCGGCGACGAGCAGCCCGACCAGGCGGCGGGCGTCGTAACGGGGATCGGCCTCGGCCCCGATGCACAGGTTGCCCACGCCGCGCATGAGCTCGAAGGCGTCCAGGTCGCCGCGGATCTCGCCGGCGGCCGCCGCGGCCTCCAGCAGGCGGGCGCACACCGGCACCAGGCGGTCGAGGAAGTAGGCGTGCAGCGCCTGGAAGCCGGTGTTGTCCGGCTGCAGCACCGCGGCCAGCCCGTGCTTGGTGACCAGGAAGTCGACGAACAGGCCGATCCACTGCCGCAGCGCCGCGTACGGGCCCGGGCCGGCGGCCAGCAGGGCCGGACCGGCCTCGGCGCAGGACTCCACCTGGTGCCGGTAGACGGCGATGACGAGGTCGGCCCGCGTGGGGAAATGGCGGTAGATCGTGGCGGTGCCGACACCGGCCTCGGCCGCGATGTCGCGGATCGGCGCCTCCACGCCCGAGGTGACGAACACCGCGGCGGCCGCGCGCAGCAGGTTCTCCTCGTTACGCCGCGCATCGGCCCGTTTGGGACGCGACTCCTCCACGCCGTTCCTCCCAGGGTCGGATTTCTAAACGGGACACGGTCCCGTATCGTCGAAAACGGGACACGGTCCCGCTTGCACATCATGCCAGAGCCGAGGCCCGACGGCCAAGCCCTGCCCTCTCCCGCGCCCACCTGCGGCAACCCCACCCGGAAGGCACCACCATGCCCGCATCGCCCACCGCCCCCGTCGTGTCGGTCCGGCCGGTCGTCCTGCCCGCCCCCGGACGGGGCCAGGACCTCCAGGTCCGCGTCTCGGCCCCCGCCACCGGCGACCACCTGCCCGTCGTCGTCCTGTCCCACGGCCACGGCTGGTCCATGGACGGCTACGCCCCCCTGGCCGACCACTGGGCCGCCCACGGCTTCGCCGTCCTGCAACCCACCCACCTCGACTCCCGCACCCTCGCCCGCCCCGCCGACGACCCCCGCACCCCGCACATCTGGCGCATCAGGGTCGAGGACCTCCGGCGCGTCATCGACGGCCTCGACGTCCTGGAAGCAGCCCTGCCGGGCCTGCCCGGACGCCTGGACCGCGGCCGCATCGCCGTCGCCGGCCACTCCTGGGGAGCCCAGAGCGCCGGCATGCTGCTCGGCGCCCGGATCCTGGACGCCGACGGACGGCCGGGACAGGACCTGTCCGACCCGCGCGTCACGGCCGGCGTGCTGCTCGCCCTGCCCGGCACCGGCGGCCAGGACCTGTCACCGTTCGCCGCCGAGCACCTCCCCTTCATGAACCCCGCCTTCGACGGCATGACCACCCCGGCCCTGCTCGTCGCCGGCGACAAGGACGACTCCCCGCTGTCGAGGCGGGGACCCGACTGGTTCACCGACGGCTACCACCTCAGCCCCGGGGACAAGAGCCTGCTGACGCTCTTCGGCGCCGAGCACACCCTCGGCGGCGTCGCCGGACACCACGTCGCCGAGACCACCGACGAGAACCCCGAACGCCTGGCCCTGCTGCAGCAGCTCACCACCGCCTACCTGCGCACCGCCCTGCACCCCGGCGACCCCGCCTGGCCCGCCGCCCGCGCCGCCCTGGAGGCCGACCCCCGCCCCCTGGGCCGGATCGACAGCAAGCAGGCCGATCAGCCGGCCGGACGGCGGTAGCCGTAGGTCTCGTGCCGGCGGCGGAGACCCAGCGAACGGTACAGCTCGCGGGCGGCCAGTGACCGGTCGCGGTGCGCCCGTCGAGCCAGCCGACCGCGAAACGCCGAAGGCGCAGCCGGACCGACCGCAGCCGCGGCAGGTCCTCGTGCCGGAAGGCGCGCCGACGCACGGGCCGCCCCCCTCAGGACTTCAGGAAGTGCAGGACGGCCAGCACCCGGCGGCTGTACCCGCTGGCGTGCGACAGGCCCAGCTTGTCGAACAGCGAGTTGACGTGCTTCTCCACCGCGCTCTGCGACACGTGCAGCTGCCCGGCGATCGAGGCGTTGGTCATGCCCTGGGCCATGCGCTCCAGCACCTCCCGCTCGCGCGCGGTCAGCCGGGCCAGCGGATCGACCTGCGTGGTACGGGCCAGCAACTGCCGCACCACCTCCGGGTCGAAGGCCGCCCCGCCCGCCGCCACCCGCTCCAGCGCGTCCAGGAAGTCGCCCACCTGCGCCACGCGGTCCTTCAGCAGATAGCCGACGCCCTCGACGTCGGCGCTCATCAGCTCGGTGGCGTAACGCTTCTCCACGTACTGCGACAACACCAGCACCTTGACCCCCGGCCAGCGCCGCCGGATCTCCAGCGCCGCCCGCAGCCCCTCGTCGGTGTGGGTCGGCGGCATGCGCACGTCCACCACCACGACGTCGGGGACGTGCTCGGCCACCGCCGCCACCAGGGCCTCGCCATCGCTCACGGCGGCCGGTACCTCGTGGCCCTCCTCGCCCAGCAGGCGTACCAGACCCTCGCGCAGCAGCGTGGAGTCCTCGGCCAGGATCACCCGCACGGCAGCCCCGCCGCCACCGTCGTCGGGCCGCCGGGCGGGCTGACCACCTCGAAGGCGCCGTCGAGCGCCGCCACCCGCCGGGCCAGCCCCGAAAGGCCGCCTCCCGAGGGGCGCGCGCCACCCGTGCCGTCGTCGCTCACCCGTACGAGCACCCTGTCGTCCTCCTGTCTGACCTCGACCGTCACCATTGTGGCGGCCGCGTGCTTGGCGGCGTTGGTCACCGCCTCGCTGACCACGAAGTACGCCGCCGTCTCCACCGCCATCGGCGGCCGGCGCGGCAGGTCGCACACCACCTTGACCGGCACGCCCGCGCGTTCGGCCACCCCGGCCAGCGCCTCGCCCAGCCCGAGGGAGTCCAGCCCGCTCGGGTAGACCCGCCAGGCCACCTCGCGCAGCTCGGCCAGCGCCTGCTGGGCCTGCTCGTGCGCCTGCGCCAGCAACTCCGGACGCCCCCGCCGGGAGCGCCCGATGAGCATCGACAGCGCCACCAGGCGCTGCTGCAGCCCGTCGTGCAGGTCACGCTCGATCCGGCGGCGCTCGGAGTCGACCGCGGCCACGATCCCGGCCCGGCTCTCGGCCAGCTCGGCGATCCGGCGCTCCAGCGCCTCGGTACGGTCGGGCCCCAGCAACCGCCCGGCCAGCCGCCGCTCCAGCGCGTGCACCCCCACCAGCCCCGACACGGCGATGAACAGCAACACGCAGCCGCCCACCACGAAGTACAGCACCAGCGGCGGCGTCGGCGTCATCCCGTCGTACGGCTCGCCACGGGCCCACGCCCCCAGCAGCAGGATCGCGGTGCGCGCGCCGAGGACCAGCAGCGTCACCACCAGCCCGCCCAGCACCCCGGCCGGGATCCTGGCGGCCAGGTAACGCGCCGGCCGGGTGTCCCAGCCGGACAGCGCGTCCAGCGCGGCGGTGTCCAGGCGCAGGCGGCGCGACTCGAACGCGGCCAGCCCCGCCGCGAGCGCCCGCACCCGCGGCCGCCCCAGGAAGGGCAGTGTGAGCAGCAGGAACACCGCGCCCGCCACGGCGGTGAAACCGCCCAGGACCACCGCGCCCAGCACCCTCAACCCCTCAGCGGCGGTCCGCATGCCTTCCCTTACGTCGTTCCGTCAGCCGCACCGCGACGAAGACCGCGATCGCCAGCACCACCAGGCCGATCACCACGTACGTGCCGATCCCCACGTACGCCTCCACCAGCGACCAGTTCTCGCCGAGAAAGTATCCCGCAAGCACGAAGATGGTGTTCCAGATGGCGCTGCCGGCCGTCGTGAGCAGGGTGAACGTCACCAGCGGCATACGTTCCACACCCGCCGGCACGGAGATCAGGCTGCGGAAGATGGGGATCATCCGGCCGAAGAACACGGTCTTGCGGCCGTGCCGCAGGAACCACGCCTCGGTCTTCTCGATGTCGGTCACCTTGACCAGCGGCAGCTTGGCGGCGATGGCCAGCGTGCGCTCGCGGCCGAGCAGCGCGCCCACCCCGTACAGGGCCAGCGCTCCGACGACCGAGCCGAGCGTCGTGCACACCAGCACGTCGAGCAGGTCCAGCTCGCCCCTGCTGGCGGTGAAGCCGGACAGGGGCAGGATGACCTCGCTGGGCAGCGGCGGGAACAGGTTCTCCAGCATGATCGCCAGCCCGGCCCCGAAGGCGCCGAGGTTCTCCATCAATGCAATCAACCAATCCGTCATGTCCCCCAGGCTACGAATGATCCGTTATGGCGGTAATGAGGCGGACGGCCGATGTGCACTGTGGTAAACCACACCCCGATGTACCGTACACTGTACGGCCTATGAGTGCTCTTCCGGATCTGGCGCAACACCCAGCGATCTTCCGTCCCGGCGATCCCCCCAGGTCCGGCCACCTGGTCTTCCTCGACGACCAGGGCGACGGCACGGCCACGGTGATCGAACAGGACGCCGACGGCCGGCCCCGCGCGCGCGAGCGCGCCGCCACCGAGATCCCCGTCGCCGACGCCGTCGCCGTGCTGGCCAGGGCGCGCACCGACGCCGCCGCCCACCCGGCCACCCGCTTCTGGGGCGCCGTCGCGCTGGTCGCCCTCCAGCTCGTCACCCGCGGCCGCATCCTGCCCGCCGTCTCGCCCGACGGCCACGACTCCTGGCGCGCCGGCCCCCTCGACGCCGCCGACGCCCGCCGGGTGCGCGAGCTGGCCGCGGCCATGCCCGCCGCCGCCCGCGCCATCCCCGTGGGCGACCTGCTGCTGCCCGACGCCGAGCCCCTCGTGCGCGCCTTCCTGGACGCCGTGGCCGACGCCATGCCGCGCTCGCCCGGAGCCGTACGCGCCACCGGCACCACCGCCTTCGCCGCCGTCAGGCCCGTCAAGGTGCCCCACCTGCGCCCCTGGGCCGAGGAGGTCTCGGCCGGGCTGGACTCCGGCGTGCGGCTCTCGCTCCGGCTGGAGGCCGACGACCTGGCCCAGGCTGACTTCCGGGCCGTCGTCCAGGTGCACGGCCTGGCCGACCCCTCGCTCGTCGTGGACGCCGCCGACCTGTGGCAGGGCCGCGACCCCGGGTTCGGCGCCCGCGCCAGGATCGAGGTCACCCTCGCCGTGCGCCGCGCCGCCCGCGCCTGGCCCCGCCTGGAACGGCTGCTGGAGCACGCCGTGCCCGACGAGCTCGCCCTCACCGACGGCGACGTGGAGGACCTGCTGGCCGGCGCGGCCGACCGGCTGGCCGGCGCCGGCGTCGAGGTCCACTGGCCGCGCTCACTGGTACGCGGCCTGAGCGCCCAGGCCGTCGTCGGCGAACGCGACAGCGCGCCCTCCGACCTGCCCTCCTTCCTCGGCGGCCGCCACCTGACCAGCTTTAACTGGCGGCTCGCGCTCGGCGGCGCCCCGCTGACCGCCGCCGAGATGGACCTGCTGGCCGAGTCCCACCGGCCCGTCGTACGGCTGCGCGACCAATGGGTGCTCATCGACCCCGCGCTGGCCCGCAAGGCCCGCCAGCGCGACCTCAAGCCGCTGACCGGCCTTCAGGCGCTCGGCGCGGCCCTCACCGGCACGGTCGAGATCGACGGCGGGGACGAACCCGAACAGATCGCCGTCGAACCCACCGCCTGGCTCGCCGACCTGCGCGACCGGCTCACCGACCCCGAACCCGTGCCCCCGCCGCCCGGCCTGGCCGCCACCCTGCGCGACTACCAGCTCCAAGGGCTGCGCTGGCTGGCCAGGATGACCTCGCTCGGCCTCGGCGGCTGCCTGGCCGACGACATGGGCCTGGGCAAGACCATCACCCTGATCGCGCTGCACCTGCACCGCGCCGGCACCGGCCCCACCCTCGTGGTCTGCCCCGCCTCGCTGCTGGGCAACTGGGAACGCGAGATCACCAAGTTCGCGCCCGGCGTCCCGGTCCGCCGCTACCACGGGGCCGCCCGCACCCTGGCCGACGACGGGTTCGTGCTCACCACGTACGGCACCATGCGCCTGGACGCCGCCACGTTGGGCGCCCACCCCTGGGGGCTGCTGGTCGCCGACGAGGCCCAGCACGTCAAGAACCCCGCCTCCAGCACGGCCAAGGCGCTGCGCGAGATCCCCGCCGGCGCCCGCGTCGCCCTCACCGGCACCCCCGTGGAGAACAACCTGTCCGAACTGTGGGCCATCCTCGACTGGACCACCCCCGGCCTGCTCGGCCCCCTGACCCGCTTCAGGGCCCGCTGGGCCAAACCGGTCGAGTCCGGCGACACCGACACCGCCGCCCGGCTGGCCAGGCTCGTCGGGCCGTTCCTGCTGCGCCGCCGCAAGAGCGACCCCGGCATCGCCCCCGAACTGCCGCCCAAGACCGAGACCGACCGGCCCGTCCCCCTCACCACCGAACAGGCCGCCCTGTACGAGGCCGTCGTCCGCGAGAGCATGACCCAGATCGAGAACGCCAAGGGCATGGCCCGGCGCGGCCTGATCGTCAAACTGCTGACCGGGCTCAAACAGATCTGCAACCACCCCGCCCACTACCTGCACGAGTCGTCCCCCCGCCTGACCGGCCGCTCGGGCAAGCTGGAACTGCTCGACGAGCTCGTCGACACGATCGTCGCCGAGGACGGCGCCGTGCTGGTGTTCACCCAGTACGTCGCCATGGCCAGGCTCCTGGAACGCCACCTGGCCGGCCGCGGCGTCGACACCCGGCTCCTGCACGGCGGCACCCCGGTCGCCCGCCGCGAGGAGATGGTCGCCCGCTTCCAGGACGGCCACGTCCCCGTCTTCCTGCTCTCACTCAAGGCCGCCGGCACCGGCCTGAACCTGACCCGCGCCGACCACGTCATCCACTACGACCGCTGGTGGAACCCCGCCGTGGAGGACCAGGCCACCGACCGCGCCTACCGCATCGGCCAGACCAGGCCCGTCCAGGTGCACCGTCTCATCGCCGAAGGCACGATCGAGGACCGCATCGCCGCCATGCTCGGCGCCAAGCGCTCGCTCGCCGACGCCGTCCTGGCCTCCGGCGAGGCCGCCTTCACCGAGCTGACCGACGCCGAACTCGCCGCACTCGTGGAGCTCAGATGACCGCCGTACGCGGATTTGCCGCCTTCCCCCCGCAACGCGCCGGCGCCCGCTTCGCCACCACCTGGTGGGGCCAGGCGTGGATCAAGGCACTGGAGGACACCTCGCTCGACCAGACCCTGCTGCGCAAGGGCCGCGCCTACGCCAAGACCGGCCAGGTCGGGCCGATCACCGTCAGCCCCGGCCGGCTCGCCGCCGTCACCGAGCACGAGTACGACACCGTCGTCCGCGTCGAACAGCTCACCGACGCCGCCTGGGAACGTTTCCTCGACCAGGTCGCCGCCAAGGCCGGGCACATCGCCGCGCTGCTCGACCGCGACGTCCCGCACGACCTCGTCGAGGCCGCCGAGGACGCCGCCGTGCCGCTGCTGCCCACCGTCGGCGACCTGGAGCCCGAATGCTCCTGCCCCGACTGGGGACACCCCTGCAAGCACGCCGCCGCCCTGTGCTACCAGGCGTCCTGGCTGCTGGACGGCGACCCGTTCGTCCTGCTGCTGCTGCGCGGACGCGGCGAACAGGAGCTGATCGAGGCCCTGCAGAACCGCGACCTGCCCATCCCGGCCCCCGCCCGCGCGCCCGGCGGCGGGACCACCGAGGAGGACGCCTCCGGCGGGGTGCCCGCCGCGCAGGCGTTCGCGGTCGGCGAGCCGCCGCTGCCCGAACCGCCGCCGCGAGAGGCCGCCTTCACCCCCCTCGCGCTCGACCCCGCGCCCGGCGTGGACGTGGCCGCCCTGGCCGTGCTGGCCGCCTCCGCCGCCGGCCGCGCCCGCCAGATCCTGCTGCACGGCAGCCTGGAACCGCTGACCGAATACCAGGACCGCGTCCGCCTGGCCGCCGAGCACGACCTCGACCTCGGCCTGGAAGCCGCCGTCCAGGCCTGGCGCCACGGCGGCGCCCCCGGGCTCGACGTGCTCGAAACCCCCTGGACCCCGGCCCGCCAGGACCTGGCCAGGGCCCAGGCGCTGCTGGAGTCCGGCTGGGACGGCGACCCGCCGCCTCACCTGGAGACCTGGCGCAACCGCTGGACGTTCGGCCCCCGCCAGGTCCGCTACGGCCGCGACGGCCGCTGGTACCCCTTCACCGAGCACGACGGCCACTGGTGGCCGGCCGGCCCGCCGGAACGCGACCCGTCCAGCCTTCTCCACTGACCCCGGCGGGCACGGGAACGGGGTCAGGGGGCGGACTCCTCGGCCTCGCCCGCCGCGGCGACCACGGCCAGCAGACGGTCCAGGTCGCCCGGCGTGGCGTGCGGGTTGAGCAGGGTGAGCTTGAGCCGGACCCGCCCCGGGCCCGCCCCCGGCAGCTCGGTCCGGCCCACCACCGCCCTGCCCTCGCGCAGCAGCCTGCGCCGCAGCCCCGCGTTCACCTCGTCCGAGCGCGCCGGATCCGCCGGCACGTACCGGAACAGCAACGCCGTCAGCACCGGATCGGCGTGCAGCTCCAGCCGCCGATGGGCGCGCACCGCCGCCGCGCCGTGCCGGGCCAGGTCGTGACAGGCCTCCACCAGACGGCCCAGCCCCGCCCGGCCCAGCGTGCGCAGCGTCACCAGGATCTTGAACGCGTCGGCCCGGCGCGTGGTGCGCAGCGAGTACCCCAGCAGGCTCGGGTAACCGGCCTCCTCGTCGTCGGCCGGGTTGAGGTAGGCCGCCCGCCGGGCCAGCGAGGCGTACGTCTCGGCCCGGCGCACCAGGAACACCCCGGCCGCGGCCGGCTGCCAGCCGAGCTTGTGCCAGTCCAGCGACACCGAGTCGGCCAGCGCCAGACCGTCCAGGAGCGGGGCCAGGCGCTCCGACAGCAGCGCGCCACCGCCGTAGGCGGCATCCACGTGCAACCAGGCGCCGTGCTCGGCGGCCAGCGACGCGCACGCGCGCAACGGGTCGATCGCCCCGGTGTCCGTGGTGCCCGCCGTGGCCACCACCGCCACCGGCAGCTCACCGCGCCCGGCGCTCGCCCGCAGCGCCCCGGCCAGCGCGCCGGCGTCCATCCGCAGCTCCCGGTCGACCGGGACGGCGACGACCGCGTCCTCGCCCAGCCCGAGCAGCGCCGCGGCCCGCCGGGTGGAGAAGTGCGCGGCCTCGGAGGCGAAGATCCGCAGCCGCGGCCCCCCGCCCGGCAGGCCCGCCAGCTCGGCCCGGACGCCCGCCGACCGGCCCACCGCCAGGTCCCTGGCCAGCATCAGGCCCATCAGGTTGGACTCGGTGCCGCCCGAGGTCAGCACGCCGGCCGCCGCCGCCCCGAACCCCACCATCCGGGCCAGCTCCACCAGCAGCGACGTCTCCAGCGCGGTCGCGGCCGGCGCCTGGTCCCAGGAGTCCAGCGACGGGTTGAGCGCCGAGACCGCCAGATCGGCCGCCACCGCCACGGCCAGCGGCGGGCAGTGCAGATGCGCCGCGCAGAACGGATCGGCCGGATCGGCGCTCCCGTAGGCCAGCAGCTCGGTCAGCGCCCCCAGCCGCTCGCCCTCCGGCGCGAACGCCCGCGCCACTTCGGCGGCCAGCTCCTGGGGCGTGCGGGCGGGCAGCGGGCCGCCGCGCCGCCGCGCGCCCTCGGCCAGGGCGGCCAGCACGTCACGCAGCAGCGGCTCCAGCGCGGCCGCCCCGCCCACGCCACCGGACAGGGCCTGGTCCTTCGTCACATCGCTCACCCGGCCACTGTGCGGCACCGGCGGCGCCGCGGCCAACAGGCACCCCCGGTGGAACGCCATGGAACGCCCTCCAAGACAGGCACCCCATCGACCACAAGGAGACCCGCATGCGACACCTGCGCCGGATCGTGTACGCCCTGGGCGCGGCGCTGGCCCTCGGCCTCGTCCCCGCCACCGCGCACGCCGCCACCCCCGTCCACGTCAAGGAGGCCGAGCACAGCAAATGCCTCGACATCCGGACAGAGGACAACATCTTCGTTCCCGGTGCCCGGCTGCAGCGCTTCACCTGCCACAGCGTCAACGAGCAGCAGTGGGAGATCGTCCCGCTGGCGAGCGACTCGTTCGTGCTGCGCAACCCGCTGACCCGGCTCTGCGTGGCGGCCGAGTCGGCCGGCTTCGGCGCGCAGGTGGTGGAACGGGCCTGCGGCGACACCGACCCCGCCGTCCGCTGGTTCACGCTGGGCGGGGTGCCGTTCGTCAAGGGGTCGGGGTTCAACCAGATCCGCTCGGCCCTGGCGCCGGGAAGCTGCCTGGACACCCTGGACACCTTCGTCAAGATCTTCCCCTGCTCGCCGGGGCTGACCAACAAGGCCCAGCTCTGGGCGGCGGTCTGACCCGCGTTCAGGCCGGCGGCCAGTTCCTGAGCACCGCGTCCAGGGCGTCGAGGGCCCTGGACCAGGAGGCGTCCACCTCGCGGGGATGGCGGCGGAACCCGCCGGCCATCTCCAGGGTCACGTAGCCGTGCAGCGTGCTGCTCAGCATGCGCAGCGCGTCGGTCTGGTCGGGCTCGGACAGGTCGTAGCCGCGCAGGACGGCCCGCGTCAGCTCCGCGTGCCGGCGGCCCGCGCTGACGTCCAGCGACTCGGAGTCCAGCTCCAGCTGGGTGGCGGCGTACCGGCCGGGATGCTCCTTGGCGTAGCCGCGGTAGGCCGCGGCGAAGGGCACCAGCGCCTCCTTGCCCGACCGGCCGGCCAGCGCGGCGGCGGCCCGGTCGGCCATCTCGCCCAGGGCCAGCTCGGCCACCCTGACCCGCAGCTCCTGGATGTCCTTGACGTGCGCGTACAGGGCCGCGGGCCTGACGCCGAAGCCGCGGGCGAGCGCGGAGACGGTCACGTTCTGGAAGCCGACCTCGTCGGCCAGGTCCGCGGCCGCCCTGGTCAGGCGGTCGACGGTCACTCCCGCGCGGGCCACGGCAGCACCTTTCTTACAGGCTTTAAGTATTTGCATACTACCGTTAAGAAAAGCTAGCCTCCACACTCATGAGACCTCTGACCGAACGCGACATCCGCACGTCGTTCATCAACTGCTCCAAAGGCGAGGCCAAACGCGCCGGCCTGCCCAGGGATCTGGCCGACCTGCCCTGGGACGACCTCGACTTCCTCGGCTGGCGAGATCCCGGCGCCCCCGAGCGTGCCTATCTGGTGGCCGAGGCCGACGGCTCCCTGGTGGGCGTCGCCCTGCGGGTCACCTCCGGCGCCTCGCGGTCCTTCACCTCGCGCAGCATGTGCTCCTTCTGCCTGACCACGCACACCGCCGGCGGCGTCGCCCTGATGACCGCCCGCCGCACCGGCGAGCCCGGCCGCCAGGGCAACACCGTCGGGCAGTACCTGTGCGCCGACCTGGCCTGCCCCCTCTACCTGCGCGGCAGGAAGGAGGCCGCGGGCGCCGGCGTCGTGGAGGAGTCGCTGACGCCGGCCGAGAAGGTCGCCCGCGCGCACGCCAACGTGCGCGCGTTCCTGGACAAGGTGGCCGCCTGACCCGCCCGCTACTCGTCGTCCCAGGCCATCGAGCTCATCCGCCACCCGGCGGGCGTCCGGACGAACTGGGTGGTCTTGCTGCCCCCACCCTCGAACCGCACGCCGTCCCGGACGCCGCACTTGCGGTAGTCGCTGAACCGCTGGGCGACCGACCCGAAGATCTCGGTGCGCTCGGCGACCTCCCACTCGCGAAACTCCGTCAGCGTCCCGTCGGTGAGCATCCGCTGCCGGGGCTCGACGAAACCGTCCAGGTCGTGGACCACCGGCTCGGACCCGGTGTTGTTGACGATCACCGCCTGCGGGACGAACAGCTCCCGGACGGCGCCGACGTCCGGGCGGCGCCCGCCGGTGTTGGTGAAGGCGTCCATGAAGGCCGCCATCAGCCGGTCGAGCTCGGCCTTGACGCCGGAGGCGGGCGCGTCGCCGGCCAGCAGCGACCAGACCTCGCTGTCGTGCCGCTCGCCCCGGTGGGGGAAACGTTCGCGCAGCACGCCGTCACGGGTCATGCCGAGCCGGCGCGCGACCTCGATGCTGCGCGTGTTGCCCGGCGAGACCCACCACTCCACGCGCGCCATGCCGCGCTCGGCGAACGCCCAGTCGATCAGCAGCCGGCAGGCCCGGGTCACCAGCCCCCGGCCCGCCCCGGCCGGCTCCAGCCAGCAGCCGATCTCGCACACCCCCGAGACCGTCTCGAACCGGGTGAACATCACGCCGCCGACCAGCGTGCCGGCCAGCCAGATCCCGTAGATGCGGGCGCCGTCGGCGGCCTGGTCGTCGGCGTAGCGCTGCAGGACGGCCGTGGCCGAGGCCAGGTCGGTGCTGCGCGAGGCCCACGGGATCCACGGGTCCACCGACGGGCGGGCGCGGTCGATGTGATCGAGGAACTCCTGGGCCCGCCAGGGCTCCAGCGGGCGGAGCTCGGCCTCGTCGCCGAGCGGAAGTGCGAACACGGACACCGTCCCAAGGTACGTAACGAGCGTTCGGTATGTAAGGTAGCAGCATGCCGCCCGCCGCAGGAGACCGTGAAGCCCGCCGCGGAGACGTCTCGCAGGCGGTCTGGCAGGTGCTGGCCGACAAGGGGTTCGGCGGGCTGACGCTGCGCGCCGTCGCCGCCGCCATGGGCGTGTCGACCGGCCTGCTCATGCACTACTTCCCCACCAAGCGGGCCCTGGTCGGGCACGCGCTCGACCTGCTGGAGAAGCGCACCGCCGCCCGTCCCCGCCGCGAGCCCCCGGCCGCCGGCCTCGCCGCGCTGCGAGCCGCGCTGCTCGACATCCTGCCGCTGAGCCCCGCCGACGTCGCCCGCAACCGCATCTGGGTCAGCTCATGGGACCTGGCCCTGGCCGACGACGACCTCGGCGCCGGCCAGGCCGCCCGCTACACCCGACTGCGCTCGGCGCTGCGCGCGCACCTGGAGACCGCCCGCGACCTCGGCGAACTGCCCCCGCAGGCCGACCCGGAACGGCTGGCGGCCGGTGCGGTGGCCTTCACGCACGGGCTCGTCGTCCAGGCGCTGTTCGACCCCGGCCGCTTCCCCGAGGACGTCCAGACCGCCCTGCTCGACGGCTTCCTCGCCTCGATCGCGGCCCGTCCCTAGGTGGCCACCGAGACGACGTGCCCCGCCGAGGCGGGGTCGCCGGCCAGCTTCAGCATGCAGTCGGCCAGGTCGGCGCGGGTGGTGGAGCGGCCGCCGCGCAGGTTGAGATCCACGGCCGTGCGGTAACGGCCGGTGAGCCCGCCGTCGAGCAGGCGGGAGGGGCGCACGATCGTCCAGTCCAGGCCCGAGGCGCGCAGCAGGCGCTCGGACTCGGCCAGGTCGGTGTAGGAGCTCTTCAGCAGCGGTTGCAGGATGAGGGGCTTGAGTACGTACCGGGTGAACAGGCCGTCGCCGGCGTCGGCGACCATGCCCGCGGCGCTCACCAGCAGCACCCGCCGGGCCGAGACCCGCGTCATCGCCTGGAGGATCGAGCGCATGCCGGTCGTGTGCACGGTCGTCGGGCCGCGCCCGCGCGGGCCGAGCGCGATCAGGACGGCGTCCCTGCCCTTGATCGCCGGGGCGACGGCCTGGGAGTCGGCCAGGTCGGCGGTCACGGTCTCGACGCGATCGCGCAGCCCGGCCGGCAACCGGGCGGGGTCGCGGACGACGGCGGTGACCTCGTGGCCCAGGTCGAGCGCCTGCCGGACGAGCTCCAGTCCCGTGCGGCCGGTCGCCCCGAAGATGACGAGCCTCATGTCGTGCCCTTCGCGAGAGGGGTGGGTGAACACTTACTCACCCTACTCGCCGCAGCTCTCAGACGGCGTCGGCCGGGGCGTGCGCCGCCGCCAGGGCCCGCGCCGCCGCCACGACCGCCGCACGGCGCCGGGCCAGCGCCCGGCCCGGGTCGGGCTCGTCGAGGATGAGCCGGCGCATCTGCGGGGCGGCGAAGTTCCACGCCACCAGGCCCAGCACGGTGAACAGCCAGTCCTGGGCCGTAGCACGGTCGCGCATGCCGGCCGCCGCCAGGCCCTCGACGTGCTCGACGTAGGACTCCCTGCGTTCGCGCTCCCCCTCGACCGGCGCCTCGCCGACCTCCAGCGCCTCCCACATCAGCAACCGGACCAGCTCCGGATGCTCCTGGTACCAGTCGAACAGCACGCCGACGGCCTCGGGAAGGGTGCGCGGGTCGAGGCTCACCGCGTGGCAGATCTCGTCGAGCTTGTTCCGCACCACCGTGCCGAACAGCTTCTCCTTGCCGCCGAAGTAGAGGTAGATGGCCTGCTTGTTGGCCTGGGCGGCGGTCGCGATGCGGTCGATCCTGGCGCCGGCCAGGCCGTGCTCGGCGTACTCGGCCGTGGCGGCCGCCAGGATGCGCCGCCTGGTCGCCGCCGCGCTGGCCGGCCGTACCGTCGTGGTCGTCGGCGGCAGCTCCGGCATCGGGCTCGCGGCCGGCGCGCTGCTGGCCTCCGCCGGGGCGCGCGTGACGCTGGTGGCCCGCGACCGCGACCGCCTGGCCGCGGCAGTGGAGCAGGTGCGCACCCCCGGCGCCACCGTGACGGGCATCGCCGGTGACGGCACCGACGAACGCGACCTGGAGCGCGTCCTGGACGAGGTCGGCGGCCCCGTCGACCACCTGCTGGTCACCGCGGGCGGCCTGGCCGGCGGCCCGTTCCTGGACACCCCCGTCGACCGGCTCCGCCAGGCCGTGGACGGCCGGTTCTGGGGCGCCTACGCCGCCGCCCGCGCCGCCGCCCGCGCCATGCCCCCCGGCGGCTCGGTCACCTTCAGCTCCGGCCTCTACCTCCAGCGGCCCGTCCCCGGCGCGGCCGCCGCCATCGCGATCCTCGGCGCCGTCGAAGGGCTCACCAGGACCCTGGCCGTCGAGCTCGCCCCGATGCGGCTGCGCGTCAACGCCGTCAGGTACGGCATCGTGGACACGCCGCTCTCGCGCGGCAGCCTCGGCCTCGACGGAGCGGAGGCGGTCGCCGCGGCCGGCCGGAACACGCCGCTCGGCCGGTTCGGCACCGCGCAGGAGGCGGCCTCGGCCGCGCTGTTCCTCATGGCCAACAACTTCGCGACCGGCACCGTGCTCACCGTCGACGGAGGCCAGAGCCTGGTCTGACCTCCGCCGGGAGCGGCCCTCAGGCCAGGTTGAGCTGCCAGGAGACGCCGAACCGGTCGTTGACCCAGCCGAATCTCGTGCTGAAGCCGTACGAGCCGATCGGCATCAGCGGCTGGCCGCCCTCCGCCAGCGCCGCGTAGAGCCGGTCGATCTCCTCCTCGGTGTCGCACGCGACCCAGATCGACATCGAGGGGGTGAAGCCGAACGCGTGCCGCTCACTGCTGTCGATGCACATGTACTCCTGGCCGGCCAGGGTGAACGTGGCGTGCATGACGGTGCCCTCGGGCCCCGGCCCCTCCGGGCCGTAATGGGAGACGGCCACCACCTTGGAGTCCTCGAACAGCGACACGTAGAAGTTCATCGCCTCCTCGGCGTCGCGGTTCTGGAACATCAGGAACGTCGTGGTCTTCTGGCTCATGACTGGTCCTCCGTCGGTAGGTAGAAAGCGGTGGTGGCGGCGACCGCGGCGGCGGCGGCCTCGGGCGGCGCCCCGGCCTCCTCGAAGGCCGTGCCCCACGCCCGGCTGCTGGCCGTGATGTAGCGGCGGCCATCGCCGGTCAGCTCGAAGCCGGCCTTGTCGGGCAGGTGCAGCCCGGAAAGGTGCAGCCCCAGGCCCAGAAGCCCGAGGTCCCAGCCCACGCCGACCGCCCCGGGCCCGAACCGGCCCCACATCTCCGGTGGCACCTCGGCGGTGTGGCGCAGCTCGAACAGGGTGCCCCCACCCTCGGCCGACAGGCGCACCTCGACCTCGGAGAAGCCGGGGTCGGGCCCGAACAACCAGCTCACCCTGAGGTAGGAGGGCGGCTCGCAGGCGAGGATCTCCCCGCCCGCGTTGCCCTCCAGCTGGTACGTGCCCCCCAGCCGCAGATCGCCGGAGACCGGCATGAACCAGCGGGCTATGCGCTCACCGTCGGTGCAGGCGTCCCAGACGTCCTCCACCTCCGCGTCGTAGTGGCGGGTCAGTGTCACGGTCTTGCGCTCGCCGTCCTTCAGCTCGCGCCTGATCCGGGATATCTCGTCAAGGCTGTCCATCGTGCTTCTTTCTTCTGCCCCGCGCCAGCTCGGTGGCCAGCGCGTCGAGGCGCTGCTCCCAGAAGCCGCGGAAACGGTCGAGCCAGAGGTCGACCTCCCGCAGCGGCGCGGGCTCCACGGCGTAGAGCCGTCGCGTGCCCTCGGCCCGCACGCTGGCGAACCCGTTGTCGCGCAGCACCTTCAGGTGCTGGGAGACCGCCGGCTGTGAGACGCCGAACTCTCGCTGGATGACTGCGGTGACCTCGCCGGAGCTCTGCTCGCCGCCGGCCAGCAGCTCCAGGATCCGGCGGCGGACCGGATCCCCGAGGACGTCGAACGCGTGCACGACCTCAGTGTTTCAGGCTCTACTTATATAAGTCAAACCTGGGATAGGTGGTGGCGGATGAAGTCCAGCTCCAGCAGCAGCAGGTTCTCGGCCACGTCCTCCTGGGGGGCCATGTGCGTCACCCCGCTCAGCGGCAGCACCGTGTGCGGACGGCCCGCGGCCAGCAGCGCCGCCGACAGGCGCAGCGTGTGGGCGGCGAAGACGTTGTCGTCGGCCAGGCCGTGCACCAGCATCAGCGGACGGGTCAGGCCGGGCGCGTCGGCCAGCAGTGAGCAGCGGTCGTAGGCCTCGGGATGCTCGTCGGGGTGGCCCAGGTACCGCTCCTGCCAATGGGTGTCGTACAGGCGGGGATCGGTCACCGGGGCGCCCGCGACGGCCACGTGGAAGACGTCGGGATGACGCAGCACCGCCGCGGCCGACAGGTAACCGCCATAGGACCAGCCGCGGATCGCCACCCGGCCCAGATCCAGGTCGGGATGGCGGGCGGCGGCGGCCTGCAGCGCGTCGGCCTGGTCCTCCAGCGCGGCGCTCAGCTTGTCGAACCGGACCGCGCGCTCCCAGGCCGGCCCCCGGCCCGGCGTGCCCCGGCCGTCGGTCACCAGCACGGCGAAGCCCTGCTCGGCGAACCACTGCTCGATCGCGAAGCCGTCCAGGCCGCGCAGCACCCGCGCCGCCATCGGCCCGGCGTACGGCGACAACAACACCGGCAACCGCCCCGACCCCGGCACGTGCCCGGACGGGAACAGGATCGCCGTACGCAGGTCGCGCTTGCCCAGCGCCACCAGCTCCACCCGCGGCCGCAGCACCGGGACCGCGCCGTGGGAGGCGACCACCCGGCCGCCCACGCCCACCCGCACCCCGTGCTCCTCAAGGGAGCGGCGCACCACGACCGTCGCCCCGCCCGCCCGCGTACCGGTGTGCACGCCGGGCTCGGCGGTCACCCTGACCAGGCCCTCGGCCCTGGACCAGGTGCACAGGTGCCGTTCGGTGGGCTCCTCGCAGCACTGGAGGAGCACGGTGTCGCCGTCGACGGCCAGCACCGCCAGCACCTGCAGGCCGGGCGGGGTCACCACGTCCTGGCCCACCATCAGGCGGCGGGTGTCGTCACGGTCGACCGTCCAGACCAGCTCGCCCGCGGCCGTGCGCGACGGCACGCCGGGCACCAGCTCCAGCCAGGCGTCGTCGGTGTCCTCGCGCACCGGCGTGGTCGCCCCGGTGGCCGGATCGACCTCCAGGACGCGGGTGGTGCGCTGGTCGCGGCTCTGCACCAGCACCAGCAGGCCCTGGCCGGTCCATGACACCGCCGCCACGTACTCGAAGGCCGCGCGGTCCCACACCACCCGGGTGCGCCGGCCCTCCAGCGTGACCAGCCACAACGACACGTCGGCGTTGGCCGTCCCGGCCGGCGGGTAGGCCACGGTCCGCGGCGGCCGGCCGGGGTCGGCCGGCTCGGCCAGGCACCACTTCTGCACCGCGGCGTTGTCCACCCGGGCGGCCAGCAGGCGGGTGCCGTCGGGCGCCCACCAGTAGCCGCGGTGACGGCCCATCGACTCGCCCGCCACGTGCTCGGGCAGCCCCCACGTCACGTCGGTGCCGTCGGGAACCAGCAGCGGCCGCTCGCCGACGTGCAGCGCCCCGCCGGAGACGAACGCGACGTGCTCGCCGGTGGGGTCCAGCCGCGGGTCGGAGCCGGTCAGGCCGAGCGGGGTCACCTCGCCGGTCAGCAGGTCGACGGTGTGCAGCGCGCCGTCGGCCGCGTAGACGGCCCTGGTGACGGCCGCGTCGGTGGCGTAGGCGACGATGCCGGCGGCGTGCTCACGGGTGCGCTCCCGCCGGGCGCGCTCGGCCTCCGACATCCGCGCGCCGGGCACGGGCGCGCCCGGCTCGGCCAGCAGGCGCTCCTCCCCCGTGGCCACCGTGAACGACCACAGCCGGTGCACCGGGTCCTCGCCCGAGGACGACCGCAGAAAGATCACCCGCGCGCCGTCCGGGGATATCGTGAAGTTCCGCGGGACGCCGTAGGTGAAGCGGGCCGTGCGGGCGTGCTGGCGGGGAAGCGTCAGGGGAGGCATGGCGCGATCATAGGCACGGCCCGTCGAGGCGGCGCAAGGCAGGCCAAGGTGGCGGCGCGGGCACGCTCCCGCGCCGCCGCGCGAGGTCAGCGGTCCTCGAACCGCACGTCGTCGAACAGCGCCTCGTCGCCGGTCGGAGCGGTGCCCGCGCTGCTGAAGGCGTAGCCGTCCATCGAGGTCACGGCGGCCGTACGGGGCAGCGTGGCGATCTGCCGGTCACCGGCGTACAGGGTGGCGGCCGAGGTGGTGGCCTCCAGGCGGATCCTGGTCCAGCCCTCGCCGACCGTCCCGGCGGGGGCCAGGGTCGTCCACTTCTTGGTGGCGGCGTCGTAGCGGCTGACCGCGCCTGCCCTGCTGATGCTCAGGTGGTAGGCCGACGTCGTCCCGCTGGTCACCGTGAACAGGAAGGAGTTGGTCACGCTGACCGGCCTGTAGCGGAACTCCAGGGTCTTGCGCGCGCTCGCGGTCGTGCTGCGGGCGGCCTTGGCCATGAGCGTGGTGGACCTGTCGGACAGGGTCAGCGCCCGGTCGGCGCCCACCTCGTACGGCGACACCCACGCCGCCGACAGGCTCTGGTAGCCGCGCGGGCGCAGCCAGATCGGGTCGTTGTCGAAGGTGTCGGTCGTGGAGTGGAGCTCGACCTCGTTGAGCATCGCGCAGCTCGGGCCGATCTCGGCGTCGCAGCCCGGCGTGGCCTCGACGACGATCTTGACGTGCCGGCCGGTGGCGTTCACCGGCTGGTGGCGCAGCGCGTAGTCGGTGCGCCCGGTGACCGTGGCCACCGGACGGCCCCAGTCGGCGCCGTCCTTGGAGACGTAGACACTGGCCGAGGCCGGGTGCCCCGGGCGCAGGCTGAGGCCGATCCGGTTGAAGGTCTGCTCGCGGTCCAGGTGCAGGACGTACTCGCCGGGGCCCTGGGAGACGGCGCTGGACCAGTACGCGGTGCTGCCGTCGAAGGCGCCGTCGGGGCGCACCCGCGGCCGCCGGGCGTCGGCCCAGGTCATGTTCGTCTCGACGGTCAGCTCACCGGCGCGCTGCATGGCGGCCAGGTCGATCCGGCCCGCGCCGGGGGCCAGGACGTCCAGGTGGCGGCGCTTGACGGCGTACCAGCCGCCGTTCTCGAACCTGCCGCTCGCCGGGCAGGCGGTCTCGTTCAGCGTGCCGTCGGCCTTGACTCCGGGCAGCTTGCAGTTGTCGAAGAGCTGGACCAGCCGGTTGGCGCCGACGGCGGCCAGCGCGGTGTAGCCGGACGAGCCGTGCGTGTCGTAGACGCCGTCGCGGTTGTGGTAGGTCACGCGCTGCTGCGTCCAGGAGTCGCCGCGGCCGTCGGGGGAGATCGCCAGCCAGTCGTCCGGGCGGCCCGCGCTGAGCACCAGCACGCCGTTGGGCATGAGCAGCAGGCGCGGGGCCACGCCGCGCACCGTGCAGCTCTGGCCGGACAGCTGCAGGTCGCGCACCGCCGACCAGGTGCGGCCCTCGTCGGTCGAGCGGCTCCAGGCCAGCGTGGAGTAGGTGCCGCCGTCCTTGCGCATGACCGCCAGCAGGCTGCCGTCGGCGCTCTGCTCGACGGCCGTCTCGTTGTACGTCGCCTCGCCGGCCGGACGGGCGATGACGCCGCGGCGGGCGAAGGTCCGGCCGCCGTCGGCGCTGGCGTACAGCTCGGCCTGGTTCTTCCCGCCGGTGGCGGTGTAGCGGGCGTAGACGGTCACCAGGACCGTCCCGTCAGCCAGTTGGATCGGCACGCCGTGCGCCACGCCGCCGCCGACCAGCTCGTCCGGGCTGGTGAAGGTGGCCTTGGCGGTGTCCCAGGTCTGGCCGAGGTCGGTGGAGGTGTGCACGTCCAGCTCGTTGGTGTGGGCGTCGACCTTCGACAGGTAGTAGGCGGTGCCGAACAGGCGGCCGTCGTGCAACTGCACCGGCGCCTCGCGCAGCGGCGTGCTGCGCGCCGGGCCGAAGGTCAGTCCGCCGTCGTCGGAGACGGCCATGCCGCTGGTCTGGGCCATGACCGCGTCCACGTTGGTGGACCAGGTGGCGATCAGCTTCTGGCCGGGCGTGCCGTCGGGCCGGACCACGTCGATCGCGGTGAGGTTGGGGAAGCCGGCGTAGTCGCGGCGCTGGGCCGCCGTCGGCTCCTTGGCCGCCGGGCGCGGGCTGGGGTAGACCCAGTCCACGAAGGCGTCGCTGCCCGATCCGGCCAGGTAGCCCTCACGCGGCCCCGACTCCTGGGCGGTGAGGGCGGGCGTGTCGGGAATCGAGCAGTACGCGGCCGCGTGCGCCGTCCCCTGCAGGACGGCGGGAAGGGGGACCAGCAGGCAGGCGGCGAGCAGCGCTCTTGTGGGCAGCACGGGGGAAGGACTCCTTGCGCAACGAACGATCGACGTCCGTTTTGTCGTTTATTTACGCAAGAAGGCTATATTTGACCAAAAATGGAGGTGTAAGTTGTAACTGCCTTATGTCCGCTTTGTGATGTAGTGGGGGTCAGTCGTCGAGCCCGCGGGCCGACAGCGCCTCGCCCAGCGCGTCCGCGTGCCGCAGAGCCCCCACCACCAGCGGCACCGCGAAGGCCCGCACGCTGCGCTCGACCCCCCGCGCCCGCTGCGCCTCCCTGATCCGCACCGCCAGCGACGCCACCACCGGCACGCTGCGCACGGTGAGCGAGAGCAGCAACGACAGCCGGAACGGGTCCAGCCCCACGAATCTGACCGGCGACAGGACGCGCTCCAGCGCCGCCAGCATGTCCGCCGTCCGCGTGGTCAGCGTCACCAGCCCCGCCAGCGCCACGGCCAGCACCACCCGCAACGTCGAGGACACCGCCGCGTCCAGGTCCGCGAACACCAGTTGCAGCACGAACAGCATGACCGCGAACCAGCGCACCGGCCGGACCTGCGCCCACGCCGCCCGTCCCCCCACCCGCGCCGACGCGTACAGCGCCGCCGCCACGACCGCCGCCCCCGCCAGCGCCACCGGCGGCCGCAACAGCACCAGCGCCGTGCACGACACCGCCAGCCCCGCCAGCTTGACCCCGGCCGGCAGCCGGTGCAGCCACGAGCCGCCCGGCACGTACGCCCCGGTGAGCCCGTTCACGCCATCAGCTTGGTGTAGTGGCCGATCGCCTCGGCCGGCGTGCCGTCGGCGACCACCCGGCCCTCGTCCAGCACCAGCACCCGGTCGAACCCGGCCAGCAGCGGCAGGTCGTGCGTCACCGCCACCACCTGCTGCGGCATCTCCCGCAACAACTCGGCCACCTGCCGTGAATGGCGCAGGTCGAGCAGCGTCGTGGGCTCGTCCATGACCAGGATGTCGGGTTCGAGCACCATGACCGCGCACAGGGCCAGCAACTGCTTCTGGCCGCCGGACAGGTGGTGGGCCGGATGGTCGGCGTGCCCGCCCAGGCCGTGCCGGGCCAGCACGTCGTGCACCCGGCGCTCGACCTCCTCGCGCGGCAGGCCCTTGCGGCGCAGGGAGAAGGCGACGTCCTCGGCCACGGTCGGCATGACGATCTGCGCGTCGGGGTCGGTGAACAGGAACCCCACCCGCCGCCTGATCCGCGCGGCCTGACGCCGGGTGTCCAGGCCGAGCACGGTGACCTCGCCCGAGGTCGGCAGCGCCAGGCCGTTGATCAGCCGGGCCAGCGTGCTCTTGCCCGAGCCGTTCGCGCCGACCACGCCCACCCGGCGCTCGGCCAGGCTCGCGGTGACGCCGCGCAGCACGTCACGGACGCCCAGCCGGACGTGCACGTCGGCGAACTCGATCACGCGACCACCTCGAACAGCGCGGCCACGCCCAGCCCGCCGCCCACCGCCGCGGCCGCCAGCCCCAGCGTGCCCGCGGGCGCCCCGGCCCGCACCAGCCTGGAGAAGAGCCTGGTCACCACCACCGCGCCGGTCGCGCCCCACGGATGGCCGAGCGCCAGCGCGCCGCCGCCGGCGCACACCCGATCGCGGTCGGCCTCCAGCGGGTCGAGGCCGAGCGCGTCGGTGACGGCCAGCACCTGCGCCGCGAACGCCTCCACGATCTCCACCGCGGCCACCCGTCCCATGTCCACCCCCGCACGTGCCAGCACCCGGCGGACCGCGGGCACCGGCCCCCACCCGGGCAGCGCCGGATCGCACCCGACGACGGACCCGGCCAACAGCCGCAACCCCGGCAGGCCGGCCCGCTCGGGCGCCAGCGCCACGGCGGCCGCGCCGTCGCTGACCGGGGAGGAATTACCGGCGGTCACTGTACCGCCCGGCACGAACGCCGCGGGCAACCGGGCCAGCGAGGCCGCCCGCAGCGCCCTGGGACGCTGGTCCTCCGCCCGGTCGCCGACCGGCACGATCTCCCGGTCGAAGGCGCCCGCCGCGCGGGCGGCCAGCGCCTTGGCGTGGCTGAGGCGGGCGTAGTCGTCCTGGCGGGCGCGGCTGATGCCGTACGCGCCGGCCAGGGCCTCGGCGGCCGGGCCCATGTCGGGGTCGGGATGGCCCTCGGGGGCGAAGGGCGCCCGGTCGTAGGGGCGGTCCGCGCCCCGCGGCGTGCGCAGCGGCGCGGTCGAGGCGCTCTCGGCTCCCCCGGCGATCACCAGATCCATCTCCCCCGCGGCCACCGCCTGCCCGGCCACCAGGATCGCGGCCAGCCCGCTGCCGCACTGCCGGTCGACGGTCAGGCCGGGCACGCCGTGGCCGAGCCCGGCGGCCAGCGCCGAGACCCGGGCCACGTTCCCGCCGGGGCCCATGCAGTTGCCGAGCACCACGTCGTCCACCGGCCGACCGGCCTCGGCGGCCACCGCCTCGATCACGCGGGCGGCCAGCCGGTCGACGGTCACGTCCTTGAAGGCGTGCCCGGCCGTGCCGATGGGCGTACGGCGGGCCGCCACGATGACGGGTCGCCCGCCCACGTCAGACCAGCCGCCGGAGCTCGGGGTCGCCGCCGGCCAGCCGGTCGGCCACCAGGCCACGCGCCGGCTTGCCCGACCCGGTACGCGGCAGGGCGGAGACGGCGTACCAGCGGCGGGGCCGCTGCGCCACGTCCAGCCCGCTGCGCGCGACGGCCTCCAGCAGCGCGCGCGGCGGCGGCGAGGCGCCCTCGACCACCGCGGTCACCACCGAGCCGAGCGACGGGTGCGGCGACCCGATCACCACGATGTCCCCCACACCCGGCACGTTCCGCAGCACCGCCTCGACGTCCTCGGGCACGACGGTCGCGCCGCCGGTCTGGATCGCGCCGTCGCCGCGCCCGCGCACCCGCAGCACCTGCCCGGCCCGGTACGGCTCGGCCAGGTCGCCGACCGTCATCCAGCCCGCGCCGTCGCGGCGCAGCGGGCCCCTCGCGCCGCCCAGATAGCCTTCGGCCAGCCACGGCGAGCGCGCCCACACCTCGCCCAGCGTGCGCCCCGGCTCGGCCCTGACCTCGATCTCGACCTCCGGGAAGGCGCGCAGCCCGCCTCCGTCGGCGTCGAAGGCCACGAACGACAGCTCGGTCGCGCCGTAGTAGGACATCACCCGCACCCCCGCCCGCCCGGCCAGCTCCCGCGCCCGCCCGCTCAGCGCCGCGCCGCCGACGACGGCCGTCCGCAGGTCGGGAGCCTGCTCCAGCACCTCGGGCAGCCGGTGGGGCACCAGATGGATCGCGGTCGCCGCGCGCAGCGACGCCGCCGTGGGCCGCCCGCCCGGCACCACCGCGGTCGCGCCGACGGCCAGCGTGTGCACGGCGGCGAAGGCGTACAGGGAGGAGACCAACGGGCCGGGCACCAGGACGACGTCGGCCGGGCCGATGCCGGTCAGCTCGGTCAGGTGCGGGAAGGAACGCGTCCAGGACGCGCGGGTGCGCGCGACCGCGCGCGGCCGGCCCGTGCTGCCCGAGGTGAAGCACGCCCACGCCCGGTCGCCGGGACGGGGCTCGGGCACCAGCGGGGCGCCCGGCGCGGACCGCAGCGGCTCGTCGACCCGCAGGTCGGCGCCGGCCGCCCCGGCCACCCGCGCCCACCGCTCCGGGCTCCAGGCCGGGTCGCCGACCAGCGGCGTCACCCCCGCCAGATCGGCCGCCAGCACGGCGGTCAGCAGCTCGACCGGGTCATGAAGGGCGATGGCGGCCAGCTCGCCGCGCCCGCGAAGGTGCCGCGCGCCGCCCTGGACGCGTCCGGCCAGCTCGCCGTAGGTCAGCGAGCCGCCCGGGCCGCGCAGCGCGACCCGGGACGGGCTGTCGGCGGCGTGCCGCAGGACGTGCTCGGCGACCGGCATCAGCGCACCCGTTCGCGGTGGACCGCCGGAACGGCGTCGGGATAGGCGCGCTGCGTGCCCCTGGCCACCAGCGCGGCCACCACCGCCTTGAGCGCGTCGCCCGGCAGGAACGCGGCGCTGAGGGCCAGCGCCTTGGTCAGCGGCAGCCCGGTGACCAGCGCCTGCACCGGCACGCCGACGAGGTACACCACCCCGATCCCGCCCACCGCGCACGCCACCAGCAGCCGCAGGACGCTCGGCGTCCGGCCCGCCCGCTCCACCAGCAGCCCGGTGACCGCCGCGCCGGGAACCCAGCCGAGCAGGAACCCGGCGGAGGCGGCGGTGAACACGCCCAGCCCGCCGCGCCCGCCCGCCAGCAGCGGCAGCCCGGCCGCGACCAGCACCAGCAGCACGACCACCGCCAGCGCCCCCCGCCGGCTGCCGAGGATGGCCCCGGCCAGCATGACGCCGAGCGTCTGCAGCGTGATCGGCACCGCGTTGCCGAGGATGTTGACCGCGCCCGGCGCGCCCAGCACCGCGATCAGCGCGGCGAACACCGCGATCCTGGCCAGGTCGCCGGTGGGGAACCGCCGCTGTCTTCCTGCGTTCGTCATGAGGACGATCCCACACCAGAACGGGCCTGTCCCGCATGCAGGGTTCCCACAACGCCGGTGGCTACGCCTTGTCAGAGGCGCTCATGCAGTGCGCCGTCCGGAACGCGTTGGTGATCTTCGTGTGCCAGGAGTCCAGCTCGCGGGCCGACAGGGTGGCGTTCGGGAAGGTCACCGTGACCCGCCGGGACACCCCTGAGATCGTCGCCGCCATGGAGACGTGGATGCGGTCGGGGATCACCGTCGTGCCGTCGGGGTAGTGCACCTGGACGCGGTAGTCGGCCACCGCGCCGCCCTTGGCTTCCAGACAGGCGCGGGCGCCGTTCTCGACGCGGAGCATCAGGCCCTGGTTGATCTGCCTGCCGCGCATCGGGACGAGGTTGTAGCGCAGGCTGGCGCCGGAGAAGGAGGAGGCGATGAGATGGCCGCCCTGCCAGTCGCCGCTGCCGCCCCAGTTGCCGACGGTGGCCTCGCACCCGCTGCGCGCGGCCGCTTTCCTGGCCAGCCGGGGGGCCAGGGCCTGGGCGGGCCGTCCGGCGCCGTCGGTGGTGTAGGTGCGGGAGCCGTCCTTGTAGGTGTGGTTCTTGGCCAGGTTCCGGATGCAGGCGGCGGCGTCCGTGCTGGGGCCGGCCGCCAGCGCGGGGGCCGTCAGGGTGGCGGCCGCCAGCGCGGCGGCGCACAGGACAGGGGGGAGCCGGGTCATGGGCATGAGAAGGCATTCCTCTCGCGGGGGACGCACGACGGGCCCGCTTCGGCAGGCTGCTTCGCCCTATTGGCGACCGCGTCGGCTTTGTCGCGATATTGATGCCCGAAGAAGTCGTAGCGGAACGTTGCCGTAACGCTACTGTTCGTAGTGATTACAGGTAGGTCGCCCTGTTCAGGGTTCGACGACGGCCCAGCCGTGCGGGGGCAGGGTCAGCAGCGAGCCGTCCAGGACGCCGTCGCCGGCGGCGAGGCTCCCGGAGAAGGGCAGCGTGACCTGCGACGGCTCGTCGGAGGTGCTCAGCGCGACGGCCAGCGCGTGGCCGCCGGAGCGGCTCTCGTAGGCGTAGAGCTGGTTGGACAGGACCAGGTCGGTGGTGTGGGCGCGGGGCAGCCACCGGTGGCGGCGGCGCACCGCGACGAGCCGCCGGTGCAGGTCGAGGACCGGCAGGCCGGCCGGCGGCATCTCCAGCGGGGAGGCGGGGAAGGCCGGGCGCACGGCGTCGTCGCCACCCTCGCGCTCCTCCTTGACGCCGCGCAGGGCGTACTCGTCGCCGGCGTACAGCGAGGGCGTGCCGGCGACCGTCATCAGCACGGCCAGGGCGTGCGGCAGGTGGCGCTCGTCGGCCAGGCGGCTGGCCAGGCGGGTGACGTCGTGGTTGCCGACGAACGTCATCGGCACGAAGGACTCGGCGAAGGCGGCGTGGCGCTTGAGCGCCCAGGCCAGCTCGAAGGCGTTGCGGTCGTTGAGCGAGCTCCAGATCGCCTTCCACAGCTCGTACTGGGTGACCGCGTCCACGCCGGTCTCGGCCACGAACGCGACGTAGTCGCCGTGGATGACCTCCCCCACCACGTACGCCTCGGGCCGCCCGCGGCGCACCTCGGGCAGCACCCGCGCCCAGAACTCCGGCGGCACGGCGTAGGCGGCGTCCAGCCGCCAGCCGTCGGCGCCGCGGTCGAGCCAGTGGGCCAGCACCGCCGCGACGTGCTCGGCGACGGCCGGTTCGGCGTGGTCGAGCGCGACGAGCGACTGGTGCCCCTCGAAGTCGTCGTGCGCGGGCGCGCCGCCGCCGGCGGGCCAGCGCAGCCGGAACCAGCGCGCGGCCGCCGAGCCCGGCCCCTCGCGCAGGGCCTGCTGGAAGCGCGGGAATCCCTGACCCACGTGGTTGAAGACGCCGTCGAGGACCACCCGCAGCCCGCGCTCGTGGGCGGCCGACACCAGCGCGTCGAAGTCGCCGTCGTCGCCCAGGCGCGGATCGACGCGGAAGTGGTCGAGGGTGTCGTAGCCGTGGGTCTCGGCGGCGAAGATCGGGCCGAGCTGCAGCCCGTCGGCGCCCAGCGCGGCGGCGTGGTCGAGCCACGGCGTCAGGCCCGCGAGCCGGTGGGTGACCCGCGGCACGGCGGCGCGCTCGGCGCCCAGGAAGCCCAGCGGGTAGACGTGCCAGAAGATCGCCTGCTCTGCCCAGGACGGCACGTCAACCCCCCGATGAAGATCCGAAGCCCATTCTAGGCGGGCCCCCGCCGCGAGCCGCCCGCCGGGGGGCTCGACCGGCTCACGCGCGAGCCGGGAGGCGCTTGTAGAAGAAGCTGCAGTCGAGCAGGGTGCCGTCGGGGGCGCCGGCGTAGCCGGGCACGACGCCGTAGCGGGTCCACCCGCCGGTGAGGTAGACGTGCTCGGCGGCGCTGCCGGTCTCGGTGTCGAGCACCAGCAGGCCGGCCCCGGCCGCGACGGCGCCGGCCTCGGCGGCGGCCAGCAGGAGGCGGGACAGGCCGCGCCCGCGCGCCCGGCGGTGCACCAGGAGCTTGACCAGCTCGGCCCGGTGCCATGAATTGGGCTTGCGGGCCGGCACCAGGCTGACCGTGCCGGCCAGGAAGCCGTCGGCGTCGCGGCAGGCCCACACCGCCATGCCGCCCTCGGCCACCGCCGCCGTCTGCTCCCGCCACCAGGCCGCGGCCTCGGCCGGGCCGAACGGCTTGAGGAAGCCGACCGAGGCGCCGCTGTCGACGGCGTCGGCCAGCAGCACGGCCAGTTCCTCGACGCTGCCGGCGAACTCCTGCGCGGACATGCGGGTGACGGTGTGCACGAGAGGGCTCCTTCTGTGTCCGGGCTGCGCTCAGGGCAGGACGACGAGCAGGGCGTAACGGGCCGGCGAGGGCCCCGGGCAGCGGAACCGCGACCGCCCCCACAGGCGGAACCGCAGGCAGTCGCCCGCCTCCAGCCGGTGGGGGCGGCTGTCGGCGGTGATCTCCACGACGCCCTCCAGCACCCAGACGTGCTGTTCGAGCCCGGGGACCGGCGGCTCGTCGTAGGCGATGTCCGCGCCCGGCCGCAGCCGCCCCTCGACGACCTCGCCGCGCAGCCCGGGATGCGGCGGCGAGACCGAACGTCGCTCGAAGCCCGAGCTCTCGTCCCGCCACACCGCCTGGGACGCCGCCCGCACCACCTGCGCCGGCTCCGGCTCCACCTCGGCCAGCAGGCGCGACATCGTGCGTCCGTAGACCGCGCAGAGCTTGTTGAGCAGGGCGGCGGTGGGGCTGATCTCCCCGCGCTCCAGCCGGGACAACGTCGAACGGCTGATCCCGGCCCGCCGCGCCAGCTCGTCGAGCGACCAGTCGCGCTCGACCCGCAACTCGGCGAGCCGCCCGGCCAGCCGCTCATCCAGATCGTGTCCCACATTCGGGACCATATCCCAAATATGGGATCAGCGGCGCCCCTTCCTGCGGATCCTGATGTCCCGCATGTCGGTCACCGCGACCTGCAGCACCTGGTACGGCACCCCGTACGCCTCCAGCGCCGCGACCGCCCGCCCGGTGGCCTCGTGCTCCCCGTCGTCCGGCCCGGCGGGCACCTGGCAGCGGAAGGTGAACGCCGACACGGTCCCGTCGTGGGTGAACGTGCCCGCCTCGGTGAACGCCGTGTCGTGCGCCGCCAGCACCGCGGCCCGCCCCTCCTCGTCGATGCCGTCGAACTTCCCGCGGATGGTCACCCGGAACAACGCTCAGCCCTCCCGTACGGCATAGGTCAGCAACGGCTCGCCGAGCAGCCCCTCGGTCACGTCCAGCAGCTCCAGCACGGCCTCGGCGATGGCGTCGGGCCCCTCCCCGGCGGCCACCCGCCGGCCGACCTCGGCGTAGACCAGCGAGTGCAGGCAGCCGATCTGCCAGGCGACGGCCCGCGGCAGCGGATCGCCCGGCTCGGCCCCCGTCTCCGCGGCCAGCGTGTCGGCGAGCGCGTCGGTCATCTGCCGGCCCAGCTCCTCCAGGCGCGCCCGCAGCGTGGGAGCGGCCAGCATCATCTCCAGCACCTGGCCGAACCCGGCCGTCAGCCCCAGGCTGCGCTCGCGCCCGCGCACCTCCTCGCGCAGGCGGGCCAGCACCGCCCGCACCGCCGACACGCCCGGCGCGCGCTCGCGCACGATGTCGGCGAGCCGCTGCGGCGAGGCCTCCTCGGGCGGCAGCACGAGATCTTCCTTGGCGGTGAAGTAGTTGTAGAGCGTGTTCACCGACACCTCGGCCGCCGCGGCGATCTCGGCGATCGTGACCTGGTCGAAGCCGCGGTCGACGAACAGCCCGATCGCCACGTCGGAGAGGTGCCGGCGGGTCTTGCGCTTCTTGCGCTCGCGAAGCCCTTCGGTCATGGCAGGACTCTACTGCAAAATTGAAGTGGATTGCAGTTTTGGGGCCGTCATCGGGATTCGGCGTCGGCGGCGAACCGGTCCCACGCCGCCTGGCGGGTGATGCCGAGGGCCTCGCCGATCCTGGCCCACGTCACGTTGCGGCCGCGCAGGATGCTCACCCAGGCGCGCAGGTCGCGCTCGGCCTGCTCGACGGTGAGCGATTGGCGGGGCAGGGCGGCCAGCACGTCGTCGTCGGACATGCCGGTCACGTACCTGTCGGCCGGGTCGGGGCCCCAGTGCACCCGCGACCTGTCGTCGCCGGCCGGCGCGGCCTCGCCCTCCTCCGCCTTGTGGAGCTCGGCCTGGACGATCTGCTGGCTCAGGTCGACGCAGGCGTCGCAGATGTAGACGCCTGGCCCGGCGACGACCTTCCTGGCCTCCTCGTGCGGCTTGCCGCAGAAGGAACATCTCGTCGCCAGCTGCTCGACGGGCGTCATCTTCCGGGCGCTCTCGCTGCGTGTCATCATGCTGTCAGCCTTTCCTTGACGCCTCTCCGTGTCAAGGGTTGGCTGACGGCCATCGGGGCCGCCGGAGAACGCGCGGCGGGCGTGCGGCAGCAGCGCCCGCACCGCCGGGCCGCCGCCCTCCCGCCAGACCAGGGCGAGCAGCGCGGGCGTCCGCACGTCGTCGATGGGCAGCGCGGTGAGCCGGTCGCGGTGGAGCGCGGCCATCGACTCGCTGAGGATCGCCACCCCGAGGCCGCGGACGGCCAGGCCGGCGATGGCGTCGGCGGCGCCGGCCTGCAACGCGATCGGCGGCCGCAGCCCCTGGGCCGCGCATGCCTCGTCGAACACCGCCCGCAGCCCCGTGCCGCGCGGCATGCACACGATCGGGTGCTCGCGCAGGTCGCGCAGGGCGATCCGCCCCCGCCCGGCCAGCGGGTGCTCCGGCGGGACGGCCGCGACCAGCCGCTCGTCGACGATCGTCAACGCCTCCAGGCCCTCGGGGACGGCGTTCGCGACGCCGATGAGCGCCAGGTCGAGCGCGCCGCCGCGGACCCCCTCGACCAGCTTGTCGGAGTTGTCCTCCAGCAGGGACAGCTCCACGCCCGGATGCGCCCGGCGGAAGGCGGCCAGCGCGTCGAACAGGGGCGTGACCGTGCAGCCGAGCACCATGCCGACCGTCAGCGTGCCGCGGATGAGGTCGGTCACCTCGCCCACCGCCTGGCCCACCGCGCCGGCGGCGGCCAGCGCGGCGCGGGCGTGCTCGAGCGCCGCCTTGCCCGCGACGGTGAGCGTGGCCACCCGGGCCGACCGGTCGAACAGCTCGGCCCCGAGCTCGCGTTCGAGCTGCCTGATCTGGGCGCTGACGCCCGACTGGCTGATGTGCACCCGCTCGGCCGCACGGGTGAAGCTGCGCTCCTCGGCCACCGCGACGAAGTACTCCAGCTGCCTGAGTTCCATAACTAGAGATTCTAGAGGCCATCAGAAGCATCTGTTGGACTTCTGCCGCGACGGACGGCAGGCTGGCACCATGACCGCATACGAGAAGGCCATGCAGCCCGAGGACATCACCCGCCTGTTCGTCGAGCGTTCCAACGCCGGCGACGCGGCCGGCGTCGCCGCGCTCTACGAGGAGGACGCCGTACTGGCCTACCCGCCCGGCAGCCGCACCGTCGGACGGGCCGCCATCCAGGAGCTGTGGGAGAAGGTGCTGGCCGGTCGCCCGCACTTCGAGCCGGAGCAGCCACTGCCGACGCTGGTCAGCGGCGACCTCGCCCTCACCTCGACCCCACCCAAGGACGGCACGGGCGCCCGCGCCCAGGTCGTGCGGCGCCAGCCCGACGGGAGCTGGCTGCGCGTCCTCGACCAGCCCGAGTTCGTCCAGCCCGGCGAGCGGGCCTAGGCCGGGACGGTGCCGCTGACGGTCGTGCCCTCACCGGGCACGCCGCGCACCGACAGGCGCCCGCCCAGCGCGGCGAACGCCTCGCGCATCCGGCCGACGCCGCCGCCCCGGGCCGTGGCGGCGAAGCCGCGGCCGTTGTCGCTGATCGTCAGGCGCAGGCCCTGGGGCCCGGCGGTCACGGCGAGCGAGGCGGTGCTCGCGCCGCTGTGGGCCTCGACGTTGCCCAGCGCCTCTTCCGCGACCGCCAGCACGGCCCGCCGCAACGCCGCCGCCACGGGACCGGCGGGCAGCGCCCAGATCTCCACGGTGATCCCCGTGCGCTCGGACCACCGGCCGCACAGGCTCTCCAGCTCCCCGGCCAGCGCCGGCCTGGCCTTGTCCATGAGGCCCGTCATCGCATCTCCTCCGGCCGCCCTTCCCCTTGAACGGGTGGGACTGCCCTGAGCATGGCGATCGGGGCGTTGAGCCTGTGTTGAGCCGTCGTTGAGCCCTCGTCCGGGCACGATCGTCGAAGCGTAGCACCACGGCCCGCCGGTCACCCGGAAGGCGTGCGGCCGGGCGCGAAGGGGGCGAGCCCGGTCAGGGCGGTGCTCGCGGCCCACAGGCGGGCCGCGAGTTCGGGGTCGGCCATGTGCCCGCGCACCGCCTCGCGGGCCGGCAGGCCGCGCATCCCCAGCACCCTGGGCCCCCACAGCTCACCCCCGCGTACGGACGGATCCAGCACGGCCCGCACCGCCGGCCACGCCGCTGCCTCCTTGCCCTGCAGCAGCAGCCCGGCGGGCAGGCCGCGCAGCCGCTCGCCCGTGGTACGCGGGCTGACCGGCCGCGAGGGCGTCAGGGAGTCGAGCGCGCCGCCGGGATGGGTGACCACGCTCGCCGTGGTGGCGCCCGCGGCGCGCAGGCGGCGGTCCAGCTCGAAGCCGAAGAGCATCTGCGCCAGCTTCGAGCGCGCGTACACCCGCTTGGGGCGGATGTCGCCGAGGCTCTGCAGGTCGTCCAGGTCCAGGGTCTCGGACCTGGCGGTGAGGCTGCCGGTGGTCACGACGCGGGCGGCGGGGGCGGCGGCCAGCAGCGGCGCCAGGTGCGCGACCAGCGCGAAGTGGCCGAGATGGTTGGTGGCGAACATCAGCTCGTGGCCGTCCTTCGTCTCGCGCCGCGGCGGGTGGTCGAGCAGCACGCCGGCGTTGCACACGACGGCGTCCAGACTCGGCAGCCGCAGCGCCGCGACGACGGCCTCGACCGAGGCGAGATCGGCCAGGTCGAGCGGCACATGCCGGACGCGCGCACCGGGGACCCGGCTGCGGATGGAGAGCGCGGCGGTCTCCGCCCTGGCGGGGTCGCGGCTGCCCAGGATCACGGTGGCGCCGGTGCCGGCGAGCTGCTCGGCCACGAAGTAACCGATGCCGGCGTTGCCGCCGGTGACCAGGAAGTGCCTGCCCTGGGCGGACGGCAGGCGCCTGACGTCCCAGGGCGCGGGGTGGGAGGACACGGGAGCTCATTTCTGTAGTCGCTATGAATTCAGAATCATTCTAGTTTTTGCTACGATGAGAGCATGACGACAGGACGCCGCGAACGCAAGAAGGCGCAGACCCGCAAGGCCCTGGCCGAGGCCGCGGTGCGGCTGTTCGCCGAGCACGGCTACGACGGCGTCACCGTCGCCCGGGTCGCCGACGAGGCCGACGTCTCCATCGCCACCCTGTTCGCGCACGTCCCCGACGGCAAAGACGCGCTGATCTTCGACGACGGCGACGAGCGGCACGTCTGGCTGGCCGCCGCCGTCCGCGAGCGGCCCCCCGGGCAGAGCGTGCTGGCGGCCCTGCGGCGCTGCCTGGCCGAGCGGGGGCCGTTCGCCGGCGACCTGCCGTCCGAGCAGCGGCGCAAACGCGACCTGATCGTGGGCACGCCCGCCCTGCGGGAGTACTCGCGCCGGCTCTGGATCGCCGCCGAGGGCCCGCTGGCCGAGGCGATCGCGGCCGAGACCGGGCGCGACCCCGCCGACATGACCGTGCGCGCGCTGGCCCGCTATGTGCTGGAGATCCCCGAGCTGGCCGGCGCCGAGCCCGACCCGCGCGCCGCCTTGGACGCCGTCTTCGACCTCCTGGAGTCCGGCTGGCCCGAGCGCGGCTGACGCCGTCGGGGCGTTGACGCGGCGGACCCGGCTCTGGTCCGCTGTACGTCACTGATCATCGACTTCGGGGAGCGAGCCCGTGTGGTTTCCCAGGCGCCTGGCCGCCGTGATCGTCTCGTCGGTTCTGGCGGCCTCGGCCGTGCCCGGCGCGGCCCGAGCCGCCACGCCCGTCACCGTCTGGCACTGGAACGCGGCCGGCAACACCCTGAACCACGGCTCGACCGGCAACGGCATGGTCCGGGCCGCCGTGGGCTCGATCGTGGCGCGGGGCGCGACCCTCGTCTCGACGCCGTGCTGACCAGGCTGGAGGCGTACCACGCGGCCGGCGACACCGTGGTGGTCGCGGGCGACTTCAACCTCCCGCCCGACGCCGCCCGCCTGAACGGCTACTACTCCCCCACCGTGAACACCCCCAACAACCGCGGCAACACCGGCCGCTACCACGAGCTCGACGACGCCGACGCGGGCAACTGCCCCGGCTACGGCGAGCTGACCGTCAGCTCACCGGACGGCAAGGGCCCCTGCGGCGCGGGGACGAAGCTCGACATGATCTTCGCCAGGGCCGACCGGATCGGCGGCGCCTACTCGGCCGACTCGCTCGCCCCCGCGACCACGTGCGCCGGCAACCCGGGCGGCCTGTGCTCCGACCACCGCGTGCTGGTCGGGACCGTCACCCTGTCGTGAAAAAGGCCGTGGCCCACCCCGGGGAGTACGGGGCGGGCCACGGCCGTCCAGCCCGACCATCGAGCGCGGGTTGGCGCGGACGGTCCCGTTGTAGGCCAACGTCTGGTCGGCGCCGCCCCCGGAGCCGCCGCCCGAAGATCACGTGAACGCCTCGGGCCTGCTGACAGGCGCCTGTCAAACAGCGGCCACCCACCTTGTCGGGCAGGTCGCGCGGGCGCACAGTCAAGGCACATCACCGCCCAGGAGGATGGATGAACGGAAGACCTGCCCCCCACCGTCACGCCATGACCGCGGTAAGACGTCTCTTATCCGCTGGTCTGGCCATGTTCGCCGCCGCCTTCCTCGTCGCGACCCCCGCCGGGGCCATGGCGCTGCCGACGGCCAAGGAGTTCGTGTCGAACCTCGACCTCGACTGCTTCAAGACCACGACGTACCAGCCGCCGGCCGTCGCGCTGTCGCTGCGGCACATCAACCCGGTGCTCGCCAACCAGCCGCCCGTGCAGGTCACGCTCGGCCCGCGTGAGCAGCTCTGCGTGCCGGTGGCCAAGAACAACGTCATCCCGCCGGGGAGCGTGCTCAACTTCATCAGGTACGTCGACCTGTCCTGCTACCGGGTGACCGGCCCGCAGATCAACCTGCCCCTGTCGCTGCGCCACCTCAACCCCGTCCTGCAGGGCCTGCCGGGCCTCAGCGTCACGCTGAGCTCACCCCAGCAGCTGTGCGTGCCGGTCAGCAAGAACGGCGTCGTCCCGCCGCCGGACGTCCTGAACGTCGTCTCGCACATCGACCTGCTGTGCTACGCGCACACGCCGAACCCGTCGATGAACAAGGCGCTGAACCTCACCCAGCTCAACCCCGTCCTGGTCAACCAGATCCCGCCCAGGACCGTGCAGGTGGCCGCCGCCCGTCAGCTCTGCGTCCCGGTGCAGAAGAGCGGCGACCAGATCCCCGCGGACGTGTTCGCCCTCGTCCGCTGGGTCGACCTGGAGAAGTTCGACGTCGTCAGCCCGGCGACCCCCATCGTGTCGCTGACGCTGAAGCACCTGAACCCGGTGCTGGCGAACCTGCCCGCCGAGGAGCTGCGGCTCACCGGCGCCTCGCAGCTCGCCGTGCCCGTCTCCAAGAACGGCGCGGTGCCGCCCGGCTGACGCACCCGGCCGGGCCGGAACCACCGGCCCGGCCGCCTTCCGCGCCGATCCCGCAGGACAAAGGATTCCCCAGCTTCGGGCCGTCCGGGAGTGGCGTGCTCCTGGCAGCGGTATGACCTGTTTCCGGTAGGTCGTGGAGCATTCGGGGGAACGGTGGGGATGTCCTGGCGGACGGCGGTGACGCTGCTCGCCGCCGTGGCGCTGGCCGGCGGTTGCGGCGACGGCGGTCCGGACGGCTCCGGGGCGGGCGAGGCCGGGCCCGGCGCGCCCAGGCAGGCCCGGCCCGTGATCACGCCGGACGCCCCGATCGTCCCCGACGACGCCGGCGACCTCCCCGACCCCACCGCGCAGGTGGGACTGGACTGCCAGAAGATCCTCCAGGACCGGGACTTCGCCGGACCGGCGGCGCGGAAGATCGACGAGGTGGCCGCCGACCCCGGCAGCTCCGACAGCCAGAAGGCGGTGGCCAACGCCTGCGGCGCGGTGATAAAGGCGAACAGCGGGAAATGGGAGGAGTCGATCAAGCGGGCCGACACCGCGAACCGTCTCAGGAAGGCCGTTCCCCAGCAGATGCGCGCGCCGTTGTTCGCCATGATCGACCAGGCGGAACTGGAGAGCGCCGCCGCGCTGGGCGAACGCGACAGGGTCCGGCAGGTCATCGCCCGCATCAAGCGGGAAGGCGGCCAGGTCCCGGACGGCTACCTCAGGAACGCGTGCGCGGTGGTGTCCGGCACCGAGACCCTTCCGGAGTGCGCGACGCTCACCGCCTCGCCCGGCTCCGCGCAGCCTTCGTCCGGGCCATCGTCCGGGCCTTCGTCCGGGCCATCGTCCGGGCCATCGTCCGAAGTCACGTCCGGGCCCTCGCAGCCGTCGGAGCCGGGCGAGCCGTCCTCCGGAGCGCCCGCCAGCGAGCCGCCCGGCGAACCTCCGGACACCGGCGGCGGGACCGGGCCGCCCGGCGACCACTCCGAGCCGCCGCCGGAGGAGACCGGCCCGGCGCCGGGCCCGTCGTGACCGCCCCGCCGCCCGCCGCCGAACCCCCGGACGACGACGGCGGCACCGGCCAGGACGTGTCCCGCCTGTGGCGGATCCTCGCCCACGTCGTGACGCCGACCACCTTCATCGCCGCCATCATGGTGTACTTCGGGGCGGTCCGTACCAACACCATGTACGCCCGCCTCGGCGTGGACCAGAGCATGCTGGGCCTGTCCCTGCAGGACTACGCGCTGCGCAGCGTCACGCTGGCGGCCGAGCCGCTGATCCTCGTGCTGGTGGCGGCCCTGGTCGCGCCGCCGGCGCACGCGTGGCTGACCCGGTCCGCCGAGCGGCATCGTGCCTTCGCCAGGTGGGCGGTCAGGGTGATGGCCGTCCTCGGGGCGGCAGGGGCCGCGGTGGGCATCGCGAGCCTGGCCGGATGGCGGCCGCTGCCGCCCTACGCCATGCCCCTCTGCCTGGGCCTGGGCGTCTTCCTGCTGGTCTACGGCTCCTCCCTGCGGCAACGGCTCGATGCGCGTCTCACGCCCTCCGCCACCGACCGGCTCGTCCGGCGCACGCTCTGCACGGCGCTCCTGCTGTTCCTGCTGCTGTGGGGGATCACCCTGTTCGCGCAGTCACGCGGGGAGCGGGAGGCCGACCGGACGCTGGCCGACATGCGCAGGCTGCCGAGCACGGTGGTCTACGCGGCCCGGCGCCTGAACCTGCAGGGGCCGGGCATCACCGAGACCGCCCTGCCCGACCCCGGCGCGATGTACCGCTTCCGCTACACCGGCCTGCGCCTGCTGATCAGCTCCAACCAGCGGTACTTCCTCCTGCCCGCCTGCTGGATGTCCGACCTGTCGGCGCGGGCGATCGCCCTGCCCGCCGACGACTCGCTGCGCCTGGAGTTCGGCGTGTTCCGGCTGCCCCCCGACTGCCCGCCCTGACCGACCGCCGGTCGCGGTCACACGCCGATATGCACGTACGGCGCCCAGAACATCGGGCTGCCGAAGCGGGCGGTGCCGCGCAGCCGGGTGACGGCCCGGTGCAGCGCCACCGCGGGGTCGGCGGCGCCCGCGGCGAGGACGGCGTACACGTCCGCGGCCACCTCGGCGGCCGAGGCGTCGTACATCGACCACAGGGTGCCGATCACGTTGCGGTAGCCCGCGAGCTGGAACGCCGCGGCCAGGTGGATGGCCTCGTCGGTGAGCGCGGCGTCGCCCTGCGCGGTCTCGCAGGCCGACAGGAAGGCCAGATCGCCCCCGTCCACGCCGACCGTGGTCAGGTCGAGCACGGTCAGGTCGGCGTCGTGCAGCGCCAGGCGGCTGGCGGAGGGGGCGGCGTCGTCCTGGTCGCCGTGGCAGGCGAAGTGGACCCGCCGGTAGGCGGGGATGGCGTCGAGCACGGCGCGCCGGGTGGCGGCCGAGTCCTCGATCACGACCGCCCGTGGCCCCAGGGCGTCGCGGATGGCCCGCACCTCGGCGGGGACCTGGGGCAGGTTCGCGTACTGCCGGTCGGGGCGCGAGGTGGCGGCCAGCGCGGCCACCAGGACCGGCGCGGACGGCGGCGCCGGCGGCATGGCCCTGGCGCGGAGCAGGGCCTGAAGGGTCGGCGTGTAGGAGGACACGACGTGGTCGCCCGCCCATGGGCCGCCGTCGCGGTGCCGTCCGGCGGCGTGCAGCGGCAGGCCCGCCAGCGGCCCGGTGGGACACCACCAGAGCCTGGGCGGGTCTCCTTCCGAGGCCGCGGGCAGGCCGAGCTCGTGCAGCACCGGGCCGGTGACGGCGTCCCACAACCATTCCAGGGTGGTCAGCACGGTCTGGGCGGCGGAGATGCGCGCCGCCATGCCGCCGTGCGCCGCTCCGAGCGTGCGGCGGAACTCCCGGGCCCGCCCGGCGGCCTCCTCGTGGCTCAGCCGGGGCAGCGGCAGCACGCGCAGCCCGCCGGAGGTGAGGAGCAACGCGTCGCAGCGCCGCCGGTCCACGTTGACCAGGACGACGGGACCGCGGTCGGCGGCCGTGCGCAGGGCCGTGAAGTCAGGTGGCCGGAGGAACGACGCGAAGCCCGGCAGCTCCCTGATCCGGTCGCACAACTCGGTGAAGCGGGCCGTCGCCCGGCGCCGCAGGTCGGCTTCGAGCCGCCGGTCGGGACGTCCGATCGAGCCGAGTTCGTCGGGTTGCAGTGACTCGCCGGCCGACGGCCTGTCCAGGACGGCGCTCACCTCGTCGAACTCGGCGGCGAGCCCGGGATGACGGGCGCGCAGCTCGCTCCGGTCGCTCCTGGTCTGGAGCAGCTGGGCCCACAACACGCTGCGTCCCTGTTCGAGCAGCTGAACGGCGGCCCTCGGCGCCGCCGCGACCAGCGCCGCGGCGGCCGCCTCCGTGGCCAGCCCCGCCGCCTGCCTGAGCTGGTACTCCTGCGAGCCGCGGTCGAGCCCGCGCCAGGCCGCGAGCGGCAGCAGCTCCTGCACGCACACCCGGTACTGCTCCAGGGCCTCGACCGGGTGGCCGTGGTGCAGGTTGTAGCCGGCGTACATGCGGGTGTTCTCCAGCCGGGCCAGGGAGTCCTGCGAGGTGACACCGGCGGAGAGCCGGAAGGCGGCCATGGCGCGGTCGCGGTCGCGGCTGCGGCGGCGGCGTTCGTACGTCTCGTTCAGGGCCAGGCCGAGCTGGGAGGCGCGGGCGGCCAGCAGGGGGTCGTCGGGCGGGGTCGCGTCCACCGACGCCTCCAGGTGCCGGATGGCGGCGCGCAGGTCGCGCATCCGGTCCGTACGCCAGAAGCGCAGCAGCCGGCCGTGGCCCACCACGTGCTGCTGGCCGGCCCACGACGGATCGTCCCTGGACGTGGCGGCCAGCCCTTCCCGGCCCAGGCGGACGATCTCCTCCAGGTCGCCGGGGTGGTCGTCGTAGCGGCTGACGTACAGCAGCGACAGGCCCTTGGTGAGGACGGGCCGGAAGGCGTGGCCGGGCGGGAGCATCGCCAGGGCCTCGCGACCGGCCGCGATCGCCTCGTCGAGGTCGCCGGGCCGGCCGCGCACGTCGGCGCGGCGGCGCAGCACGCCCGCCTTGTGGTACAACATCGGCGCCCGTTGCGTCAGGTCGGCGGTGGGAGCGGCCAGGGCCCGCTCGATCGTCTCGGCCGCCTCGTCGAGGTCCCCCCTGTCGCCGCGGTGGTCGGCCCGCTTCCACAGGCCGCCGCTGAGCGCCTGGAGCGCGGGGCCGGTGAGCGGAGAGCGCGACGGCAGCGCGGCCAGCGCGGAGCGGGCGAGGTCGACGGACCTGTCGAGGTCGGCGACCTCGCCGAGCATCGTGTACCGCTGCGACAGCACGATGGCCAGCTGGGTCTGGCAGGGCGGCCGTTGCGGGTGGTCCTCGGGCAGCTCGTCGAGCGCCTGCGTGAGGGTCCGCGCGGCCGACTCGACGTCGGCGCGGTCGCCGGTGCGCTGGCCGCGGATGCGCCGCGCCTCGGCCAGGTTGAGCATGGCGTTCGCCCGGACGGATCCGCGCACCGGCAGGCGCAGCGCCTCCTCGCCCGCCGCGATCGCCGCGTCCAGGGCGGCCGGGGACCCGGTCGACTCGGCCCGCGCGGTGAGGGCCTGCGACAGCACGTTCAGGGCGAAGGCCCGGTTGGGGTGCCCGTCCGGCAACTCGGGCAGGGCCCGGCGCAGGGCGGAGATCGCCTCGTCGAGCGTGCCGGGGTCGGCGGCGAGCCGGGAGTTCTGGGCCAGGGCCCGGCCCAGCGCCAGGTGCGCGTTGAAGCGCCGCTCGCCGGGCGGCGCCGAACGTGCGGCCCGCCGGGCCAGGTCGAGGGCGGCGTCGGCGCCGGCACCGGCGGAGTGGGCGGCGCCGTCCTGCAGCACGATGCTGAGCTCCGACTCGAGCACGCTGCGGTTGGGGTGGTTCGCGGGCGTCGCGTCGAGCGCCGTCCGGTACGCGTCCACGGCCGCCTTCAGGTGGGCCGGATCGCCGTCCTGGCGGTGCAGGCGCGACATCGTCATGCCCCGGACGTGCTCGACGAGCCTGCGGTCGTCGTGACCGGGCGGGACGAGCGCGTCCGCCTCCGCGACCAGGGCGAGCGCGTCGTCGAGGACGGCCCGTTCGCCGGTCAGGTCGTGGACGGCGCACCGGACGAGAGCGAGCTGCACCTTCAGGTGGCCGGTGACCGGAAGGTCGGTCCGGGTCAGATCGGCGAGCATGTCCGCGGAGCGGTCGAGGTCCCGGCGGTCGCCGCGCGCCGCGTAGCGGGCGTACAGGGCTCCGGTGAGGGTGAAGCGCAGCAGGTGGAGCCGGTCCTCGTCGTGGCCGGGCGTGGTCAGGGCCCGGTCGGCCTGGGCGATGGCCGCCTCCAACTCGTCCGGATCGGCGGTGATCGCCCTCATGACCCTGGCCGTGGCCCGGCTCACCTCGTCCTGGAGGTCCTCGCCCGAGCCCAGGTCGGCCTGGTCGCCGGTGACGGAGAAGCGGGCGGTGCTCGTCGCCTGCAACTCCTCGCGCAGTTCCTGGTCGTCGGGCCGGTCCCGCAGGAGGGCGCGGACGCGGGCGGCGAGCTCGTCGACGTCCTCCAGACGCGTCCCCTCGGAGATGCGGTTCCACAGCAGGTTGCGCAGCACCTGGTCCGCGAACCGGTCGAGCGCGGACAACCCCGGGCGCGGATCGCCGAGCGCCCGGCGCAGGACGGTGATCGCGGCGTCCCGGTCGGCGGGCAGCCGGGTCACGCCGAACCGGGCGTACAGCATCAAACCGTGCTGGAGCACGGCGAAGCGGCGGGCGGGCAGGTCCGCGGGCAGGTCGTCCGCCAGGGCGGCCCAGCCGGTGAGCAGGTCGTCGAGGTCCTCGGGGCGTTCCAGCACGGCGTAGCGGTTGCCGACGATCGTCAACCGGCCGATCTCGTACCGTCGGCGGTGCAACCCTGTGTGGGGCAGGAGCGCGATCGCTTCGTCCATGGTCTCGATCGCCGTCCGGGCGAGCTCCGGGTCCCCGGCCTCCGTCGCCCGCACGCTCAGCACCACCGACAGCCGGTTCAGATCCGCCGCCCGGTCCAGGTCGGAGTCGCCGTCGGGACGGCCCAGGGCGATCGCCCGGCGGCACAGCTCCAGCGCGCCGGCGAGGTCGCCGGGCTCTCCCCCGCCCATCATGCGGCGTCTGGCGATGGTCAGTCCCAGTTTCGACAGCGCCGCGGCGGAGCCGGGGGCGAGGTCGGCCGCCTGCCGATACCGGACGATCGCGGCGTCGATGTCGGCCGGGGCGGCGGTGAGGTCCCACTTCGCGACCAGCGCGTCAGCCGCGGCGATCAGGCCCGTGAGTCGTTCCCGCACGTCCGCGGGAGGATTCTCCAGCGCGGTCAGGCAGGCGGCGACGGCCCGGTCCAGGTCGTCCCGGGCGCCGGTGCGGCCGTGGCGCATCAGCAACGCCCTGCCGTACGGCGTGCCGCCCTGCCGGGCGTACAGGTCCACCGCCTGGTCGAGGGCTTCGAGGTCGTCCTCGCGTTCGAAGCGGGCCAGCAGCTCGGCCGGGTCGGGTTCCATGTCCGCTCAGAGCGGCCGGAGGAATCGCGGGATACCGGAGAGGGCCGTCCATCGTGGACGATGTGACCATGACCGAGGACGAGGCGCGGGCGTACCTCTGCGCCGAACTTCCCTCCCTGCGGCGGGACGCCGCCGCCGGCGGCTGGTTGGCGGCCCTGGCCGACGCGCTGACCGTGCTCGAGGAGGGCGGCACGGCCCGCGACGTGCTGACGCTGCTCGACCCCGCCACGGCCGACGAGGCCGACGAGGCCGACGAGTGGCGCGGAGACCCGCAGCCGTATCTGCTGTTCGGCGCCGCCGGGCCCGAGCTGCACGGCGTGTACGTCTGCCCCGACGGCTGGTGCTCCCGCCGGTCGGGCCGCGACGCCGCGAACCGGCCCCCCGTCTGTGACCTGCGCCGGCGGCCCATGCGTTTCACGGAGTCGTGACCGCCGTGCTCGACGGGTTGCTCACCGAGGTGGGCAAGAAGGCCACCGAACGCTGGCTGTCCCCGGCCTGGCCGCTCGGTCTCTGCTTCGCGGTGGCGGCCTGGTGCGCGGTCACCCTCGGCCATGCCCACGCCGTCGATCTGGGCCTGCTCGTCCGGCGCACCCGCGCCGACCTGACCCGGATCGGCCTCGACCCGGTGGCGCTGGTGACGGTGGGGGTCGTCGCGGTGCTGGCCGCCGCCGGTGCGGCGGGCCTGGCCCGGCTGGCGGTGGGCGCGGTCGAGCGGTTGTGGCTGCTGGAACGGCGCGGGCGCAGGCTCACCTGGCCGGGGCGTCGGCTCGCGCTGCTGGAGCAGCGGGTGCGGGCCGAGTACCACGGACTGCGGATCTCCCTGGTGTGGCCCCGGTTGTGGTCGCTGCTGGAGGATCACCAGCGCGTGCCCGTACGCGAGGCCCGCGCGGCGCTCGACACCGCCGCGCTCACCGTGAGCTGGGGCCTGCTGTACGCGCTCCTCGGCTGCGCCTGGTGGCCCGGCGCCCTGGTCGCGGCGGGCCTGGTGACCGGCGGCTGGGCGGCCGGCCGGCGCCATGCCCACGCGTACGCGACCCTGGTGGAGAGCCTGGTGGACGTCCGCCAGCGTGACCTGGCCACGGCGCTGGGCGTGGAGCTGCCGCACGGCGTGATCACGGCGGAGGAGGCCGGTCAGATCAACGCCCGGCTGCACAAGGGCGGCCCCGACCTCCCGCCCCGCCGCCGCCCGGAATGAGGGCCCGACTCCGGGCGGCCGGGCCCGGCCCGTGCAGTTACGGCAGGGAGGCGACGAGTTCGGCGAACTCCTCCGGCGTCACGATGCGCACTCCCAGGCTCTCGGCCTTGGCCCGGTTGGAGCCGGCCTTCTTCGGCTTGGCCACCCGCGCTCCCCTTGGCAGGGTCACCTGTGCCAGAAGGCCATCGGAAGGACCGTCCGCCGAACATCCACAGGTCGTGCAGCTGGCGAAACAGTTGCGCGGGGCTTCTGGCACAGGTGCTCCACGAAGGGCTGGGCGACCGGCGCGATCAGCCGCGCTCATGGGCGTTCGGGGTGGTGCCCGTGCCCTTGCCGAAGAGGTGGCGGTCAGGGTGGCGTGCGAGCTGTCGTACGCGGGACTGCCGGAGGCGGCGCGGAGCCGGTGCTGCCCGCTACGAGGCCGCCATCCCCATCGCTGCCGCCAACGACTGGCTCGTCATTCTTTGACCGTGGGATACGTGGTGGTAACGCCGCTGTCGGCGTCGTAGGAGTCGGAGAGTTCGATCGTCGACGGTTTCAGGTCGCGGACCGCGTGTTTGCACTCGATCTCGAAGGCGATCTCGGTAGGGGTGCTTCCGACTTCCTTGAGGTAGAGCTCCAGTCGCTGGTTCAACTGATCTGTCTCATCTATGTCGTACAAGGTGACGAGGCCGCCTGCGACGAGGGCGTCGAGCGAGTCCGTGACTGGCGTGAATCCGCGGAGCACTTCGCAGTCGATCATCGCCAGGTCCGTGGAGGGCTGCGACGAGTTGAGAAGGCGAGCGGTGATATACAGGGTCACTCTCTCCCCCTTCTCTGCTGTGTCGTCCGGTCCGGGCAGATGCCACGGCTTGCCGTCCTGAGCAAGACACTTGGCTTGGACGCTGAATCCCTGAACTGTCTGAGTCATTGACGCCTCGTCACTTCCTGTGGTTGCTGACATTCCCGCGTTCAGTCCTCGGCGTCATGGGCGATCGACAGTCTCGGATCGACCAGGCGCTCGTTGCGCGGATGGTGAACGTGGAAGTCCGGCATCGGCACCGCGGGCCCCTGGCCGAACACGCCGGCCATGTAGTCCACCAGGCCTTTGCATTTGTCGGGCTCGAACACCTCGTGGTCGTTGTCCTCGACGGTGCCCCCGATGACGACGCGGTCATGGCGCGGGAACATGTACCCGTTCTGCCCGTACAGGTATTCCAGGTTCACCTGCGGCCGCAACATCGCGAGCTGTCCTCGGTACGAGATCATGTCGTTGTCGTTCCACAGTTCCTTCGCGCCGAGGCCGGTGCAGTTGATGATGACTTTTTGCGTCAGGGACGTGAGCACGTCCGTGCTGTTGATGAATCTCCGGCTCACGAACATGACGCCGCGCGCCCTCAGGTCGCGTTCCAGCCTGGGAATGAGGATCGGCGGTTCGACGAGCAACGTCCGGTACCTGTATCCGGAGATGTTGTGTCCTTGGAACGGCAGGCGCGGGAGATATTCGCGCGGCGGCAGCAGTCCCGGCACGAGTTCATGCACCACGTCGATGCCCGACGTGGGGCGGACGCTGTAGTTGTCGACCTCGGACACGCCGAAGCCCTTGCCGATGCTGGCCTTGAACATCGTGTAGGCGGTCGCGAGGATGTACTGGAACTCCTGCACCTTGGCGAAGTCCTTGGAATACTCCAGGATCGACGCGGCCCATTGGCCGCCGGCCTTGTACGACGTGGTCTCGACCGGCTTGCGGTCGGAATAGATCGTGACGTTCAGCCCGAGGTCGAGCAGCAGGGTCGCGGCGGTCATTCCCATGACGCCCGCGCCGATCACCGCGATCTCCCTTTCGATGACCTTGGTGTCCACCTGACGTTTGAGGACCATGTCCCGCACCGCGGCGGCGCAGCCCCAGCTCAGCGTGATGCCTCCACCGCCGTGGCCGTAGTTGTGGATGACGAACCTGTCGCCGAGCTCCTCTCCGCCGAGCCGATAGGAGTTCTTGCGGTAGGGCCTCAGACCCGCGACGCACGCGCCCGGCTGATGGGGATCGAAGGTGAAGTCCGGAGTGGGCAGGTTGGAAGGTGTGCTCACTCCACGCTCGTCCAGCAGCATGTCGGGCTCCGGTGATCAGATGCTTGGCCATCGGTACGCATACCCGTGCAGGCCTCCGGGCTTTCCCCGGACTCCAACGCTTGACCGGCCTCTGGACGACTGTTTCCAGAGCGGCGACGACGTCCGGCCGTGCCGCACATGGACGTCTTGACCTGCGGAAACACCCGTCCTGAGTAAGGTCAAGGCACGGCTCCCGCGCGTTCGCCCGGCCGGCCGCGCGGGTAGGCGTCCCAAGCGGCCGGACGATCCGCGCCTGTCCCTTCCGACTGATCTGCCGTACGGCGGGCATGCCCAGGAGCGTCATCGTGCCCTTCACCGTTGCCGACTACATCCTCGAGCGGCTGAGCCAGCAACAGGTCGACACCCTGTTCGGTGTGCCCGCCGCATATGGTGCCCCGCTGTTCGACGCGGTGGGCGCGCACCACATCACGCCGGTCGTGACCGCCACCGACCTCGAAGCGGGATACGCGGCCGACGGTTACGCGCGTACGAAGGGCCTCGGCGCCGCCGCGGTGGCCAACGGCGTCGGCATGCTCAGCATGATCAACGCCATCGCCGGCGCGTTCGTCGAGCGCAGCCCGGTCGTCGTCGTGAACGGCGGCCCGAGCGCCGCAAACCTGGCCAACCTGAAGAACCTGGACGTCCTGTTCTCGCACTCGACCGGCCAGCCCGACGGAGACCTCAACGCCTACCGGCTGGTCACCGCGAGCGCCGCCCGCGCCGGGCAGGCCGCCGACGTGCCCGCCCTGGTCGACAGCGCGATCTCCACGGCGATCAGGAAGAAACGGCCGGTCTACATCGAGATCGATAGGACCATCTGGACGGCGGCCTGTACGCCCCCGGCCGGCGCGCTGCCCGTCACCAATCCGGCGGTGGGCACGGAGCAGCAGCTCGCCACCACGATCGTGGGCCTCGTGCGCGCCGCCACGAAACCCGTGCTCCTGCTGGGCGTCGAGGTCCAGCGTTACGGACTGGCCGACAAGGTCGCCGCCCTGATCGCCAAGCTCGGTGTCCGCTGGTCGACCCAGGTGCTGGCCAAATCGGTGCTGTCCGAACAGGACGACGGCTGGGTCGGGGTCTTCGCCCCGCCGAGCTGCCAGCCCCCCGAGGTCCGGGACGCGGACCTGATCGTGATGCTCGGCTGCGTCTTCCCCGGCAGCTACGCCACGTTCATCCGGGACAACACCGACCACATCGTCACCGCCTACGACGGCAAGGTGAAGATCAAGAACGGGAGCAAGCAGAACGCGGACATCACCGCCCTGGTGACCGCACTCGTGGCCGAGGCGGCGAAGGAGGCGCCTGTTCCCATCTCCGCGGCCGTCGACCCGGCCCCGCCCGTCGCCACCGGCCCGCTGACCTACGCCCAGGTGTTCGACCGCGTCGGTGTCGCCCTGGAAGCCTCATGGCTGGCGATGCCGGACACCTTCCTCGGTGGCGCGTCGGCGGCGAACCTGCCGGTCAAGGGCCGTGACGGGTTCCTGAGCAGCGCCGTGTGGGCCTCCATCGGCCATTCCGTGGCCGCTGCCGTCGGCGCGTCCTTCGGGTCGAGCAGGCGTCCCCTGGTCATCTGCGGCGACGGCGGCTTCCACATGACCGCCCAGGCACTGTCCACGTTCGTACGCTATGACCGCAACCCCGTCGTGGTGGTCATCGACAACGGCATCTACGGCCTGGAGCAGTACCTCATCGACTCGGACTACTTCACCAACCCCGGCGTGACGCCGAAGCCCTACGTCGTGCTCAACCAATGGGACTTCGTCAAGTTCGCCAACGCTCTGGGCGTCCGGTCCACGTACTCCGTGGACACCGCGGCAGAGCTCGACCAGGCGCTCGCCACCGTGAAGACGTCGTCCAGCACCCCCGCGCTGATCGTCGCGAAGGTCGACTCGCGCGGCCTGCCTGCAGTGCTGCCCTGAACCACCGTCCGAACCAACCTCCTGACGCAATGAGGGACGCGTCGCCGCAATGCGCTGCGAGGACGCTCCGGCCACCCTCGACGACCTGACATGCTCATGCCGGGATGGCCGCGGTCGGCGCGAAGCCCGCGGCGCGCAGGGTCCCGCATGGCACGGCGGTGTCCACGCCCTCCAGCCTTTGGTGTCGCAGGGCGCGGTCGTGGTGGAGGATTCCCGGGGCGCTGAGGGACAAGGGAGGTCCGACCCGGGCGTCCGACCACCCGACACATCGCGCGCCAGGTGGGGGGCTTAAACTGCACGCCGTGTTCCCTCCAGTGAAGATCATCGCCGATGGATTGGTGATTCGTGAGTTCGGGCCGCAGGATGCCGGGCCCGTGGCGGCATTCGTGGCCTCCGGTGATCGAACGGCGCTGCCCCCCGGCTCCCCAGAGGTGGTCGCCGACGTGCACGGGTGGCTGACCGACACTGTGCACCGGCGACGGCTGGACGGTGAGGGCGTACACCTGGCGATCGTGGAGCAGGCCACCGGCCAGATCGTCGGCAGTATCGGGTTGCGCGACACCGACTGGGAGGTCGGCCGCACCGAGATCGGTTACGGAATTCACACCAGTCAGCGAGGTCGCGGCCATGCGACCGAGGCCGCGCGCGCGGTTGGACGGTGGGCGCTTGTCAACGGTGGGATACGGCGTGTCCAGTTGCGCTCTCGCATCGACAACGCCGCTTCCCTGCGGGTGGCAGAGAAGGCTGGATACCAGCGGGAGGGCACCGTGCGGATCGCTGAGCGGGACGGGTGCGAGGCTCATGACCTGGCAGTCTTCTCGATGACTGCCAGATGAGCAGCCGCTCCGATCTCCATCAGGTGGTCGGCCGGGTCGACTCCGTCGTCTCCGTCCCAGCGGCGCCGAAGGTGGACGATGGTTCGATCGGCAAGCGCTCCGAAGCCGGGAAGGTGCCGGTGTGCTTGCCGCTGGGCGTGCAAGCAGTCCAAGCCCGCAGGCATCGTCGGCGCGTCGACATCGGCTTCGTCCAGGTTCCATCCCTCAGCCCGCTCGATCTCTTCCGGGGCCTCGATCACCTCGACCTTCGCGAACGTCTCCAGGACCTCGCGAGCCGAACGGGCGCGGACCCACCACCACGAACCACCCATGCCGTAGTCATGCAAGATCAGGAACCGCTGCTTCGCATTTTCCTCAAAGATCACGAGTGCCATCTCCTTGACAGTCGCCAGCTGGGCCGAGCCCGGCTGGGAGGTTGTCGACGGCGAGGGCCACTGCGATGCCCGCGGTGTGGGTGACCCCGATGGCTTCGGAGCTTCCGGGACGACGGACACGAAACCGGCCGTCACGTAGCGGTTCGATCGACGGCGCCCGGACCGACCACGGATAACTCGTGCAGCTGCTGAACAGCACCCTGAAATGGCTGGTGAAGGGATAGAGCTGCCGGAGTTTCGGTTCCGCGCCGGCAGCCTCGATCAGAGCCACGATGCCTGGGTAGGCGTTGCCGGGGTGCAAGGCTTCATGCCGCTCGTGATGCCGGCGCCAGACGAGCAGCAACTGCTGCCAGCGGGCCTCGACGGTCTCCGCGGGGCCGAGCCTGCGGGCAGCGGCGAGATCGGGAAGCTCTGGCCTCGGCGGAATCCGAGGTATCCGACCGGAGGTGCCGGAGTTCATCGTCATGGTGTGTCGCCGGCTTTCAGCTGTGGATCGGGAAGGATGCCTGGAACGCCAATCGTTCGTCGGCCCCGTCGCCGATGTGAGAGAGGACCTCGTCGAGGGCGATGAGCTCCTCCCACGTTGCTCGGCCGGTGGCCTCGGACAGGCGGGCCACGATGAGGTCCTCCAGGTCCGGGACGCGTTTGTTCTTCCAGATCTTGTCGGCGAGGCTGACAAGAAGGTCTTCCAGGCCGACATCCTGCCGCGTCCAGGATGCGTGCGTCGCGGCGAAGCGGGCGTGCTCCGGGTTGACGCCGCGGCCGAGCAGAAGGGCTTGCCCCGCTTCCTCATGCGCCGATCCAGGGCCGGAGAGCTCGCCGGGATGGACGGCCTTTCCTATGTCGTGCGTCGCGGCCCCGAACAGCACCGCCTCATGGTCGAAGATCAAGGTGGGACGGTGCCTCTCCAACCAGGCGACCAGTTGGTGCGCGACATCGTGGACGGCCCGCAGGTGGGCCACCAGTCGCAGCGGGCTTCCCACGTCGGACAGCAGCTCCGCGATGTGTTTTGGCAGAGGGATCGGAGGAGAGTCGACTGCGCCACTCGTGGCCCTCGACATGGCGGCGTCCATCGTCACCTCGTCAGGGTACTGATCGCGCCTCCTCCGGGGACGTCGTGGGAGTGGAGGTCCTTGGCCTGGTGGCGAGTAGAGCGGCTGGGGCCCGTGCTGCCATCGGGATCGGGGCCGTATTCCGTCGAGAATGATCTGGGCGATGTGTGCGGAGCGTTCGCCGCCGATGTCCGCGTCGGTGTGTCGGATCGCTGACGACCGGCGTCCCGGGAATTCTGCGAAGAAATCCGGGAGCCGGTGTCGGATCGGGGCGGTGGCGTTCGTAGCAGGGGTGAGGCCGCCCGCGAGGGGCGGCGCCACAGGCGGAGGAAGCGCGACCATGAAGCTGACGACCATGACTCAGGTCACCGTCGACGGAGTGATGCAGGGAAACGGCGCCGCGTCGGATGACCGCGGGAACGGATTCGAGCGCGGCGGATGGGCCCGGGGGAAGGGTGACGACGAGACCAGGACGTTCATCAGGCAGGCATATCAGCGCGCCGAGGCGTTCCTGTTCGGCCGGCGCACTTATGAGCTGTTCGCCGGCTCTTGGGGGGCGATCGACCAGATGCGTGCACATCCCATCGGCGCGGCCTTGAACGAGGCCCCCAAGTACGTTGCCTCGACCACGCTCACCGCCCCGCGTTGGCAGGACACGACCGTTCTCCGCGGTGACCTCGCGGCGGCTATCAGCGAGCTGAAGGCCAAGCCCGGGGGTGAGCTGCAGGTGCACGGCAGTGGCATCCTGATCCAGTGGCTGCTGGAGAACGACCTGGTCGACGAAATGATTCTGATCACCGTCCCGGTGGTCGTCGGCCAGGGCGCGCGGTTGTTCCCCGACGCCGGCCCCGATCTTGCGCTCGACCTGGTCGAATCGCGGGTCGACTCCAAGGGTGTGTCGATCCAGGTCTACCGGCCGGCTGGACGCCCGCAGTACGCGACGGCCTGAAGTCCCTGGCCACCGGACCACGCTGTCCTGACACCACAGGAGTTGATCTTCAAATGCGGTACCTGGTTTCCGTGATCGATGACAAGAGCGATCCTGGCAGCACGGACAGACGGCCCGCCATCAGCGCGTTCAACGAACGGCTGATCGCCGAGGGTTACTGGGTCTTCTCGGGCGGACTTGCGGACACCGACGCGGCCACGGTCGTCGACAACCGGGGCGAGCAGGCGGTGTTCAGCGATGGGCCTTTCGTGGAGTCGAAGGAGTATCTCGCCGGCGTCTGGGTGTGGGAGGCCCCCGATCTGGATGTGGCGCTCAAGCTCGCCGCGGAGGCGTCGAAGGTCTGCGATCGGAAGATCGAGGTGCGGCCGTTCCTGTGAGCGACGTCGAGGAGGCGATCGCCCGGGTCCACCACGAGGAGTAGGCACGGGTGCTGGGCGCTCTGACCAGGCGTTTCGGTGACCTCGACATCGCCGAGGAGGCGGCGGCCGGGGGAAGCGGGGCCGCCCCCCTCCCGAGCAGATCCCAGCTGCGGAGCCGAGGCCACCCGCGACCGCAAGTTCTGAGCACGGCACTCAGCCGTTACCACTGGGCAGTTCCGTGGCGGCAGCTCGCCTCCACGGAACCTGCTTCGGCTCATGAAGCTACAGAGAGGAGCTGACAAGTTCGGCGAACTCCTCCGGCGTCACGATGCGCACTCCCAGGCTCTCGGCCTTGGCCCGCTTGGAGCCGGCCTTCTCCCCTGCCACCAGCAGCGACGTCTTGGCCGAGACGCTGGAGGACGCCTTGCCGCCGGCGCGTTCGATCAGCTCGTTCATCTGGTTGCGGCTCAACGCCTCCAGCGTGCCGCTCATCGCGCCGGTCACCACGACCGACATCCCGGCCAGCGGCAGCCCGGTCCCGCCGCCGGTCTCCGGGGAGCCGGGTTCGGCGGGGGGCGTCCAGCCCGGCTCGGCCATGTTCACGCCCGCCTGGACCAGCTTGTCGATCAGCGGGCCGACCTCGATCAGCTCGGCCACCACGACCGGGGCCTTCTCCGGGCCGATGCCCTCGACCGCCTGGATCGCCTCGGCGTCGGCGGCCCGGATGGCCTCCATCGAACCGAAGTGGCGGGCGATGCGGCGGCTCATCGACCGGCCGGTGCCGCGGACGCCGAGCGCCGCGAACACCCGGCTCAGCGGCCGCCCCTTGACCTGCTCGAAGGCGGCCAGCAGGTTGTCGGTGCTGGTCTCGCCCATGCGGTCCAGGCTGAGCAGCTGCTCGCGGGTGAGGAAGAACAGGTCGGCGAAGTCGGCGATCAGACCGGCGTCCAGCAGCTGCTTGATGCGGTTCTCGGCCAGGCCCTCGATGTCGAGCTGGTCGCGTCCGGCGGCGTAGACGATGGAGGCGATGGCCCGGCAGGCCCGCCCGCGCACGCACCGCCACCGTTCCTGCGAGCTGTCGATGGCGTCGCCGCAGGACGGGCAGACCTGCGGGATCGGGATCGGCCGCTCCTCGCCGGTACGCAGGTGCACCACCGGCGACTCCACCCGCGGGATCACGTCGCCCGCCTTGTAGACGACCACGCTGTCGCCCAGCATCAGGCCGCGCCGGGTGATGTCGGCGACGTTGTGCAGGGTGGCGTAGGTGACGACGCTGCCGTCGAGCTCGACCGGCTCCAGCACGGCGCGCGGGGCGATGATCCCGGTGCGGCCGGTGTTCCACTCCACGCCGACCAGCTTGGTGATCTTCTCGGTGGCGGGCAGCTTGTAGGCGGTCGCCCAGCGCGGCGCGCGTGAGCTGAACCCGGCCTCGGCCTGGTCGGAGGCCAGGTCACACTTGATCACGATGCCGTCGATGCCGAACGGCAGCCCGCCGCGGGCCGCGGCGATCTCGCCGACGCGCTCCTGCACCCGCTCCAGCGTGTCGGTGACGATCCCGGCGACCGCGGTGGCGGCCGTGGTCTGCACACCCTGCCCGGCCACCCACTCCATGACCTGGCTGTGCGGCAGCTCGCGCAGCCGCACCGCCAGCTCGGAGTCGTCGCCCGGCGCGGGCAGCGCGCCGTAGCCGAAGAACGTCAGCTCGCACACGTACGGCCGGTCCTGGGCGCGCAGCGTGCCGGCGGCGGCGCTGCGCGGGTTGGCGAACGTGGTGCCGTCGTGCGCCGAGCGCTTGGCGCACGCCTCCTCGAACTGCGACGTCGTCATCATGACCTCGCCGCGCAGCTCCACCGTGACCGGCTCGGCCAGCCGCTCGGGCAGGCCGACGATGGTGCCGATGGCGTGCGAGACGTCCTCGCCCGCGGTGCCGTCGCCCCGGGTGACGAGCTGGGCCAGCCGGCCGCCGCGGTAGCGGGCCGAGATGGCCAGGCCGTCGAGCTTGGGTTCGACGCTCCACGCGGTGACCGGACGGCCGAGCCTGCGCTCGACCGAGGCGGCCCAGTCGGCGAGCTGCTCGGCGCCGAACACGTTGTCCAGGCTGAGCATCGGCACGGTGTGCGGCACGTCCCCCACGACCGCGCCGCCCGCGACCTTGCCCGTCGGCGAGGTCGGCAGCACCTGCTCGGGATGGGCCTCCTCGTAAGCCTGGATACCGCGCACCAGCCGGTCGTAGGCGTCGTCGTCGAGGGTGGAGGTGCCGTCGGCGTAGTAGGCGGCGGCGGAGTCCACGGCGAGCTGCACGGCCTCGGCGTAGGCCGTGTCATCAGCGAGGACGGTAAAAGGGGGCGTCTCGGTCATAGCACTACAATGCCGGTAGTCACTGACAATCCGAGACCCCTGGCACGTCCAGTCGGCGGCGGTCGTTCACGTCACGACGACAGCCGGGCAAGCATCGCGGTGACATCGTCGGCGAGCGACTCGTCGACGGGCGCGTGGCGGTTCATCAACCGGTACCACATCGCGCCGAACACCATGTCGACCGCCAACTCCAGATCCACGTCCGCGGGCAGCGTCCTGGCGAGCACGGTACGCAGCGCGCACCGGCGGGAGTCGATGAACCCGCGCATGCTTACGGCGAACGCCTCGTCGCTCTGCGCGTCGGCCATCAGACCCACGACCACCCCGCCCGCCGGGCCACCGCTCAGCCGGAAGGTCTCCAGGAGGAACGTGCGCAGGTCCTCGCTGCCTGTGGGCGCCTCGACGAACGCGGTCAGCGCTTCGAGCATCACCTCCGCCTTGGTCCGCCACCAGCGGTAGACGGTCTGCCTGCCGGTGCCCGCGGCCTGCGCGATGCCCTTCAACGTGACGTTCTGATAACCGTCGCGCTCGCACAGATCCAGGGCCGCGCGCAGGATCGCGTGCCTGGATGTCTCGCTCCTCGCAGCGGCGACGGCACTGTCGGAGCGCGGCTCGCTCACTTTCGTCGCCGCCGCCTCGGCAGGCGCCGCCTTCCCCGGTTCCAGCGGGCTGGCCGCGATCAACGGGGCGATCGAGGCCGTCGTCCCGGGCCTGGCCGTGGAGCTGGCGCCGATCAGGGTCAACGCGGTCTCGCCGGGCGTGGTGGACACCGAGTGGTGGAGCTGGCTGGACGAGGCGGTCAGGGCCGAGGCCATGAAGGGCTTCGCCGCCGCCTCGCCGCTCAACCGCGTGGCCGAGCCGGCCGACATCGCCTCCGCGATCGCGTTCGTCATCGGCAACACCTTCACCACGGGCACGGTCCTCACCGTCGACGGCGGAGGCAAGCTGAAGGCATGAGGACGATCCCGGTCACCGGCTCAAGTAGCTTTGCGGTAGTTCGCGGTAGCGGTTCATGATTGGTGCGAGTCGGGCCTACCACCCGTCGTGCCGGCTCGAATGACCCTGGACACAGCAAGCGGCATGAACGGGAGACCATGGCAGCGGAGTTCGCGATCGGTGAGTACATCCTGGTGCAGGACGGGAGGACCTTCGAAATCTTCCATTGCCTGACTGAGGCCAGGCGATACCACGTGGCGTTCCTCGGCGTGGACGCGAAACCACACGGTGACGGCTTCAAGGTCACGATCGGTACCCGGTACAAGGACCGGATCGTCAACGGGGTGCCGCTGAAGATGGATCAGCAACAGTTCGCGCGTTTCCAGGACTTCATGGCCGCGGCCATCGCAGCGCGCGACGGCACGAACGCCCCATAACCGGCTACCGGGGTGTCCGGCGCCGCCGGGCTCGCCCAGCTGGGGAGCTGATCGACCCGAGATCGTCGGCCAAGAGCAGTGCGTCGAGGGCGGCTCGGCCCTCTTCGGCGCGATGCGGGATCAGCAGCAGGGTATGGGCTCGTTCCAGCCGAGCGTCGATGCCCTCCCACTGGGCGACCGAGGCCGCCAGCGCGTCCGGGTCCGCGTGGAGCCTGCCGCCGGCGCGAGCCAGGCATGCCGAGGCCCAGAGGTTCTCACCGGCTGTCAGGAGCGCGGCCGCGAGCCGGTCCGGGGCGTCGGGCAGCCCGGCGACGACCGCGAGCTCGGCTCCCGCCGCCTGCGCGTACGGCGCGTAACGTCCCATCGAGAACGTGCCGAAAGCCCGCTCCACCAGGGCGCCGGCGTCGCTCAGGTCACCGGACTGCAGCGCGGCACGGGCATCGACGAACGCGCCGAAGGAAGTCAGCCGGGCATGCCCGGCCTGCGCGTGGTCGACCACCACGCCGGCCCTGTGACGCCAGAGCCGGAAACGGACCGGGTCGTCGAGAAGTCCATGGGCGAGCGCGATGGCCGACACGGAAGGCAGCAGCCATCCGGCCGGCGGCCGGCCGGCTCGTTCCCAGCCCTCCCACATCCGTTCGCCGTAGCGCAGGGCCGCGCCGAGGTCCCCGGTGAGGACGAGCGCGGGGATCAGTCTGCTGGCCGAGATGTAGGGGTGGTCTCCGACGAGGTCGTCGGCCATCATGATCCGACCGGCGGTGATCGCCGCGGGCAGATCGCCCGCGACGATCGCGTCGGTGCAGGCCACGTGCAGGGTGTCCACGATCTCGATGGCCGAACGCGGGTCGTCGCGGTTCATCTCCGACAGCAGTGCCAGCCGCTCCTCGGTGTACCGCCGGGCTTCGTGATGCCGGCCGGCCCGTACGGCGGCGGTCGTCACCGCGTCGAGCCCCGCGCTGATGAGCACGGCGTCGCCCGTCGTCCGTGCGACGGCGAGCGCGCGGGCGGCCAGGGCCGGGTCCGGGTCGAAGGCGCCCGGCCGCGCGGTCCAGGCCGCCGCCGCGGCGAGGGCCGCGGCCACGGTCGGGTCGCCCGGGTCTCCGGCCTCGGCGGCCTCGGTGAGATGACGGCGAAGCCGCTCGCCGGGAATGCCCTCGGGGAAGGAGGCCAGAAACCTCGCCGCTGTCTCCACCGCACGGGCCAGGGCGACCGCGCGGCCGTTCTCGTCGCCCGCGGCGTGGGCCTGCGCCGCCGAGGCGAGCAGCAGGTCGAACACGTATTGCCCGGAGATGTTGTCCAGGGAGCAGTCGGCCGCGTGCCGCAGGTCTTCGGCCGCTTCGGCGGGACCGGGCGCTCGTTCGGCTGCCTGCCGGTAGTGGCCTTGGGCCTCGGCCAGGAATCGGCGGGCGAAGGTGAGGTGTCCCAGCGAGCGGGCCAGCCGGTGCGCCGCCCCGCCCGGTCCGGGCGGTGCGGCGGCCAGCGCCGCACGCAGATCGTCCGAGACCTCGTCGAACTCCCGCCGCCAGCCCTCGGCGCCGTCCTTCTGGCTGTCTTCGAACGGCGCCGCTGTCCCGGCGCCGTGCTGCCCGGCGGCGATCAGCCGCTCCCGCATCGCCGTCGCGGTACCGGCGGCCCACAGCAGATGGAGTTCCCGAGCCGCTTCGTACTCGCCGGAGTCTCGTAGCAGGTCCTCGGCGAAGGCTCTGACGGTCTGCAGGAGCCGCCATCGGCTCGCCGTCCCCGGGACGCGTAAGACGAGACTCTTGTCGACGAGTCGCCCCAGCACATGGCTCACGGCGCCGGATGGGCGGCCGGCGGCGAGCGCCGTCACGGCGGCCAGGTCGAAGCCGCCGCAGAAGACCGACAGTCGTCGGAACAGCGCCTGCTCCTCCTCGTCGAGCAGGTCGTGACTCCATTCGAGCACCGCGCGCAGGGATCGATGCCGCCGGTCGGCTGCCCGTCCTCCGGTGAGCAGCCTCAGCGCGTCGTCGAGCGCGACGAGCAGCCCGGCAAGCCCCAAAGAGGCGCTGCGGGCCGCGGCGAGCTCGATGGCCAGGGGAATGCCGTCGAGCCGGGCGCAGATCTCCGTCAGCAGGGCCAGGTCGGCGTCGAACTCCGGATCGGCCGCGGTGGCCCGGTCGAGGAAGAGCGCCTCCGCGTCGGAGGCCAGAGGCAGCGGGCCGATCGGCACGGTTCGTTCGCCGGGCACGCCGAGGCGCTCGCGGCTCGTCACGAGGATCCGGGTGCCCGGACAGGCTGCCAGCATGCGCTCCGCGAAGCCGGCGGCGGTGTCCAGCACATGCTCGCAGTTGTCGAGGACGAGCAGCGCCCGATCGCGGCGAAGCCGTTCGATGACGGCATCCTCCAACGGCTGCTGGGCGCGCTCACTGACCCCGAGCACCTTGGCCGTCGCCTGCGCGACGAACCCGTCCCGTACGGGAACCAGGTCCACGAACGCCCCGCCGGCCGGGTACGTGGCGCAGATCTCCGCCGCGAGGCGGCTCTTGCCCGCGCCGCCGGGCCCCAGCAGGGTGACCAGCCGGGAGGCGCCGAACGCCGCCAGGACCGCCTCGTGTTCACGTTCGCGCCCGACGAACGAGGTCATCGGGGTGGGAACCCCGAGGTGCGGCCCATCGGGGATGTCGCGGTCCGCACCGGCCTGCGTCGCCTGCTGCGCCAGCTCCTGCCGGTCGGCCACGCCGTACTTGCGCAGCAGCGAGGCGACGTGGCTCTCGACCGTGCGGACGGAGATGCGCAACCTGTTCGCGATCTGCGCGTTCGACAGCCGCGCCGCCACCGCCGCCAGCACCTCGGCCTCGCGCTGGGACACCTTTGCGATCATTCGGACATCATCACGTACGTGCGGACGTCACGGAGGTCTCAGTAGCGAATCAGTGGAGACCACGGATGTGGAACAGCCGTCACGTGCAGCATTCTGATCATGCAACCGACGAACACCAACACGAAGGAAGCGACATGGACAAGGTCATCTCGCAGGACGGCACCGCGATCGCCTACGACCGGATCGGGCAGGGGCCGGCGGTGATCCTCATCGGCGCCGGCCCCAACGACCGATCCGCGACCGCGCCCCTGGTCGAGCTGCTGGCCAAGGACCTGACCGTCTACAACTACGACCGGCGCGGCCGTGGCGACAGCGGTGACACCGCCCCCTACGCGGTGGACCGCGAGTTCGAGGACATCGAGGCCGTCATCGCCGCGGCGGGCGGGTCGGCGCACCTGTACGGCACCTCCGGCGGTGGCATCATCGCCCTGGAGGCCGCCGCCCGCGGGCTCGCCGTCGACAGGCTGGCGGTGTGGGAGGTTCCCTACATCCTGCCCGGCACCCGTACGCCGGTGCCGGCCGACTACCGCGAGCAGCTCGTGGCGCTGCTGGCCGAGGGCCGCAGGGGCGACATGTGCGAGCTGTTCCTCACCGCCGCGGTCGGCATCCCGGCCGAGTTCGTGGCCCCGATGCGCGACTTCCCGGGCTGGCCGGCGATGGAGGCCGTGGCCCACACGCTCATCTACGACGCCACCATCACCGGCGACTTCTCCCTGCCCGCCGATCGGCTGACCGGCGTCACGGTGCCCACTCTGGTGATCGACGGCGAGACCATCCCGTGGATCAGCAGCACGGCGCAGGCCGTGGCCGACCTGCTGCCGGACGTCCGGCGAGCCACCCTCACCGGTCAGCCGCACAACGTGGCCCCCGAGGCCATCGCCCCCGCGCTCGCCGCGTTCTTCACCGCGGCCACAGCATGAGCACCATCGTCTCGCAGCTGTTCGTGTCGCTGGACGGTGTCGTGGAAGCCCCCGAGCAGTGGCACTTCCCGTACTACGACGAGGAGATGGCCGCGGCCGTCTCCGGCCAGCTCGACGAAGCCGACATCCTCCTGCTCGGACGCAGGACCTACGAGGTGTTCGCCGCCTCCTGGCCCGGCAGAGGTGGCGAGGTGCCGTTCGCCGACCGGATCAACTCGATGCCCAAGCTGGTGGCCTCGACCACGCTGACATCCCCGGCCTGGCAGAACACCACAGTCATCCCCGGCCCGGTCTCCGGTCAACTCGCCGCCCTCAAGCAGGGGCCGGACCGGCACGTCACCATCAGCGGCAGCTTGACCCTGGTGCGATCGCTGCTGCGCGACAACCTGCTCGACGAACTGCATCTCCTCATCCACCCGGTCGTCCTCGGCCGTGGGGAGCGGCTCTTCGCCGATGGCGGTCCGACCCCGCTGCGCCTGGTCCACTCGGCCGCCTTCGCCACCGGCGTCCTGCACCTGATCTATCGCCCTGGTCCCTGACGGGCGGGCGCAGCAGGTCGGCGGATCGATCGTGGGCGCGCGGGACGTTCAGCGGGTGAGGGTGAGCTCGGCCAGTTCCCGGAAGTCGCGGCGGCGGCCGTCGCGGTCCGCCTCGGCGAACCCGGTCTCGCCGAGGCGCTCGCGCGCCTGTCCGGCGATGCGGGCGGCGTCCGGCAGCGAGCGGTCCGGCGTGCCGCGCACGGCCTCGCTGGCCGCGATCAGCCGCGCGGCCTGCTCGTCCTGGCCTTCGCGCAGCGCGACGTCGGCGATCCCGACCAGCGCCTCGGCGATGGTGGGCGGGAACATGTTCTCCACGGCCGCGTCGAACGCCCTGCGCCGGTACGCGCGGGCCTGCTCGACGTCGTCGGCGAGGTAGCCGTACAGGTCCATGATCGTGGAGCGGACCGAGGCGACCATCTCCTCGTCCGCCAGCACCGCCCGAACGGTGGCCAGGTGCTCGCGCACCTGGTCCGCCTCGCCGCGCCAGCGCGCCAGCTTCGCCTGCCCGAGCGCCAGCTCGGCGAGGGAGTCCGGCCAGACGATCCCGTCGGCGTGCCGCTGGGCCTCGGCCATGGCCGAGGCGCTGGCCCGCTCGTCGCCGAGCAGCCAGTGGAGCTGGGCCTGCCGGGCCCACACGCCCACGACGTCCTCGGTCGCGCCCACCTCGGTCAGTGCCACGGCGCTCTCTTGGTAGTACTCGCAGGCACGGGCGAACTCGCCGCGCATGGCGAGCCGATCGGCCAGGAAGGTCAGCGACAGGGAGATGCCCATGCGGTCGCCCAGCGCGCGGAACTCGGCGAGCGCGGTCTCGGCGTCGACGTCGACGTCGGTCTCGTCGGCGCCGAGCGTGAGCCGGAACCGGCCGCGGGCCAGCCTGCCCTGCGCCCGCACCCAGGGATCGGCGTCGGCGATCAGCGGCTCGAACGCCGGCAGGAACGCCGCCGGGCCCTGCAGCGTGCGCTCCAGCAGCCCGGCGAACCCGAGCAGCGGCTGCCGCGACCCGCTGCTCAGGGCCAGCCGGTGGGCCTCCTGGATCCACTCCCGCGCCTGGAACTGGTCGCCACCCACGCCGGACGTCACGAACATGGTCACCATGAGGTACGCCATCGCCCGCACCTCGTCGGGCACCTCACCCTCCAGCGCGGACGCGGCGAGGCTCAGCTCGGTGCCCTCGGCCCGGTGGCCGCTGAGGAACAAGTAGTAGCCGGCGCCCCCGACCAGCCGCATCGCCTCGTACGCCCACCCCTCGGCGATCGCCCCGCGCAGGGCGGTGATGATGTTGTCGTGCTCGGCGTCGAGCACGGCCAGCCACTCCAGCTGCTCGGCCCGGCGCAGGTGCGGGTCGGCGCTCTCGGCCAGCTCGGTGAAGTGGGCCAGGTGCGCCCGCCGCGCCGCCTCGGACTCCCCGGCCTCCTCCAGCCGCTGGGCCGCGTACTCCCTGATGGTGTTGAGCATCCGGTAGCGCGGGGCGCCCTCGTCGTCGGCCAGCAGCAGCGACTTCTCGGTCAGCGCGGTCAGCACGTCGAAGACCAGCTCGCCGGCGGACGCCTCGTCGCCGCACACACGTTCGGCCGCCTCCAGGCTCGCCCCGCCGGAGAACACCGACAACCGGCGCAGCACGCCGCGCTCGGCCTCGCTCAGCAGGTCCCAGCTCCAGTCGACGACCGCGCGCAACGTCCGGTGCCGGGCGAGCGCCGTACGGCTGCCGCTGTTCAGCAGGCGGAACCGGTCGTCGAGACGGCGGGCGAGCTGGTCGACCGACATGGTGCGCAACCGGGCCGCGGCCAGTTCGATCGCCAGCGGGTTGCCGTCGAGCGCCCGGCAGATCCGCGCCATGGCCGCAAGGGTGGGGGCGTCGGAGCCGATGTCCTGGCGCACCAGGTCCGCGCGGTCGCGCAGCAGCCGCACCGCCGGCGAGGCCCCGCTCTCGGCGGGCGAGGAGCCCTCGGCGGGCAGCGTGAGCGGCTCGACCTGCCACAACACCTCGCCGGTGATGCCGAGCGGCTCGCGGCTCGTGGCCAGGACGCGCAGGCCGCGGCACTCGCCCAGCAGCCGGTCCGCGAACGCCGCGGCGGCCTCGATGACGTGCTCGCAGTTGTCCAGGATGAGCAGGATCGAGCGGTCCCGGATCGCGGTGATGAGCCGGTCCATCGGGTCGCCGCCGCGCCCGCCGCCGAGCATGCCCTGATCGCGCAGGCCGATCGTGGTCAGGGCGGCCTGCGCCAGCTCGCCGCCGGCCCGGACCGGGGCCAGCTCGACCAGCCAGGCGCCGTCGGGCAGCTCGGGGAGCATCGTACGGGCGGTCTCGGTGGCCAGCCGCGTCTTGCCGGAGCCGCCCGCCCCCGTCAGGGTGACCAGGCGGTATCTGGCGGCCAGATCGGCGACCGCCGAGACGTCGTCGTGCCGGCCGACGAAGCTCGTCAGCTCGGCCCGCAGGTTGGTCCTGCGGTTGTCCGTCCGCTCCCCCACCTCGCCGCGGAGCAGCGCGGTGTGCAGCTCCGACAGCTCGGCCGACGGGTCGGCGCCCAGCTCGTCGGCCAGCCGCTCGCGGGTGCGCTGGTAGAGGGTCAGCGCCTCGTTCCCGCGGCCCGCCTCGGCCAGCGCCCGCATCAGCGCCGCCACGAACCCCTCGCGCAGCGGGTACGCGGCCACCAGCCCGGTCAGCTCGTTGACCAGCTCCGCGCCCCGGCCGAGCCGCAGGTCGGCGTCGATGCGGTCGCCGAGCGCGGCGACGTGGAGATCGTCGAGCCGGGTGACCACGGCGTCGAACGTGTCGCTGTCCTGCATCACGATGTCGGCCATGGGGGCGCCGCGCCACAGCTCCAGGGCACTGCGCAGCAGGTCGGCGCGGGCGGCGGGCACGGCCGCGCGGGCCTGGGCGATCAGCTGCTCGAAGCGGCACACGTCCACCGCCTCGCGTGGCACGGCCAGCCGGTAGCCGCCGGAATCGGCCTCGATCACGCCGTCGGGCAGCAGCCTGCGCAGCCTGGACACCAGCGCCTGCAGGGCGTTGACCTCGTCGGCGGGTGGCCGCTCCCCCCAGATCCAGTCGATCAGCCGCGCGCGCGTGACCATCCGGCCCGGCTCCAGGGCGAGGGCGGCGAGCAGCGCACGCAGCCGGACACCGGGAACCTCGACCACGGCCCCTTGGGCGTTCCGGACCTCGAAGGGTCCCAGCAATCCGACTCGCACACCGCAATTGTGCCGGAAGCAGGACAACACCTGACCCATCCCCGCCCGGCCGCCCCCTGGAGTCGCAGGTCGGACGGGGTTGGCGAGGTCAGCCGTCGGCCTTGCGGCTGAGGTGTTCCCAGGCGCGGTACTCCGCGGTGCGGGCCTCGTCCATCTGCTGGACGAGGTCGTACGAGCGGCTGCCGACGATCAGCCGGCGCGGCGGCTCGGGCAGGTCCACGAGCTCCATGACGACGGGCGCGGCGTTGCTCGGCGGCGGGCCGGCGTCCTCGCCCCACATGGCGGCCAGCTCGGCCCGCAGCCCGTCGTAGACCGGGTCGGGCTCGGTGGCCGTGGTGCCCATCGTGAACAGGCCGGTGTCGTAGCCGCCCATCTGCAGGTTGGTGACCTTGACGCCGAACGGCGCGAGCTCCATGGCCAGCGCCTGGGTGATCGAGTCGAGCGCCGACTTGCCCGCCGCGTACAGGCCGACCGAGGCGACGCCGCCGCCCGCGCCCATCGAGGTGACCTGGAGGATGTGCCCCGACCCCTGGGCCCGCAGGTACGGCACCACCGCCTGGGTGACCCAGATCGCGCCGAACAGGTTGACGTCGAAGTGCGCCCTGATCTGCTCCTCCGTGGCCTCCTCCAGCATGCCGAACAGCAGGCCGCCGGCGTTGTTGACCACGACGTCGAGCCTGCCGAACGCGGCCGCCGCCTTGTCCACGCCCTCCCGCACCGCGGCGCGGTCGGAGACGTCGAGCGGCAGCCGGACGAGCGAGCCCGGGTGCCGGGCCTCCAGCTCGGCCAGCGGGCCGACGTCGCGGGCGGCGGCCACGACCCGGTCGCCCCTGTCCAGGGCCGCCTCGGTGAACGCCCGGCCCAGCCCGCGGGACGCGCCCGTGACGAACCATACGCGCATGCGCTCTCGCCTCCTTCTCAACCCAAGACGAGACGGTCCGTCTCGCCGCATGTCCATCAGTGTGCCGGCAAGGCGGGGCGACTTGTCAAGACGAACCGTATCGTCTCGCCGATGGGCTATGATGACCGGCGTGCAGAAACCCGATCCCGCGCGCCGCAGCGAGCGCTCCCGGCAGGCGATCCTCCAGGCCGCCAGGGAGCTGGTGTCCGAGGTGGGTTACGCCAAGGTCTCCGTCGAGGCGATCGCCGCGCGGGCCGGCGTCGGCAAGCAGACGATCTACCGGTGGTGGCGGTCCAAGGGGGCCGTGGTCTTCGACTCCTTTCTTGAGCTGAGCGAGGGCGACCAGGGCGTGGTGCTGCCCGACACGGGCGACATCGAGGCCGACCTGAAGACCGTCATGCGGGCCACCGTGGCGGAGTTCGCCGACCCCGGCTTCGAGGCGCCGATCCGGGCGCTCAACCTGGAGATCGTCGGCGACCCCGAGCTGGCCGCCCAATACCGCGAGAAGCTGGCCGGCCCGGTCGACGAGGGCAAGAAGGCCCGCCTGCGCAGTGCCCAGCGGGCCGGCCAGATCGCTCCCGACGCCGACCTCGACCTCGCGCTCGAACTGCTCTACGCCCCCCTCTACCAGCGCTGGCTGCTGCGCTCCGGCCCGCTCACCCCGCAGTACGCCGACGCGCTGGTCGACCTGGCGCTCAAGGCGCTGCGTCCCTGAGTCACGGCCGGCCCCCGGGTTTCACAGGGCCCGCAGCAGGTCGGCCAGCGCCTGGAGCACGGCGTCGGGCCGTTCCTCGTGCAGCCAGCCGTGCCCGGCGTCGTCCAGCACCCGGTGCTCGCCGCGCGGGAAGGAGGCGGCCAGCTCGGCGTGCAGGGCGAGCTTGCCGGCGTTGATCTCCCGCAGCACGTCCTCCGGCCAGAGGTGGGACTGGGTGGCGTCCTCCCCCATGGCCGACAGCACGATCACCGGCACGTCGGGCGCCGGCGGCGCGGCCCTGAACTCCTCGGAGACCTCGTCGTAGAGGTTGCGGCCCTCCAGCCAGCCGGTGCGCCAGGCGGTGAGGTGGTGGTCGACCAGGGCCTCGCGCACGCCGTCCGGCCAGGCCGCCAGCAGCTGCTCGACGGCCGGACGCGCGGCGTCGAGCTGCTCCGGCGTCGGCTCAGGGAGCGCCTGTTCCCGCATCCGGTCCAGCATCTCGCGCGCCTTGCGGGGCGCGCGGGCGGCCATGTCCTCGTGGAAGGGGTCGAGCAGCAGCAGCGCCGCGACGTCGCCGGGGAAGCGGCGGGCGTAGTGGCGCGCGTACGCGCCGCCCAGGGAGTGCCCGGCCAGCACGTACGGGCCGCGCACCCCCGCCGTCCGCAGCGCCTCGCGCAGCTCGTCGGTCACCTCGGCCGCGGTGCGGGGCAGCTCGACCGGCTCGCTCCAGCCGGTGCCCGCGCGGTCGTAGAGCACGCTGGTCGTCAGCTCGGCCGCGCGGTCGTGCACGTTGAGGTAGTCCAGGCCGACGACTCCGGCGCCGGGCAGGAACACCACGGGCGGGCCGCCGGTGCCCGAGTGGTGCAGCATGATCCGGCGGCCGGCGACGTCATGCAGCCGGCCCAGCGGAGGGGCGTCCAGGGCGTGGTCGGTCATGATTCATCCTTTCTCAGGTTTGAGAAAGGTAGCAGGTGTGAGATCGTACGTCCATGGACACGGTGGACCTGCTTCTGCACCCCGTACGGCTGCGCATCGTGCACGCCATGGCGGGCGGCCGCACGCTCACCACCTCCGGCCTGTGCGACCTGCTGCCCGATGTCTCCAAGGCCACCGTCTACCGGCACGTCGGCCTGCTGGCCGAAGGCGGCCTGCTCGACGTGGAGGGCGAGCAGCGCGTACGCGGGGCCGTCGAGCGCCGCTACCGGCTACGCCCGGCGCGGGCGGCCATCGACGCCGAAACCGCCGCCTCGGCCTCGCGGGACGACCACCGCCGCGCGTTCGCCGTGGCCATGGCGGCCCTGCTCGCCGAGTTCGGCGCCTACCTCGACCGCGACCAGGCCGACCCGGCCGCCGACCTGGTCGGCTACCGCCAGCACGCGATCTGGCTCAGCCCGGACGAGCGCGCCGCGCTGATCGCCGACCTGCGCGCCGCGCTCCTGCCCAGGATCGCCAACCCGCCCACGCCCGAGCGCACCCGCCACCTGATCAGCCCGATCCTGTTCCCGGCCGAGGAGCCGTCCACCTGAGCCCCGTTCCCCCGGATGACTTCACCGGTAGCCGGTCAGGCCGTCCGCCAGTTGTTCCTCGTCACCGTCTCGATGCGCGGACAGAGCCTGCTGCAGGGCGAAGGACGCGCGGATGACGGCGATGCGGGTGGCCGTCATCCTGTCCGTCCAGCCTCCCAGCGTGAGCACCCGATTCAGGAAGGCCGGGCCGTAGCCGGCCCCGACGGCCGCGAGGTCCTCGGCGGGATCACCGATCGTGACCTCGTCCCAATCGATCACCCCGCTGAGCACCGGCAGCCCGTCGTCGTGCTCCCACAGGACGTTCTCCGCGCCGAGGTCACCATGGACCACGGCGTCGGTGATGTGAGGAAGGCCGTCGAGCGCCGCGAGCTCTCGCCCGGCTCGCTGACGCCCGCGATCGGACATGAGCCCGAACAGCTCGGCGCGGACGCCCGCCGTGAACTGCCGCCATCGATCCTGCGGTGCCGGCAGGGCCGCTCGCACGTCGTCCTCGGCGCCGATCCTGGCCAGTTCGGTGAGCAGCGTGACGTACTGCGCCGCCACGGCCTCGGCCACCTGGGGATCTTCGAGTGCTTCGGCCTCCAGCGGGGCACCGGGAACGCGGCTGAGGACCAGGAACCGCGGCTGGTCCGTGCCGGGAGTGCCGGCCTCCGGCAACGGCCGAGGCGTGCGGAAGCCGAGCTCGAATCCGGCGAGCAGGCGCAGGACGGCGGCCCGCTCCGGCAGCCGGGCGGCCGCGGCCTCGGTGCGCGGCAGGCACACGACACGATCCGAGCCGATCACCACCTGATGGAACTGCCCTTGACGGACGGTGAGTTCCTCCGGTTCGACGCCCGGCAGCAGCCGGCTCAGCAGAGCGCGATTCATCTGCAGGATCTGCATGAGAGGCGAACTGTCCTTTCCTTCGGGCAGGCGATGCGCATGAGGCCGCGTCACGCGGCCGCGCGAGCGCTGATCGAACAGGATCAACCCATCAAAGCGGCACGGGCACCGAACGCGCCAATCGTTTCCGTCCCCGTACTAGCGGGGCGGCGCGAGGGCCGTGAAGCGTTCGTGGGCGGCCTCGTCGCCCAGCCGGTCGAGGGCGGCCAGCCAGCACGCCCCGGCCGTGGCGTCGCGGGCGGTCGTCACCTGCCGCCCGGCCAGCCGGGCCAGGACGGCGGCGCGCACCGGGCCGTCCGTGGTCAGCACGCCGCCCGCCAGCACCAGCGGCCCGTCACCGGACAGCCGGGCCGCCGTCGCGGTCAGCCGCCGGGCGGCCTCGGCGACGATGCCTGCCGCGCGCTCGTCCCCGGCGGCGGCCGCCCGCGACACCAGCGGCGCGGCGGCGGCCACGAGCATCCGGTCGGCCTGCGCCAGCCGGACGACGCGGTCCGCCCGCCGCCGCGGCTCGCCCGTCACCCCGAAGTGCGCACTCACCAGATCCACCAGCGGCCCGTAAGCCGGGCCGGGGCCCTGGGGATGGTCTCCGACGTGGCCCAAGTGGTCGCCGGGGCGGTCCAGGGCGCGGACGGTGGCGCGCACGCCCGCCCGGCCGATCCAGAACCCGCCGCCCTCGTCGCCCAGCAGCCAGCCGAGCCCGTCGGCCACCGCGGTCACCGTCCGGCCGGAGAAGCGGGCCGCCGCGGCGCCCGTCCCGGCGAGCAGCAGCGTGCCGGACGGCGCGGCGGTCCCGGCCGCGTAGGCGATCTCCACGTCGCCGACCATGCGCGGCGGCGCGGCGATGCCGCACTCGGCCCACGTCCGGCCCAGCGTCGCGGCGAAGGCGTCGTCGCCGCCCGCGACGCCGGCCACCGAGGCGGCCACCAGCGCCGGGTCCAGGCCGTCGAGCGCGCGGCGCAGGGCCTGCCCGATCGCCAGGCGGGCCGCCGCGGGCCCGTGCGCGGCCGGGTTGCCGGGGCCGGCGGTGCCGTGCCCGAGCCTGGCGCCGTCCGCCGCGTGGACGGCGGCGCGGGTGGTGGTGCCGCCGGCGTCCACCCCGGCGAAGAGCATCACCGGACCAGCCGCGCCGCGCCGGGCGCGAGCGTGAGGGTGGCGCCGCACGCCCGGTAGGAGCCGGTCGCCGGGTCGAACGCCTGCGTGATCCCGTCGAGGGTGACCTCCACCGGCCGGTCGAAGCGGGCGTTGCAGACCAGCCGCCGCTCGCCGTAGTGGCCGACCAGGACGTCGCCGGCGTGCTCGACCGACGTCCACCCGGTCAGCTCGGCCGCCACCGGGCGCAGCCAGCGGGTGTTGAGGTCGCGCACGACGCCGTAGCGCTCGGTCGGCACGCCGTCACCGCCGATGAGCGCCGGCTGGAAGCCCTCGCCGCGCGCCGGGTCGGGCGTCCAGTAGGTGAAGTACTGGATGCCGGTGTACCCGTAGGCCAGGGCGGTGTTGACCTGCCAGGCCAGCTCGGCGGCCGACGGCTCGCGGTGGCCGTCGTAGGCCAGCGTCTGGACGTACATCCAGGCCGGCAACCCGGCCCTGCGGGCGTGCTCGCGCACGGTGGCCAGGTCGGCGAAGTAGCCCTCGTCGAACCCGCCGGCCAGGAACGGGTACCGGTCGAAGGAGAGCACGTCCGGCCGGACGACCCGGGCGAACTCCCCCACGTACGCGTCGTAGGGGCCGGTGGCGTGGCTCGGCAGCAGGTTGGCGTAGGCGAACGCGCCGGCCGCCCGCGCGGCGGCGACCCCGGCCGCCAGCCGCGGGAACTGCTCGGCCACCGGCTCGTCCATGAGGCTGAGCCCGCGGAAGGAGCGGAACGGGCGATAGTCCTCGACGACCTGGGCGATCAGCGGCGCCGGGTCCACGTCCAGGTCGCGCATGAGCACGTCCACCCGCGGGTCGGAGGCGACCAGCATGCCGAGCCCGGCCTCCTCGGCGCGTGCCAGGGCGTGCCGCAGGATGACCCGGTCGCTCAGGTAGTTGCCGGTGATGACCAGGTCGATGCCGGCCTCGGCGATCTCCCGGTAGCGTGCGGCCGTCGTCTCGTGCGGCGGGGGCGGCCAGAAGGCGGCGATCGTCAGGCTCACAGCGCGCCCGTCCTGATCCGGCCAGCGTAGCGGGCCACGAGGGCGTCGTTGTGCGCGTCGGAGCCGGGGATGTTGGCCGACAGGTAGACCGGCGGGACCGTGCCGTCCGCCTGGAGTTCGCCGATCGCCTCGGCCACCATGAGCTGCACGATCAGCGCCGAGGTGATCGAGGAGATGCCGCAGACCGGGCCGTGCTCGGTGGGCAGGACGGCGTCGCCGTACGGGGCCAGGTTGTCGATCACGATGTCGGCCAGCTCGAACAGCCGCTCCCCGGACGGATGCCGCGAGGTGATGGCGGTCGAGTGGGCCAGCGAGGTGATCGCGACGAGCGGCAGGCCGCGCTCCTTGACCAGCCGGGCCATCTCGACGGTCGAGCCGTTGCCGCCGGAGTTGGAGGCGATCACGAAGGCGTCGGAGTCCTCCACGGTGTGCAGGGCCAGCACCTGGTGGGCGGTGCGCGGGTCGCGCTCGGCCAGCGGGTCGAACTCGCCGGGATCGGCCGAGCCCAGCACCACCGGGTCGCGCAGGGTGAGCCGGTTGGTCGGGATGAGCCCGCCCGCGCGCCCCGCGACCTCCAGCGCCACCGCCTCCGAATGCCCCGTGCCGTAGGCGTGCAGGACGCCTCCGGCGCGCACGGTCGCCGCGACCAGCGAGCCCGCGCGCCTGATGGCGGGCAACTGCTCGTCCATCAGCCGGTCCAGCCGCGAGCGCGTCTCGTCGGCGAAGGCCATCACAAGATCCATCAAACTGTCCTCAACGGTTCATGCCGGCGGTGAGCCCGGCGACGATCTGGCGCGTGGCCAGGACGAAGAGCACGACCAGGGGGATCGTCGTCATCACCAGGCCGGCGAAGAGCGTGCCCCAGTCGTTCTGGAACTGGCCGAAGAAGTGGGTGAGGCCGACCGGCAGGGTCAGCTTGCTCTCGTCCCGCATCAGGACCAGGGGGTAGAAGAAGTCATTCCAGATCGGCACGAACTGGAAGACCACCACGGTCGCCAGCGCGGGCCGTACCAGCGGGAGCATCACGTGCCAGAAGGTCGCGAACGGTCCCGCGCCGTCCAGGGCGGCGGCCTCGTCGAGCTCGAACGGGAGCTGGCGGAAGAACGCGGTCAGCACGAACACGTTGAACGGCACCGACCCGGCCGCGTAGACCAGCACCAGCCCGGCCAGCGAGTCCACCAGGCCCATGCTCTCCAGCAGGTAGAACAGCGGCAGCACGCCCAGGTGGGCGGGCAGCGTCATGCCTGAGACGAAGTAGGCGGCGAACAGCCCGCGCCCCCGGAACTCCCGGCGCCCCAGCGGGTACGCCGCCAGCAACGACACCACCGCCCCCAGCAGCACCGAGCAGACCACGACGATCGCCGAGTTCACCACGTACGTGGAGAAGGAGGCGTCCGTCCAGGCCTTGGCGTAGTTGCCGAGCCCGCTGGGCCAGCCGAGCGGCTGGTCGAAGATCTCGCTGGTCGGCCGGAGGGAGCTGAGCAGCATGACGAGCAGCGGCGACATGGAGAAGACGGCGTAGCCCCACAGCAGGACCCGGATCGCCACGGCCTTCACGACTTCCTCCTCAGGACCCGTTCGAGCAGCAGCGTCGAGCCGAAGATGAAGGTGAACATGAAGACCGCCAGCGCCGAGGAGGTGCCCAGCGCGTTGACGTCGCCCGAGGCGAAGGCGGTCCGGTAGAACAGCAGGCCGAGCACGTCGGTCGCGCCCGCGGGGGCGCCGTTGGAGCCGCCCAGGGCGTAGACCAGGGCGAAGGTGCCCATGCTGCCGATGAAGCTGAGGATGGTCACGGTGGCCATGGCCGGCTTGAGCAGCGGCAGCGTGACGCGCCAGAACACCTGCCAGGAGCCGGCGCCGTCGGTCCTGGCGGCCTCGGCGTACTCCTGCGGGATGCCGCCGAGCGCGGCGCTGAACAGCAACATCGGGAAGCCCACCCACTGCCAGCTGGTGATCAGGATGACGGTCGGCAGCGCGGTGCCGGGGTCGCCCAGCCACGGCATCGCCAGGCCCATCGGCTTGAGCAGCGCGTTCACCGGGCCGAAGGCCGGGCTGAGCAGCAGGGTCCACAGGTAGCCGATGACCAGCGGGTTGACCAGGTACGGCAGCGCGAACATGGTCTGCAGGGCCCGCTTGCCGCGCCGTACGCGGAACAGCGCCAGCGCGAAGGCCAGGCCGAGCGTGTTCTGCACCAGCATGGTGCCGGCGAAGAGCAGGAAGTTGTGCCCCAGCGCCGGCAGCAGCTGGTCCAGGAAGGCGCCCGACAGCAGGTTCGCGTAGTTGTCCAGCCCGGCCGGCTGGTCGCGCAGGGTGCCCTTCCAGGAGAAGAAGCTGTAGGTGAGCCCGGTGAACAGCGGATAGACCACGAACGCCGAGTACAGGAGGAAGGCGGGGATCAGGAACAGGTACGACGATCCCCGCCGCGCGGCTAGAGCCATGTGGCCACGCTCTTGTCGAGCTGCTCGGCGGCCTCCTCGGCGCTGATGCGGCCCAGCAGCATCTCCTGCAACGCCTTGGAGAACACGGTGGCCGAGGTCGGGTTGCCGTAGGCGAACTCGTTCATGAAGTAGGTGCCTCCGCGCTGGGCGAAGGTGGCGGAGACCTCGTTGAGCAGCGGGTCCTTGGGGGTGACGCCGGGCACGGCGGAGAAGATGCGCAAGGTGTCGGTGAAGAGCCGGCCGTAGTCCTTGGAGGCCAGCCAGGCGGCGAACTTCAGCGCCTCGGCCTTGTGCTTGGTCTTGACGTTGACGCCGTACGAGCCGTCGGTGAAGCCGGGCATGACGCCCTCCCCCTCCGGCGTGGGCGGCGTGAAGACACCCAGGTCGACGCCCTTGGCGTGCTCGCCGAAGAAGTTCAGCTCCCACAGGCCGCCGGGGAACATGGCCGCCTTGCCGGAGGAGAACAGGATCTGCGCGTCGGTGTAGGAGACGCCGGCCACGTCGTCGGGGAAGTACGGCTTGAGCTTGTTGAGCTGGTCGATGCCCTCGACGAAGCGCGGGTCGGCGAACTTCTTGCGCTTGGCCTTGACGTCGGCGATGAACGTGTCGCCGCCCCAGTGCGCGGTGCCGAAGATGCCGGCCACGATCGGCAACATCCAGTCGTCCTTGCCGCCGAAGGCGAACGGCACGATGCCCTTGGCCTTGAGCTTGTCGGCCGCGGAGATCATGTCGGCGTACGTCTTCGGCGGGGTGAGGCCGTTGTCGGCGAAGATCTTCTTGTTGTAGATCACCTGGAGGGTCTGGACGGCGAACGGCACGCCGTAGACCTTGCCGTCCTTGTCGCCCTTGGCGTAGCGCAGGACCTTCTCGTCGTAGGCGGCCAGGCCGGGCACGTCCTTGGTGTCGAGCGGGAGCAGCCGTCCGGCCTCGACCAGCGGCTGGAGGTTGGCGCCGGCGCGCAGCCAGGCCAGGTCGGGGCCGCTGTCGCCGGCCAGGCCGGTGGACAGGATGGTGTCGTACTCGGTGGCCGTGGTGAAGGAGCGGGCGTCGACGTCGATGCCGGGGTGGAGCTTCTCGTACTCGGCGAACATCTTGTCGTAGTTCGCCTCGGGGCCCCAGCCCCAGACCGAGAGGGTGATCTTGCCGGAATCGGCACTCGTCGTGGCGGAAGGGGCACAGGCGGTGACCGCCATCGCCAAGGCGACAGCGGCGGCGGCAAGGCGCATGGGGGCTCCTAGCGTGGGGGCAGGCGGTGCTTGCTGACCGCGTCGGTGGCCGCGGTGAGCAACTGGTTGCTGGTCTCGTGGGTGCGCTGGACGACGCCGATGTAGAGGCAGTCCAGGACGAGCATCTGGGTGTGGCGGGCGGCCACGCCGCCAGCGCGGAAGGGGGTGTCCTGCGCGGCGGTGGTCAGCACGATGTCGGCCACCTCGGCCAGCGGGCTGCGGGGGAAGTTGGTGACCGCGACGGTGGTGGCGCCGCGTTGCTTGGCGATGGCCAGCGGCTCGACCACTTCGGCCGTGGTGCCCGAGTGGGAGATCCCGAGCGCCACGTCGTCGCGGTCGCGGGCGTTGGCGCTGCAGACGGCGCTGTGCACGTCGGTCCACAAGGCGCCGGGGCGGCCGATGGCATGCAGGCGCAGGTGCAGGTCCATGGCCACGCCCGCGCTGCCGGCGACCGCGAAGAAGTCGATGAACCGGGCCCGCACCAGGGCGTCGACCGCCCGGTCCACGGCCTCCAGGTCGAGCTGGGCCGCCGTCTCCTCCATGGCGCGCATGTCGCTGGCCAGCAGGCTGCGCAGCACCAGGCTCGCGGGGTCGTCCGGGGAGAAGGCGATCAGGCCCTGCTCGCGCGGGGCGGCGTCGTTGCGGCCCAGTTCGGCGGCGAGCGCCAGCCTGAGCTCGGGGTAGCCGGCCAGGCCGAGCTGCCGGCAGAAGCGGGTGATGGTGGTGAGCGAGGTGCCGCACCGCTCCGCCAGCTCGCCGATGGTCGAGGCGGCCACGGTGGCGGGCTCGGCGAGGATCGTCTCGGCGATGCGCCGGTGGGTGGCCGTGAGGGTGGGCTCGATCCCTCGGATTCTGGCCAGGATCGGTGACATGGGAGGAACCCTCCCGCTTCCCGCGAGGTATGTCAATAGTTCACATTCAACGTCCAATGTTAGAAAATTTCCCTCTTGTGTGACTCGATGGGACTATGTCACTTTCGTGGCCATGCGCAACCTCCTCATGGCGCTGGTGCTCGGAAGCACCAGCCTGCTGCCCGCCCGCGCCGACGCCGTGGACATCCAGTTACTGGCCTTCAACGACTTCCACTCCGGCTTCCCGACCAGCTTCGCCACGACACCGTCCGGGCCGGTCGAGGCGGGCGGGGCCGAGTACCTGGCGGCCCACATGGACCGGCTGCAGCGCGACAACCCCGACGGCACGCTGCGGCTCTCGGCCGGCGACAACTACTCCTCCAGCACCATGAACGCCACCGCCCTGCACGACGAGCCGGGCATCCAGGCGCTGAACCTGATGCGCCTGGACGCCTCCAGCGTCGGCAACCACGAGTTCGACGAGGGCATCGCCGAGTTCCGCCGGATGGAGAACGGCGGCTGCCACCCGATCGACGGGTGCGCGCTGCCGGGCTTCAGGGGCGCCGCGTTCCCCTACCTGGGCGCCAACATCGTCGACACCACCACCGGCAAGCCCGCGCTCACGCCCTACATCGTCAAGGAGGTCAAGGGCGTCAAGGTCGGCATCATCGGCGTCGACTACAAGAACGCGCTCAACGAGGCCCCCGGCCCCACCAAGCCGCTGGAGGGCCGCGACGAGGCCGAGGCGGTCAACACCTACACGGCCGAGCTCAAGGCCAAGGGCGTGCGGACGATCGTCGTCCTGATCCACCAGGGCGGCGGGCAGACCGGCGGCGGCCTGCCCAACGAGTGCAACAACCTGGCCGGGCCGATCAAGGACATCGTGCAGCGATTCGACCCCGAGGTCGACGCCGTGATCTCCGGGCACACGCACAACCCCTACAACTGCCTGGTCAACGGCATCCCGGTCACGCAGACCTCCGCCCACACGCGCGAGCTCACCAAGGTCGTCCTGACCGTCGACCGGACGACCGGCAACCCGACCTCCGCCAAGGCCGAGAACATCACCGTCACCCACGACATCAAGCCCGACGCCCGGATCGCCGCCCTGCGCCGCAGGACCGACGAGCAGGCGCAGAAGCTGCTCGACCGGCCGGTCGGCCTGCTCGCCCGGGACCTGACCGCCCAGCGCAACGCCGCCGGCGAGTCCACCGTCGGCCACGCCCTGGCCGACGCCCGCCTGTTCGCCACCTCCGCCGCCGAGAACGGCGGCGCCCAGATCGCCGTCCAGCCGCCCTACGGCGGCGGCATCGGCGGCGACCTGATCGTCAACCCCACCGGCAACGAGATGTCGAACCTGGTGACGCACGGCAAGGCGCTGCGCGTACAGCCGTTCGCCAACATGCTCGTCACCATGACGCTCACCGGCGCCCAGCTCGAACGGCTGCTGGAGCAGCAGTGGTGCGGCCAGGGCACCGCGCGCGTGCTCGGCGTCTCGCAGGGACTCACCTACACCTACGACAACGCCAGGCCCGCCTGCGACCGCGTCGACCCGGCGAGCATCAAGCTCAACGGCGCCGTCGTCGACCCCGCCGCGAAGTACCGCCTGACCGCCAACTCCTTCATCGCGACCGGCGGCGACGGCTTCTCGGTGCTGACCGAGGGCACCGAGCGGGTGGAGAAGGTCCGCGACATCGAGGCGTTCGAGTCCTACATCCGGGCCAAGAGCCCGCTGGCCGCCCCGGCCCTGAACCGGGTCACCCGGGTGAACTAGCCGTCTCCGTCCCGTCCGCCGTGCTCCCGGCGGGCGGGTCGGCGGCCACCGCCGCGCCCCGCCGCCGGCGCGCTTGGAGTAGCCGGAGCCCAGCCCCTCGTGCCCCTGCTCGCTGCCGATCCCGGCGAACAGCGGGACGACCTCCGTCATCGGCCGCTGCCTGCCGGTGAGCAAGACCCGCGGATGGAACGGGATGGAACGCCGCGGAACGCCCATGCTCTGAGGTGCCGTCGTCGACGGCGCCCGGACCATGAGGAGGTCAGATGCAGCTCTCCATCCCGAGGAGGCTCGGCAGACGATCGCGGGCCGTCCTGGTGGCGGCCGTGGCGGCCGCCGCGCTCGCGGCCGCCGTACCGGCCCAGGCGGCGGCGCCGCCCACCACGCACGCCATCGCCTGGGGGAAGGGCGGTTTCGGGCAGCTCGGCGACGGCGGCTACGCCGACCAGCAGCTCCCTGTCAAGGTACGCGCCGAGGAGCAGGGCTTCACCGAGGTCGCCGGCAGCCTCACCCACTCCCTGGCCATCGCGGCCGACGGCTCGGTCTGGGCCTGGGGGCAGAACAACAACGGCCAGCTCGGCGACGGCGGTCACACCGACAGCAACGTCCCGGTCAAGGTCCAGGGCCTGACCGGCGTCGCGGAGGTCGCGGCGGGCTGGGGGTTCAGCCTGGCGCGCACCGCCGACGGCCACGTCTGGGCCTGGGGCGTCAACAACTCCGGGCAGCTCGGCCTGGGCGCGTTCGGCGGCTCGTACGCCACCCCGCAGCCGCTCGGCGAGCTGCGCGGCATCACCCACATCGAGGCCGGCTGGTTCCACAGCATGGCGTTGCGGAACGACTTCAGCGTGCTGGTCTGGGGGGACAACTCGCGCGGCCAGCTCGGCGACGGCACGGGCGTGGCCAAGGCGAGCCCCACCATGCTGCCCGGCCTGGGCGGCGAGAGCGGGCCGGTCTACGACATCGCCGCCGGATTCTCCCACTCGCTGGCCGTCCGCTCCGACGGCACGCTGCTGGCCTGGGGCGCCAACAACTCCGGCCAGCTCGGCAACGGCACCACCTCCGTCACCGCGTCCTACAGCCCGGTGCACGTCGTCGGCAGGTACGGCCAGGTGCGCGCGGTGGCCGCCGGCTGCCGGCACAGCTACCTGGTGGACGGCTCGGGCAACGTGTGGGGCTGGGGCGACAACACCGAGGCCCAGGTGGCCTTCACCGGCGCGCTCGTCAAGCAGCCGCAGCTCGTCCCGGGCCTGTCGGACGTCAAGGACGTCGCGGCCGGCTGCGCCTTCGGCCTGGCCCTGACCGGCGGCGGCGAGGCGTACGGCTGGGGGCAGTACAACTCCGGCCAGACGGGCACCGGCGTCCCGGTGCCGATGCCGCCGCGGCCGAACGCGTGGGGGCCGGGGCTCACGTTCATCGCCGCCGGCGGCGACCACGGCCTGGCCATCCGCAAGACCGGCTGAACCCGGACGAGCCCGCGAATCTCACGGGCCGTCCGATGACATCTGCATCTGTTCGCCGCCGTCCTCCGGGGTGCAGGCTGAGGCCTCGACATCCCCCCGAGGAAGGCGGCGACGACCTCTCATGGCCCTGCCGCTCACCCTGGTCCGGCCTCGGCGGCCGGACGCTGCCGCCGTCCGGCCGGGCGGCCTACCCTGGTCAGCCGGGGAACGTCGACGGGCGGTGGGCAGGGTGGCGGGCAGGGCGGAGTTCTGGCGGTCCGACCGGGTCGTCCGGCTGGCGCCGGTCGTCGCCGTCGTGTGCAGCTCCCTGCTGCCGCTGCTGCAGGTGACGCTGTCGTTCGGCTACGAGGGCAACGACAGCCGCACCGGGCTGTGGAGCCTGGCCGCGACCGCGGCCTACCTTCCCCTGCACCTGCGCCACGTCTGGTACGCCGCCCATGCCCGCCGTCCGCCGGCCGGTCGCTGGACGTTCGCGGTCATGGCCGTCGTCGTGCTCGGCGTGACGCCCTTGGCCGGGAACATGTGGCCGCGGGCGTACGCGGGGCTGCTGGTGTCGGCCGTGCTGGTGTTGCCGGCGCCGTGGTCGTACCTGGTCTGCGTGACCCTGGTGGCGGCGGCCGCGCCGGTGGCGCTGCTGCTGGGCCTGCCGTGGCAGGTGGCGTCGTGGCCGGTGTTCTCGGTGTTGTGCGGCGGCGGGGCGGTGCTGCTGCTCGTCTGGCTCGCCGCGGCCCTGACCCGGCTGCAGGCGGCCAGGCAGGCGCTGGCCCAGCAGGCGGTCGCGCAGGAGCGGCGGCGCATCGACGACGACCTGCGCCGTACGCTCGGCGGCGCGCTGGAGTCGCTCGCCGCCCGCGGCGAGCGCGCGGCGGCGGCCCTGACCACCGGAAACACCCCTGGCAGCGATCCCGGACCCTCCCCCGGGCTGGCGGCGGAGCTCGGGCGGCTCGCCGACGACTCGCGCCGCACGCTGGCCGAGGCCAGACGGCGGGTGCGCGGCTACCGGCAGCCGTCGCTGCGGGCCGAGCTGGAGACGGCCGCCACGCTGCTGTCGGCGGCGGGTGTGCCGACCCGCCTGGAGCTGCCCAGGCAGGGCGTCCCCGAGACGATCCCGCCCCGGCCGCGCGCGGCCCTGCGCGCCGCCGTCACCCGCCTGCTGCGCGCCGACGGAGTGCGCGCCTGCACGATCGCCGCCACCGTCGCGGGCGGCCGGGTGCTGCTGGAGGTCCGCGCCGACGACGTGACCGAGACGATCGAGGTGCCGGCATGACCGCGCAGATCCCGCCGGCCTGGGTGCTGCGGCATCCGCACCGGCCGTTCGTCGCGCTGCACGTCCCGCTGGCCGCGCAGGTGCCGGTCTACATCGGCATGGGCATGGAGGGGCCGCCCAGGAACCCCGTCCTGGCGGGCCTGGGCGTCCTGGCGGCCCTCGCGCTCCAGCTCCGCCACAGCCTGGCCGCCTCCCGCGGCGCCCGCCCGGCGGGCTGGCCCTGGACCCTGGCGGCGCTCCTGCTGCTGGCGAACCTGCCCCTGTGGTGGCTCGCCACGCAGTGGGAGGCCGTGACCGTCTTCGCCCTGGCCTCGATCGTCATGCTGCTGCGCGGCCCCGCGCGGGCGGTGGCCGCCGTCGCGCAGGTCCTGCACCCCGCCGCGCTGGAGGTCGCGCAGATGCTGCGGGACGGCGACACGGTGCCGCACGCCCTGCTGCTGGCCGTCTACCCCGTGCTCGGCCTGGTCGTGTTCGGCGGGGCGCTGGTCGCCGGGGCCCGCCTGGTGCTGCTGCTGGAGGAGCTGGAGGCCACCCGGGCCGAGCTGGCCGCCGCCGCGGTCGGCGAGGAGCGCGTCCGGGTCTCGCGCGACCTGCACGACCTGCTCGGCCAGAGCCTGTCGGCCATCTCCCTCAAGGGCGACCTGGCCCTGCGGCTGCTCGCCAAGGACGCCGGCGCGGCCCGTGCCGAGATCGAGAGCCTGACCGGAGTCGCCCGCGACGCCCTCAGGGACGTACGCGCGATCACCCGCGACGAGCTGGCCGTGTCGCTGCGCACCGAGATCGACGGCGCGGCGGCCCTGCTCGGCGCGGCCGGGGTCGACACCCGGCTCGACGTGGCCGCACTGCCGCCGCTGTCCGGCCCGGCCCACGACGCGCTGGCGTGGGCCATCCGCGAGGGCACCACCAACCTGCTGCGGCACAGCGAGGCCACGACCTGCGCCATCACCGTGGCCCGCGGCGACGGCACGGTACGGTTGGAGATCGTCAACGACGGCGTGCGCGGCGTCGGCGGGCCGGGGTCGGGGCTCGCCGGGGTGACCGAACGCGCCCGCGCGGCGTCCGGCTCGTCGTCCACCGCCGTCCACGACGGCCGTTTCCGGTTGTCGGTCGAGGTTCCCGAGGAAGGCCCGTGATCCGCGTACTGATCGCCGAGGACATGCACATGATCCGCTCGGCCCTGGTCGCCCTGCTCTCGCTGGAGGACGACATGGAGGTCGTGGCCGAGATCGAGCGCGGCGACGAGGTGCTGGCCGCCGCCCTCCGGGTACGCCCGGACGTCGCGGTGCTGGACATCGACATGCCCGGCCTGGACGGCCTGTCGGCCGCCGAGCAGCTGTCGCGGCGGCTGCCGGAGTGCCGCACGCTGGTGCTCACCGGGCTCAGCCAGCCGGGAAACCTGCTGCGCGCGCTGAAGGTGCACGCGCGGGGGTTCATCGTCAAGGACGCCCCGGCCCAGACCCTGACCGACGGCATCCGGCGCATCGCCCGCGGCGAACGGGTGATCGACCCCGAGCTGGTCGCCGCCGCCCTGGAGACCGGCAGCAGCCCGCTCACCGCCCGGGAGACCGAGGTGCTGCGCGCCGCCGCGTCCGGCATCCGCACCGCGCAGATCGCCACCCAGCTCTCGTTGTCGCAGGCCACCGTGCGCAACTACCTGTCGAACGCGATCAGCAAGGTCGGCGGCCGCAACCGCATCGACGCCATCCGCATCTCCCGCGACGCCGGCTGGCTCTGAGCCGCCGGGGTCTTCGGCCACGACCTCAGACCGCGTAGTCCTTGAGCGCGACCGCGTCGTCGACGTCGTCCGGCATGGGCTCGTCCGGCGCCCCGAAGAACCAGCGGGCCGCGGCCCGGCCGTGCCGCTGGTTGCGCTCGACGTAGTCGCGCATCCGGTGCTCGTAGGCGGCCAGGCCCGTGACGTGGTCGGGGGCCTCGGCCAGCTCCCCGGCCAGCACGTACGCGCCGATCAGGGCCTGTGAGGTGCCGCGGCCGGAGGTCGGCGCCGCGCAGTAGGCCGCGTCGCCCAGCAGCGTGACCCGGCCGTTCGTCCAGGTGTCCATCACGACCTGGCCGGAGGAGTCGAAGAAGAACTCCTCCGCCTCCCGCATGGCCGCCAGCAGCCGGGGCACCTCCCAGCCCGCTCCCGCGTAGTGCTCGGCCACCAGGCGTTCCTGCTGGGCGCGGTCGCGCCGGTCGTAGACGAGGTCGTCGGCGGCGAACGACAGGCCGACCCGCAGTTCGGTGTTGCCGTGGGCGGTGAAGGCGAGCGCGCTGCGGCCGGGGGTGTTGTGCATCAGGCCCGCGTCCCGCAGGTCCAGGATGTTGCCGGTGGTGAACAGCGCGCCGAAGATGCCGAGGTCGCGCACGTAGCGCGACTCGGGGCCGAAGGCGAGCGCGCGCACCTTGGAGTGCATCCCGTCGGCGCCGACCACCAGGTCGAACGTGCGCGGCGCGGCCTTCTCGAACCGCACCCGCACCTCCGCCGCGTCCTGGTCGATCGCGGTGACGGTGTCGTCGAACAGGTACTCGGCGGTGTCGCGGGTGGCCTCGTACAGGACCTTCGTGACGTCGGACTTGAGCACCTCCAGCTCGCCGGAGATCGCGGTGGCGGGCAGCACGGCGAGCGCGTCGCCGGTCTCGTCGACCAGCGTCATGGAGGTCATCGTGGTCGCGTGCCGGCGCATCTCGACCAGCAGGCCCATGCGCTCCAGCACGTCCAGGGCAGAGCCGCGGAAGTCGATGGCCGCGCCGCCGCCGCGCGGGGCCGGGGCGCGCTCGACGACGGTGACCTGGTGGCCGTGACGGTGCAGCCAGTAGGCAAGGGCGGGGCCGGCGACGCTGCCGCCGGAGATCAGGATCCGCATTGGAATGTCCTCTTTCGTCGGGTGAACGCTCCACACCGTACGCAGATTTGGGCAAATGCGCAAGACGTGCGTCTAAGGCGTCCGTGCTAGGCTTCCGGCCATGGGAAATCGCGAAGACCTGCTGGCCGGAGCGCGGCGCTGCCTGGAGGAGAAGGGCTGGGGGCGCACCACCGTCCGCGACATCGCCACGGCGTCGGGCGTGAGCATGGCCGCCATCGGCTACCACTTCGGCTCGCGTGAGGCGCTGCTCAACGCGGCCCTGGTCGAGGCCATGGGCGAATGGGGGGAGAAGGTCGGCGCGGCGCTGGCCGCCCTCGACGACCCCGGCAGGTCGCCCGCCGAGAGCTTCGAGGCGCTGTGGGAGCAGCTGATCGGCTCGATCAACGAGCACCGCACGTTGTGGCTGGCCAACCTGGAGGCGCTGGTCCAGGCGGAGCACTCGCCGGAGCTGCGCGAGCAGCTCGTGGCCGGTCAGCGCGAGGGGCGGCGGGGCATGGCCGCCCAGCTCACCGGGGTGCCGGAGGAGGAGATCGGCGACGGCGAGGTGCGCGCCGTCGGCTCGGTGCAGCTCGCGCTGCTGCTGGGGGTGATGGCCCAGTGGCTCAACGACCCGCAGGCCGCGCCCTCGGCCGCCGACGTGGTCGAGGGGCTGCGCGCCCTCACCACCCGGTACGGGCTGGCCAGGTGAGGCAGGCGACGATCAGCCGGGTGGCCTCGGTCAAGGCAGTCTTTGCCGGTCTTTGAATGACCGTTCAATATCCTGAATGTGCCATCAGGAGAGCGGACGTTCGTCGAGGAGAACCGGCCGTCTTCGTGGCCTCGCTGGCGGACGACCCCGACGTGGTCGCCCGCCACGGCCCCTACCGCATCGTCTACGCCGACCTCACCACCCGCGGCTCGACGTCGTCCCAGGTGGTGGTGCACGGCTTCGCCGAGCGGCGCGGCCCGGTCAACCGGCCGCTGGTGACCTCGGGCCGGTGGGTGCGCCCCGGCGGCGCCGTCCTCGAACGCGGCTTCGCCACCGCCCTGGGCGTCGGCGTGGGCGACCGCGTCACCATCGCCGGCCGGCCGTACCCCGTCGTCGGGATCGCCGTCACCGCGGCCACCTCCGTCTACCCCTGGGCGGCGCAGATCGGGCCGGGCGGCGGCCCCAGCGACTACGGCGGCCTGGCCTGGCTGACCAGCTCGGACGCCCGGACGCTGGCCTCCGCCCGGCACCTGCCGGTCACCACGGCCATCGACCTCAAGCTGCGTGACCCCGCCGCCACCGAGGCGTTCCGCGACGCGCACCGCGACCCGGAGCTGCGGGTCGACTTCCACTCCTGGCAGTTCACGGCCGCGCAGGACACCGTCATCCTCAAGGACAGCCGGCCGATCCTGGTGGTCGGGAGCTGGCTGCTCAGCTTCCTGGCCGTCACCGGCGTCGCGGCGCTGGCCGCCGGGCGCGCCGCCGCGCAGGCGCGCCGGGCCGGGCTGCTCAAGGCCGTCGGCGCCACCCCCGGGCTGATCGCCACCGTCCTGCTCACCGAATACCTGGCGCTCGCGCTGGCCGGCGACGCCCTGGGGCTGGCGATCGCCCGCCTGACCGCGCCCGCCCTGGCCGGCCCCACGGCCAGCCGGATCGGCGACGCGGCCGAGCTCGGCGGCCCCGTCGTGGTCACCGCGACCGTCCTGGCCGTGGTGGTCGCGGTGCTGTCCACGCTGCGTCCCACGCTGCGTCCCACGCTGCGCGCCATGCGCACGGCCACCGTCACGGCGCTGTCGGCGACCGCGCGGCCGCCCCGTCACCGGCCCCGGATCACCGCCCTGTCGGCGCTGCTGCCCACGCCGCTCCTGCTCGGACTGCGGCTGACCGCCCGCCGCCCCGGCCGGGCGGTGCTCCAGGCGTGCTCCACCGCCACCACGGTGATCGCGATGGTCGCCCTGCTGACCCTCCACGCCCAGCCGGAGCGTGGCTACGGCCTGGACGGCTCCTCCGTCCTGCCCAACCTGCGCGGCGTACAGGACCGGCGGCCGATGCTCGCCGTCACCGTGCTGCTGATCGTCCTGGCCGTCGTGAACACCGTCACGCTCACCTGGACCACCGCCATGGAGGCGCGCGCCACCATGGCCGTCGCCCGCACGCTCGGCGCCACCCCCGGGCAGGTCGCTGCGGGCCTGTCCAGCGCCCAGCTGCTGCCCAGCCTGCCCGGCGCCGTCGTCGGCGTCCCCCTGGGCCTCGGCCTGCTCTCGCTCTTCGCGGCCGGGAACTCGGTGCAGGCGCCTTTCTCCTGGCTGGCCGCGGCCGTGCCGGCCACCCTCCTGGCGACCGCGGCGTTCGTCGCCCTGCCCGCCCGGCTGGCCGCCCGCCGGCCCGTGGCCCAGGCACTCGGCGCCGAGACCGCGTGACCGGCCGCGCGCGAACCCGGTGGACGGCTTCCGTGATCTCCGGCTAGGGTATGGCGCGTGTCCGGTCCCGAGGCGTCAAGACGCTAGCCACCGATCGTCGGTGGCTTCTCGTGATGTCATGCGGCCGCGCCGTCCCTGAGACCGCGCGCCCTTCCGTCATCCGATCACCTTCGTACGGACCGGTTCCTCCCGGCTGTTCCGCCACCGTCGTGGCGTCGAACCCGGGCCTCTCCCCCTCGCGGTAGCGCCCGCGCCCTTGCTACGCCGCCGGCGCGCCGCGTTCCTTCGTGCTGCCTTTTGGAGTACCGCTCGTGCCTTTCGCCATCTACGTTCTCGGGCTGGCCGTGTTCGCCCAGGGAACGTCGGAGTTCATGCTGTCCGGGCTGGTCCCGGCCATCGCCGCCGACCTGGGCGTGTCCGTCCCGGCCGCCGGCGCGCTGACGTCCGCGTTCGCCGCGGGCATGGTCGTCGGGGCGCCGCTCATGGCGCTGCTCAGCCTGCGTTGGCCACGCCGGCAGGCGCTGCTCGTCTTCCTCGTCGCGTTCGTGCTCGTGCACGTGGCGGGCGCGCTCACCACCGACTTCGCCGTGCTGCTGGCCACCCGCGTCCTCGGGGCGCTGGCCAACGCCGGTTTCCTCGCCGTGGGCCTGGCGACGGCGGCCGGCATGGTCGCCCCCGACGCCAAGGGGCGGGCCACGTCCGTCCTGCTCGGCGGCATCACGCTGGCGTGCGTCGCCGGGGTGCCCGCGGGCGCCGTGCTCGGTCAGGCGTTCGGCTGGCGGTCGGCGTTCTGGGCGGTGGCGCTGGTCTCGCTGCCGGCCGTCCTGGCCGTCGTGCGGTCGGTGCCGGCCGGCGGCCAGGAGAGCGACCGTCCGCGCGCCCGGCACGAGCTGCGGGCGCTGCGCGAGCCGCGCCTGCTGGTCGCGCTGGCGCTGGGCGCGCTGGTCAACGCCGCCACCTTCTGCACCTTCACCTACCTGTCACCGCTGGTCACCGAGGTGAGCGGCGTTTCCGACGGGTGGGTGCCGGTGCTGCTCGCGCTGTTCGGGCTGGGGTCGTTCGCCGGGGTGACCGCCGCGGGCCGGCTGTCCGACGCGCGGCCGGCGCTGGTCCTGGTCGCGGGTGGGCTCGCGCTGCCGGTCGGGTGGGCGCTGTTCGCGTTCGCGGCGGCTGTTCCGGCTGCGGTGTTCGTGCTGGTCTTCGTCCAGGGCGCGCTGTCCTTCGCGGTCGGCTCGACCCTGATCGCCCGCGTCCTGTACGCGGCCGCCGCGGCGCCCTCGCTCGGCGGCTCCTTCGCCACGGCGGCGCTCAACGTGGGGGCCACCGCGGGCCCGGCGCTCGGCGGCGCGGCCATCGCCGCCGGGCTCGGCTACCGGTCGGCGCTGTGGGTCAGCGCCCTGCTGGTGGTCGTGGCGCTCGCCGTGGCGGCCCTCGTCCACAGGTCGTCGGCGAGCGTCACGCCGCGCTGACCGGGGGCGGGAAGATGGTCCGGCGGCAGTGACCGGGCGCGGTCGCCGGATGTGCCCTCGTGGATGCGATGGCATGTCCGGCGATCATCTCGCTGTTGCGTAGCCAGACCGGGCTTCAGGGTGGAATATGCGGAAGGTAGGGTGTGGGCTTGTGACGACGTTCCGGATCAGCGAGGCCGCGGCGCTGCTCGGGGTCAGCTCCGACACCGTCCGGCGGTGGGTCGACGCGGGCCGGCTGGCGGCCGAGCGTGACGAGCACGGCCATCGGCGGGTCGACGGCGCCGATCTGGCGGCCTTCGCCCGTTCGCAGATCGAGAGCGACGGCGAGGGCGGTCGCTCCTCGGCGCGCAACCGCTTCCGCGGGATCGTGACCGAGGTGATCCGCGACGCGGTGATGGCCCAGGTGGAGATCGCCGCCGGGCCGTTCCGCGTGGTGTCGCTGATGAGCCGGCAGGCGGCCGACGAGCTGGGCCTGCAGGTGGGGGTGGTGGCGGTCGCCGTGATCAAGTCCACCAACGTCGTCGTGGAGATCCCCGGCCACGAGCGCGTGGCCAGTCAGGTGTGAGGAGCCCCCCTTGGTGTTCAGGCGTCTTTCCCGATGGACGATCGCCCTGCCCGTCGCGTTCGCGCTGGCCGGCTGCGGCTCGGGCGCGCCGGCCACGTCCGCCTCGTCCGCTCCCGCCGCGTCCGCCGGCGGGGGCGCCGGGGAGGTGACGGTGTTCGCGGCGGCCTCGCTGACCGGCACGTTCACCGAGCTGGGCAAGAGCTTCGAGAGCGCCCATCCGGGCACGACGGTGAGGTTCAACTTCGGCTCCAGCGCCACCCTGGCCCAGCAGATCGTCCAGGGCGCCCCGGCAGACGTGTTCGCCGCCGCCAGCCCGGCCACCATGAAGACGGTCACCGACGCCTCCCTCGCGGGCGCCCCGGCCACGTTCGTCCGCAACAAGCTGCAGATCGCGGTGCCCGCCGCCAACCCGGCCAAGGTCGACGAGCTGAAGGACCTGGCCGACCCCGCGGTGAAGGTGGCGCTCTGCGCCGAGCAGGTGCCGTGCGGGGCCGCCGCGGTCAAGGCGCTCGGCGCGGCCGGCCTCAAGGTCAGGCCGGTGACCCTGGAACAGGACGTCAAGGCCACGCTCACCAAGGTGCAGCTGGGCGAGGTGGACGCCGCGCTGGTCTACCGGACCGACGTGATCGCCTCCGGTGGCAAGGTGACCGGCATCGACTTCCCCGAGGCCGCCCAGGCGATCAACGACTACCCGATCGCGGCCCTGACCAAGGCCCCGGCCGGTGACCTGGCCAAGCGGTTCGTCGACCTGGTGCTGTCCCAGCAGGGCAAGGACGTCCTGGCCAAGGCCGGTTTCGAGGCCCCGTGACCGCTCGCTCCCGACGTCCCGGCCCGGCAGAGCCGCCCGGGGGGCGTCCGCTCGCGGGCCGTGAGGTCTCGGGGCGGGCGCCGTGGATGTTGATCGTGCCCGCGCTGGCGGGGCTGGCGTTCCTGGTGCTGCCGCTGGCCGGGCTGCTGATCCGGGCCCCCTGGTCCACGCTGCTCCGGCGGCTGGCCGAGCCGCACGTGCTGGAGGCGCTGCGGTTGTCGCTGCTCTGCGCCACCGTCGCCACGGCCTTCTGCCTGCTGCTCGGCGTGCCGCTGGCCTGGCTGCTGGCCCGGGTGTCGTTCCCGGGGCGGCGGCTGGTGCGCGCGCTGGTCACCGTGCCGCTGGTGCTGCCGCCGGTGGTCGGCGGCGTGGCACTGCTGCTGGTGCTGGGGCGGCGCGGCCTGGCCGGGCAGTGGCTGGAGTCCGCCTTCGGCATCACGCTGCCGTTCACGACGGCCGGTGTGATCGTCGCCGAGGCGTTCGTCGCGATGCCCTTCCTGGTGATCAGCGTGGAGGGCGCGCTGCGCGGCGCCGACCAGCGCTTCGAGGAGGCCGCCGCGACGCTCGGCGCCTCCCGCTGGACGGTGTTCCGCCGGGTGACGCTGCCCATGGTGATGCCGGGCGTGGTGGCCGGGGCCGTGTTGTGCTGGGCGCGGGCGCTGGGCGAGTTCGGGGCGACGATCACGTTCGCCGGCAACTTCCCCGGCACCACCCGCACGATGCCGCTGGCGGTCTACCTGGCGCTGGAGACCGAGCCGGAGGCGGCGATCGTGCTCAGCCTGGTGCTGCTGGCCGTCTCGGTGGTCATCCTGGCCAGCCTGCGCGACCGGTGGGTGAGCGCGCCGTGACCCTCGACGCCCGTCTGGTGGTCACCCGGCCGGCCTTCACCCTCGACGTCTCCCTGCGGGTCGCCGCCGGTGAGGTGGTGGCGTTGCTCGGCCCCAACGGCGCCGGCAAGACCACCGCCCTGCGCGCCCTGGCCGGGCTCACCCCGATGACCGGCGGGCGGATCAGCCTGCGCGGCGCGCCGCTGCACACGCTGCCCGCCGAGGGCCGCCCGATCGGCATGGTCTTCCAGGACTACCTGCTCTTCCCGCACCTGTCGGCGCTCGACAACGTCGCCTTCGGGCCGCGCTGCCAGGGCGTGCCCAAGGCCGAGGCCCGCCGGACGGCCGCCGCCCTGCTGGAGCGGGTGGGCCTCGCCGCCCACGCCGCGGCCAGGCCGCGGCGGCTGTCCGGCGGGCAGGCGCAGCGGGTCGCCCTCGCCCGCGCGCTGGCCGTACGGCCCGAGCTGCTGCTGCTGGACGAGCCGCTGGCCGCGCTCGACGCCCACACCCGGCTGGAGATCCGCTCCCAGCTGCGCCGCCACCTGGCCGACTTCGCGGGCGCCACCGTGCTGGTCACCCACGACCCGCTCGACGCGATGGTGCTGGCCGACCGGCTGATCGTCATCGAGCACGGCACGGTTGTGCAGGAGGGCCCGCCGGCCGAGGTCGCCCGCCATCCGCGCACCGACTACGTGGCCCGCCTGGTCGGGCTCAACCTCTATCGCGGCGTGGCCGAGGGCGTGCGGGTCAAGGTCGGCGAGGTGCTGCTGCACACGTCCGAGGAGCTCGACGGGCCGGCGTTCGTGGCCTTCCCGCCCGCCGCCGTGGCGTTGTACCGCAGCCGCCCCGACGGCAGCCCGCGCAACCTGTGGCACGCCCGGATCGAGGGCATCGAACGGCACGGCGACAACGTGCGCGTGCACCTCGACGGCCCCCTGACGGCCTTCGCCGACATCACCCCCGCCGCCGTCGCCGACCTCGACCTGACCCCCGGCCAGCGGATCTGGGCCTCCGTCAAGGCCACCGAGACGCACGCCTACCCGGCCTGAACGCTTCCCCCCGCCGGTCAGCAGGATCGGAGCTGCTTCAGGCGCTGTGGCCGTCCTGGGGCGGGTCGGCGTACGTGATCTCCTGGATGGCGGCGACGTCGGCGAAGCCGGCGATCGTCAGGACGGGTTCGAGCAGCGGGTTGGCGACGAGCCGGATCCGCGCGGCGTGCGTGAACAGCACGGTCAGGCCCGCGCTGTCCAGGTACGCCACCTCGCTCAGGTCGACGAGCACCATGCTCTCGCCGGTACGGGCCAGCGCCTCCTCCAGGGCCCCGGCGTTGCTCATGTCGATCTCGCCGGCGGCGGCCACGACCTGGGTGCCGTCCGGCCGCGTCGAGGCCGCAAGGGTCAGAGGGGTGGTCATGAGCTGATCCTCGCATGCATGTCGACGGTGGTACCGGCCGCGCCGGGTTCGATGGTGACCTCGTTCATCAGGGCGCGCATGAGCGCCACGCCCCGGCCCCGGTGCGGGTTCGCCTCGGGCTCAGGAGGCTTCCAGCGGCCGGTGTCGGCGACGGTGAGCCGCAGGTCGCCGGGGGTCGCGACGGCCCGCAGGCGGATCGTCCGGCCGGGGGCGTTGCGGTGGCCGTGCTCGATCGCGTTGGCGCACGCCTCGCCCGCCGCCACGAGCACGTTCTGCACCAGCGAAGGGGTGAGCTGGCAGCGGGCCAGCCACTCCCGCAGGGCCGAGCGCACGGGGGCGAGCTGGCTCGACTCGGCGGGGAAGTCCACCTCCAGCGGGGCGGGCTGGCGGTAGAGCAGCAGCGCGACGTCGTCGTTGAAGCCGCCGTCCGGGGTGAGGGAGGACATGACGTCGCTGGCCAGCTCCTCGATCGGGGTGGACCGCCCGACCTGGACGGCGGCGCTGGCCTCGCCGATGCCCGCGGTCAGCGGACGCCGCCGCCGCTCCACCAGCCCGTCGGTGTAGAGCAGCAGGGTGGACCTGGCCGGCATGGTGCACCGGGCCTCGGTGCGCCCGCGGGCCGACCGTACGGCCAGCGGGGTCGAGCGGCCGCCCTCCAGCAGCTCGGTGGCGCCGTCGGCGTGGGCCAGGATGCCGGGGGGATGCCCGGCGCTGGAGTAGACGAGGTCGCCGGTGGCGGTGTCCAGGACGCCGCAGAAGACGGTGGTGCACTTGGCGCCCGGAATGAGGGCGGCGAACCGGTCGAGCGCGGTGAACACCTGGGCCGGCCCGGCGTCCTGGAGCAGCAGGGCCCGGCAGGCGCTGCGCAGCTGTCCCATGACGGCCGCGGCCTCCAGCCCGCGCCCCACACAGTCGCCGACGACGATCCCGATGCGTTCGCCGGTCAGCGGCACGATGTCGTACCAGTCGCCGCCGACCTCCAGCGGGCGGGTGGCCGGCTCGTAGCGCACGGCGAAGCCGCTGGGCAGCCGGGACGGGCCGAGGATGGCGCGCTGGAGCGCCACGGCCGCCTCACGCTGCTGGTCGAGCTGGTGCACCCGGTGCAGGGCCTGGCCCAGGTGGCCGGCCAGCAGCGCCAGCAGGGTCTGGTCCTCGCGGGTGAACGGCCGGTTCCGGCCCAGGTCGATCCAGACGGCGAGCAGGCCCTCGGGATGCTCCAGGGTGATGCCGGCCCCGTCCGTCTCGGAGGCGACGGCCCGCAGGGGCGGCTGCTCACGCAGGCCCGTGAGCTCGGCCCGCACCCGTTCCGGCAGGTCCTGCCAGGCCGGGCCGGACGGGGCGGTGACCAGGCCGCGGGAACCGTCCTCGTCCCAGACGACGGCCGTGACCTGCCGGGCGTGCCAGACCTCCTGCAGCGCGTCCAGCCCGCCGGCCAGGGCGTCGTTCAGGTTGCCGGCCTGCGAGACGCGCAGGCCGAGCGCGGCGAGCGCGCTCTCGCGCTGCACGAGGTAGTGCTCGGCGGTCACGTCGCGCAGGGTGCCGACGACGCGGCGCCGCCGAGTGCCGGGGTCGGTGACCGAGTTGAACGTGACCGCGACCCACACCTGGTGCCCGTCACGGTGGGTGACGGGGATGACCGCGCTGCCCCTGCCCTCGCCGACGAGCCGCCCGAACGCCTCGGCGACCAGGCCGTGGGCCTGCGGGTCGCGCTCCTCGTCCGGCCACCAGGGGTGGCGGGGCCGGTAGGGCAGGCCGGCGGGGCCGTAGCCGAGGATGTCGGTGAACGCCGAATTGATCTCGATCACCGCGCCGTCCTCGTCGGTGACGAAGAACGCCTCCTGCAAGGAGTCGATCATGGCGTTGCGCCAGCGGGTGTGGTGGTTGCGCATCCGCGCCAGCTCCACGTTGGCCCGCGCCCGTGCCAGCAGCTCGGCGGCGGAGAACGGCTTGACCAGGTAGTCGTCGGCGCCCGCCGCCAGGCCCTCGATCGAGGCCTCCTGCCCCGCGCGCGCCGACAGCAGCAGCACCGGCACCCCGGCGGTACGCGGATCGGCCCGCAGCGCGGCGACCAGGGCCAGGCCGTCCAGGCGCGGCATCATCACGTCGCTGACCACGAGGTCGGGCTCGTCGGCGTGCACGGCGTCGAGCGCCTGGAGACCGTCGCCGACGGCGGTGACGTGGTAGCCGGCGCCCTTGAGCAGCCGGACGAGGTACTCGCGCATGTCCCGGTTGTCGTCGGCGATCAGCACCCGGGCCGGCGGGCCGCCGCTCGGGCCCGGCGAGCCGCCGCCGTCCGCCGAGACGTCCGAGGACGTCCCCGCGCCGGTGACGTCGTCCTCGGGCAGCCAGCGCAGCGCCTCCTGCACGAACGGCTCGGCGCCGGACGAGACCGCCTTCGCCGGGCGGCCCGGCACCAGGCTCCCGGCCGGAAGGTGGTCGGCGCCGAAGGGCAGCCGGATGGTGAACGTCGTGCCCTTGTCCTCGACGCTCTCGGCCGCGATCGTGCCGCCGTGCAGGCCGACGAGCTCCTGGACGAGAGCCAGCCCGATGCCGCTGCCCTCGTTGGAGCGCGAGCGGGCGCTCTCGATCCGGTGGAACCGTTCGAACAGGCGCGGCAGCTCCTCGGCCGGGATGCCGATGCCCGTGTCGGAGACGGTCACCACGGCCTGCCCGTCCCGCACGCCCACCCGGACGGCGATCGAGCCGTCGAAGGTGAACTTCAGCGCGTTGCTCAGCAGGTTGAGCACGACCTTCTCCCACATGGTCCGGTCGATGTAGACCGGCTCGTCCAGCGGCGGGCAGTCCACGTGGAAGGACAGGCCGGCCTTGTCGACCGCCGAGCGGAAGACGCTGGCCAGGTCGGCGGTCACCGCCGCCAGGTCGACCGGCTCGTAGCGGGCCTGCATGCGGCCGGCCTCGATCCGGGAGAAGTCGAGCAGCGTGTTGACGAGCCTGCCCAGGCGCAGGGCGTTGCGGTGGACGACCTCCAGGTCCTGGCGCACCTCGGGGGCGGCCCCGGCCAGCGTGTTCCGCAGCTCCTGCACCGGGCCCATGATCAGGGTGAGCGGCGTGCGGAACTCGTGGCTGATGTTGGAGAAGAAGACGGTCTTCGCCCTGTCGAGCTCGGCCAGTTCCTCGGCCCGCCGCTGCTGGGCCTGGTAGCTGCGGGCCGAGGAGATGCCGGTGGCGACGTGCCCGGCGGCCAGCTCGACGAACCCGCGGTATCCGTCGTCCAGGGCGCGGTAGCGGTTGAGCGCGGCCACCAGGAACCCGTACGGCCTGCCTCCCTGCTGCAGCAGCGGCACCACCAGCGCGTGGGTGGGCGGCTCCGGCCAGTTTCCGGGCGGCAGCCCGGCGTGGGGGGCCGCGTCGAGCGCCACGAGCGCCGGCTCGCCGCGGGCCGGGGCCTGGACCGGCCACACCGCGTCCGGGTCGCCGGGCGAGAGGACGGCCGGCGCCGCCGGATGCTCGGCGGGCAGCCCGGTCGCCCCGGCCAGCCGCGCCCGGCCGTCGCCGTCGAACAGGTACGTCAGGGTGAAGGGCAGGTCCTGGAGGTTGCGGCCGAGCTGGCGGCAGGCGAAGGTGAGCATCTCCTGCTGGGTGCGGACCACGCTGGGGTCGGAGCCGAGATCGCGCAGGGTGGCCATGCGGCGTTCGCCGATGACCCGCTCGGTCTCCTCGCTGACCACGCAGAGCATGCCGATCACCGAGCCGTGGTCGTCGCGCAGCGGGCTGTAGGAGAAGGTGTGGTACGTCTCCTCCGGGTAGCCGGCCCGCTCCAGGAACAGCAGCAGTGCCTCGTCCCAGGTCGCCTTCCCGGTGGCCAGGACGGTGTCGATCCGCGGGCCGATGTCGTCCCAGATCTCCGCCCACACCTCGCGGGCCGGCCGGCCCAGCGCCCACGGGTACTTCTGGCCCAGCGTGTCGCGGCGGTAGGCGGCGTTGCAGAAGAACGTCAGCTCCGGCCCCCAGGCCATCCACATGGAGAAGCGGGACGACAGCAGGATGCTGACCGCCGTCTGGAGGCTCTGTGGCCAGTGTTCCGGACGGCCCAGCGGGGTCGCCTCCCAGTCGACCTCGGCCAGGTCGCGGCCGACCTCGTCGTCCACGGTGAAGATCCCGGCACCGGCCGCCGCCGCGGGCCGCCGCTCACCGTGGTCGTCGTATGTCATCCGGCTCCCCCTTGTTCGCTGCGGGCGCGTCTACCCCGCGTCGCGCCGGTGATGCCGTCGCGGCTGTGGACCGGCAGGTCAGGTACCACCTCGACCGTAGGTAGAATAGGGCAAATCACTCCGGGGGTCGGGCCTCCGTCCCTGCTCGGCGCGTGTGCCGAGCGGAGCGAGCGGAAGGAGCCGGACGTCAGCACCGCCGATGAGACGCACCGCGCGGCGGCCCGCCGGCGGCACGAACTCCCCGCCGTGCCGGGCCAGGCGACACTGGACCGGGTGGCCTCGCTGGCGGCGCGCATGTTCCACGCTCCCATCGCGACCGTGACGTTCGCCGGTGACGACGGGGTGCGCCGGGTGGCCGCCCACGGCCCGCCGGCCGGCCCGTTCCCCGGCGGCTCGGAGGAGAGCCTGTACGCCGCCGTGCTCGCGCGGGGCGAGGTGTGCGTGATCCCGGACGTCACGACCGACTCGGCGGTGGCCGCCGATCCGCCCGGCGGGACCGGCGTGCGCTTCTTCGCGGCGGCCCCGATCACCGGCCCCGACGGCCGCTGCGTGGGCAGTGTCAACGTCATGGACTTCCGTCCCCGGCAGGCCGCGGACGAGGACGTGAGCGCCCTGCGGGACCTGGCCGCCCTGGTCATGGACGAGCTGGAGCTGCGCCTGGCCGCCTCGCGCACCCTGGCCACCGAGCGGGGGCTGCGGGCCGACGCCGAGCGCCTGGCGCGCACCCTGCAGCAGACGCTCGTCCCGCACACCCTGCCGGAGGTGCCGGGCCTGCGCGCGGCCGCCGCCTACCATCCCGTCTCGGTGGACGAGGTGGGCGGCGACTTCTACGACCTGTTCCCGCTCGACGGCAACCGCTGGGCGTTCTTCCTCGGGGACGTCTGCGGCAAGGGCGCCGACGCGGCCGTGCTGACCTCGCTCGTCCGTTACACCCTGCGCGCCGCCGCCGTCTACGACCCCGACCCGTGCGCGGTGCTGGCCAACCTGGACGCGGTCCTGCAGCAGGAGCACGCCGGTCAGGTCATGCCGCCGCCGTACTGCACGGCGGTCTTCGGGGTGCTCGACCCCGTGGACGGCGGCTTCGAGGTCACCCTGGCGGGCGGTGGGCATCCGCCCTCGCTGGTGGTGCGCGCCGGTGGCGCCGTCGAGGCCGTCCATCCCGAGGGCGGCCAGCTCATCGGCATCCTGCGCGACCCGTACTTCGCCCAGGTGAGCACCCGTCTGGGGCCCGGCGACGCCCTCCTGCTCTACACCGACGGTCTGACCGAGGCGCGCACCGGCACCGGGGCCAGGCTCGACGAGGAGGGCCTGGCCGCCTACCTGGCCGCCGCCGCCCCCACCAGCGCCGACGGCCTGCTGGCCACGGTGCACAAACTGATCACGACCCTCGGCGACGGCGTGTCGGACGACACCGCGGTGCTCGCCCTGTCCGTCCCCGCCCGCTCGACGGGCGTCTCTTCTGAGGAGCCCCAGTGCAGCACGACCACGGTCTGACCATCACCTCCCGGCCCCATTCGGCGCGCATCCGCATCCTCGCGGTGGCCGGCGACCTCGACCACCACACCTCCCCCCGCCTGCACGAGGCCCTGGACGAGCTCGGCCTCGCGCCGGGCGACGGCCTGGTGATCGAGATGTCGGGGCTGCGGTTCTGCGACTCCACCGGCATCTCCGTGCTGGTCAGCGCCCATCAGCGAGCCCAGGACGCGGGCGCCGGCCTGGCGCTGGCCGGGCTCAGCCCGGACATCGAGCACGCGTTCAAGATCATGGGGCTGACCCGCCTGCTGTCCTTCCACGACGACGTCGACAAGGCCGTCGCCGCCCTGCGGTGAGGCGCTAGCCCCGTTTTCCGCACGTGAGTGATCTTCAGCGGATGTCTCGTGGATCGATGTCGAGAAGGTCCAGGAGATGCAGTTGAAGGTCGGTGGGT
>NZ_JBEXYK010000036.1:0-100211 GCF_040630865.1 Nonomuraea sp. NPDC005730
GAAGATCTGCCCGGCATGACCCACCGGCACCGGATCCAGACGATCATCCAGCACATGCACCTCGACACCCGGAACCGGCGACCCGATCGGCACCGTCTGGCCGGCGTCGAGGTCCTCGACCGTCTGGATGGTCGCCGCGATCGTGGCCTCCGTGGGGCCGTAGCCGTTGACCAGCCTGATGTGCCGCAGGCGCCCGTCGGACAGCCACGTCTGGACCGGCCCTGACCTGGCCTTCTCGCCGCCGATGAGGACCAGGCGAAGGGATCGGGGAACGGGCGCGCCGGCCGCCAGCACTCCGACGAGCTGGTGCCAGAACTCCGTCGGCAGGTTCACGACGGTGATCCCGAGCCGATCGCAGGCGGTCAGCAGCTGGGCGGGATCGAGCATCTCGTCGGTGCGCGGCACGAGCGCGGCGCCCGACGTCAGCGTCAGCACGATGTCCTCGATGCTGGCGTCGAAGCTGGTCGACGAGAACTGCAACCACCGATCGTCGGGACCGACGCCGTACTCCGCCGCCATGGCGCCGGCGTACGTGCCGATGGCGGCGTGGCTGATCATGACGCCCTTGGGCCGGCCGCTGCTTCCACTGGTGTAGATCACGTAGGCCAGCTCGGCGGGGTGCGTGGCGACAGCCGGTGCGGTCCGGTGCGGCAGATCCTGCGGAAGCTCGTCCAGGATGAGCGCACAGTCGGCGTCCGCCACGATCTGGGCCGTCCGCTCGGGCGGATACGCGGGATCGATCGGCACGTAGGCCGCGCCCGCCCGCAGGACGCCGAACATCGCCGTGATCAGTTCCGGGCCACGCGGTAGCCGGACCCCCACCAGATCACCCCGTCCGACGCCGCGGGCGGCCAGCCATCCGGCCAGCGCGGCGGTGACGGAGTCGAGTTGCCGGTAGGTCAGGTGGCTCCCGTCCGTGCCGATGATCGCGGGCGCCTCGGGGCGGGCCACGGTCTCGGCGAGAAACATGCGGACAATCTCCGGCTGGCTCAGCCTGGTCAATCGCGCCTCCTTGAGTTCGCGACGAAAGAAAGCGACCGGGCCATATCTTTTCGGAATCCACGGAGGGGAGATAGGGCAAGCATCGGCAGAGGTGTGCCAAAAACCTGGCAGAGATATTCGCGTGTGCTGGCGCGGTCACGCCGGTTGACTTCTTCGAGCGTTGCCGAGGGTAAACCGCGGCTGATATCAACAAGGGCGTGGGACCGAGGAGTTCCATGCTCAAAGGGAAAGTCGCGGATGCGTACACTTCTGATTGACAACTACGATTCGTATACCTTCAATCTCTTTCAGATGCTGGCCGAGGCCAACGGCTGCGAACCGACCGTCATTCACAACGACTCCACGACGTGGCGTGAATTGTCGGCCATGCGGTTCGACAACATCGTGTTGTCCCCCGGCCCCGGCCACCCTTCGCGGCCCGGCGATTTCGGCGTGTGCGCGGAGGTCCTGCGCCAGGCCGACATTCCCGTTCTCGGCGTGTGCCTCGGACATCAGGGAATGGCGGCCGTGGCGGACGGCATGGTCGAACTCGCACCCGAGCCGATGCACGGCCGGCTGAGCCGTGTCTGGCACGACGGCCGCGAGTTGTTCGCCGGCGTGCCCGCCGGGTTCCGCGTGGTGCGCTACCACTCCTGGATCGTCTCCGAGCCCCTGCCCGCCTCGTTGGAGGCGGTCGCGTGGACGTCGGACGGGCTGGTGATGGCGTTGCGGCACCGGTTCAGGCCGCAGTGGGGCGTGCAGTTCCACCCGGAGTCCATCGCGACGGAGCACGGGATGCGGCTGCTGGAGAACTTCAGGGACCTGAGCAGACCCGCCGGAGCCGCCCGCGGCCCGCGTCCGCTTCCCGCCGACCCGGGCGGGCCGGAGCCGGCGCCTGCGCCGTACCACGCGCACGTGGCGACGCTGAAGGAATGGCTGGACCCCGAGACGGTGTTCTCGGCATTGCACGAGACGACCCAGGTGGCGTTCTGGCTGGACAGCAGCCGCGCAGAATCCGGGCGGGCCCGGTTCTCCTTTGTCGGCGCCCACGGCGGCCCTCTCTCCCGGCTGGTCGAATACCGGGTCGGCCGCGAAGAAGTGCACGTCCGGTCCGCCGCAGGAAAAGCCGTCGAGCCGGGCACGCTCTTCGCGTATCTGAAAGCCGCGCTGGCGAGAGGCGTGGTCCACGAAGAACTGCCCTTCGATTTCGTCGGCGGATTCGTCGGCTATTTCGGCTATGAATTGAAGGCCGACTGCGGCGGTTCGGCCAGGCATCGTTCGCCTCATCCCGACGCCTGCCTGGTTTTCGCTGACAGGTTCGTCGCATTCGATCACGAAGAGCGACGGGTCTATCTTGTCGCGTTGAGCGAGGACGGTGTGGCGGACGCCGCCCGGACCTGGTTCGAGGAGACCGTCCGGCTGCTGGCGGCGGTGCGGCCGACGGAGCCGGATCCGCCTGCCGACATCCATCCGGATCCTGTCCGGCCGGGTGCGGGGCGGGCGGCCTACCTCGCCGCCGTCCGCGCCTGCCTGGAGGAGATCCGCGGGGGCGAGAGCTACGAGATCTGCTTCACCGGCCGGGTACGTACCGAGCCGCTCGACCTTCCCTCGCTGGACGTCTACCGGGTCCTGCGGCGGATCAATCCGGCGCCGTACGCCGCGTACCTGCGCTTCGACGAGGTCGAGATCCTCTCCTCCTCCCCCGAGCGATTCCTGCGGGTCGACCGGGAGCGGTGGATCGAATCGAAGCCGATCAAGGGAACGATGCCACGCTCCGCCGACGCCCAGGCCGACCTGGACAACGCGCGGGCGCTGACCCTGGACGAGAAGACCAGGGCGGAGAACCTGATGATCGTCGATCTGGTCCGCAACGACCTGGGCAGGGTCAGCGCGATCGGGACCGTCCACGTGCCCGACCTCATGCGTGTCGAGAGCTACGAGACCGTCCACCAGCTCGTCTCCACCGTCCGCGGCCGCCTTCGCCCCGAGCTCACCTCGGTCGACGCCCTGCGGGCGGCGTTCCCGGCCGGCTCGATGACGGGCGCGCCCAAGGTGCGCACCATGCAGATCATCGACCGGCTGGAGGACAGCGCCCGCGGGGTGTACGCCGGCTCCATCGGGTTCCTGTCGCTCAACGGCACGGCCGACCTCTCCGTGGTCATCCGCACCGTGGTGGCCGACCCCTCGGGCACCACCATCGGCACCGGCGGCGCCATCGTCGCCCAGTCCGACCCCGACGCCGAGTACGACGAGGCCGTACTGAAGGCCACGGCACCCGCCAGGGCGATGGCCATCGCCAGGCACCGACGGGACATCACCACGACGTACGCGGAAGCGAGGCAAGCGTGAACGGGTCGGTACGCCACGTCACCCCGGAGGACGTCCCCTATCTCGTCGCCGCGGTGCAGAGCCTGGTCGGCGAGCTCCGCGGCGAGCCGACGGTGATCCCGCGGGCTTCGCGGGCGGCCCATGACCTGGTCGTCGGCAAGGAGGCGGGAGTGGCGCTGATGGCGGTGGACGACCACGGGCGACCGCTGGGTGTGGCCACGGCCAGCTACCAGCTCGCCGTCCGCACGGGCGGACCGTACGCCGTCATCCAGGAGCTCTGGGTCGAGCCCGCCGCGCGCGGCCGAGGGGTGGCAGGCGCGCTCGTGGCGGCCCTGTCCGAGGAGGCCGGAGCACACGGCTGCGCCGTCGTCGAGGTGGGCCTGCCCCGGCCGGAGTCGGCGTCCTTCGCGAACGCCCATCGGAGCTACCTGTCCTGGGGCTTTGCGGACCTCGGGCTGCGCATGAGGAAGGTGATCACCGATGCTGACGGTTGAGCAGAGAGGCACCCCTCCCGCCCAGCCCTGGACCCTGGACAGGCGGGGCGGGCGGGTGGCCGGCGCCGAGGACGACGGGCGCACGGCGGAGATCGCCGACGGGCTGAGGCGTTCGGGCTGGGCCACGGCCACGGCCGGTGCCTCCGACGACGACCTGGACGAGGTCCTGTCCGCCGTCCACGACCCGGGCTACCTTCGCTACCTGGAGACGGTCAGCGCCCAGCTGCCCGAGGGGGAGTATCTCGTCCCCGGGGATCGCGCCGCACCCGGCGTCGTCCAGGACACCCCGCTGCAGGCGGGCACCTACCGGGCCGCCCGGGAAGGGGCACGGACGGCGCTGACGGCCGCCGCGGTCGTCGCCGAGGGCGGGCAGGCCGCCTACGCGCTCTGCCGGCCGCCCGGTCACCACGCGGGTCCCGCCTGGCTGGGCGGCTACTGCTTCCTGAACAACGCCGCCGTCGCCGTCGAAGCCTTGGCCGGGCATGGCCGCAGTCCCGGCGTCCTGGATCTCGACTTCCACATCGGCAACGGAACAGCGGCCATTCTCGCCGGGCGTCCCGGGCGCCCCTACGCGTCCGTCCACGCCGCCACGCTGGAGCACTACCCGTGGACCGACGACCTCGCGGGGGTCTGCGCCGACCTGTGCTTCGACATGACGCGGGCGCCGTCCGAGCAGGAGTACGTGACCGCGGTGGCCGAACTGACGCGGCGCCTGGCCGACGAGGGCACCGACACGCTGGTTCTGTCCCTCGGCTTCGACACCCTGATCGGTGATCCGCACGGCGGCTGGACCCTTTCGCCACAGGTGTACGGCCTGGTGGCCGAGGCCGTCGCCGCCCCCGGCTGGCCGATCTGCATCGTGCAGGAAGGCGGATACCGGCGCGGCTTCCTGAGCGAATGCGCTGCGGAATTCGGACAAGGACTATCCGGCGATCTGCCTGGAAAGCGTGGTGCCCATGGATGAGCTGACCCGGCTGCGCGAGCGTATCGACGTGCTCGACGAGGAGATCGCCACCCGGCTCGCCCAGCGGTTCGAGGTGGTCAGGAGGGTCGGCGAGCTGAAGCGGGCGGAGTCCATCCCGATGATGCAGACCGACCGGGTCACGCACGTGCACGAGCACTACCGCAGACGCGGCGCGGAACAGGGCACGCCGCCCGACTTCACCCAGTCCTTCGTCGACCTGCTGCTCCAGGCCACCTGCGGGCTCGAGGACACGATCATCGACGCGCCAGGGGAGATCAGGTGACCACCTTCGTCACCCTCGGTCCGGAGGGGACCGACCACGAGTACACGCTCCGCCGATATCTGACCTTCCAGGGCATCCCGGAGGCGCGGATCCTCCTGGTGGACGACCTGCTCGACGGCCTGGAGACGGTACGGGGCACCGAGGACTGCTTCCTGCTGCAGAACACCGCCCACCCCGACGTCGCGACCGTGACCGAGCGGTACTGGGCCGAGGTCAGGGTCGTGGACTGCTTCGTCGCCCCCACCAAACCCATGGCGATCCTCCGCCGCGCGGACGTTCCCGACCCCCGCAACCTCGCGGTCATGCCGGCCACCGTCGGCTACCTGCGTCCGGGCGAGTGGCCGGAACTGATCTCCGTACGCGCCAAGCCGCTGATCGGCCAGGGCCTGCTGACCGGCCGGTACGAGGCGGGGCTCACCCACCTGTCCTGGGCGCACGAGAACCCGGACCGGTTGGTCGTGATCGAACGCATCGGCCCGGTGGACACCGGCTGGCTGGTCTACGGGCGGGCAGTGGAGCACCGCGACGAGCTGACCGGGCTCGTCCGCGCCGACCTCTACGCGAGCGCGCGGTCATGAGCCCCGTCGACGCGCTGGTGTGGCACGACGGCACCGTCAAGCACGCCTCCGAGGCGACCGTGCCCCTCATGAGCCACGCCCTGCATTACGGCACCACCGTCTTCGAAGGGCTGCGCGCCTATGAGGGGCGGCTCGGCTGCGCGCTCTTCCGGCTGGACGATCATCTCGACCGGCTGCGACGCTCCGCCGAGGCGTACGGCATGCGGCTGCCGCTGTCGCGGCAGTCCCTGCGCGCCGCGGTGCACGAGGTGGTGCGCGCGCACGGCGGCGGAGATCTGTACGTACGTCCGATGGCCTTCAGAGGGCCGGGGTCCATGGCCCTGGACAGCACGGGGAGCACCCTGGACGTGGCCGTCGCCGCCTGGCGGCTCGACCACTACTTCGCCGGCTCGCACGGCGTCCGCGTCACCGTCTCCCCGTGGACGCGGATCTCCCCCGCGTCACTCGTGCCGCGCGCCAAGGCGGCCGGTCACTACCTGAACTCTCTGCTGGCCAAGTCCGAGGCCGCCGAACGGGGCTTCGACGAAGCGATCATGCTCGACGAGCGCGGGCTGGTCTGCGAGGCCAGCGCCATGAACGTCTTCGTGGTCCGTGGCGGTCGCCTGCTGACCCCGATCGCGGACGATCACCTGCTGGACGGGATGACCCGCGACACGATCCGTACCATCGCGACCGGCCTCGGCGTTGACACCGCCGAACACCCCCTGCGTCCCGCGGACCTCCATCAGGCGGACGAGATCCTGCTCACCGGGACGGGCGCCCGCATCGTCCCGGTCGGTCAACTGGACGGCTCCACCTTCCACGCACCGGGCCCGGTGACAGCGGCCCTGACGGAACGCTTCGAGGACGTCGTCCGCGCTCGCGTGCCGGAACACCACGGCTGGCTGGACGCGGTCGGCGACGTCAGAGCGGGCGCCCGGTGAACGGCCCGGCCGAGCGGCCGCTGCGGATCGCGCTCATCTCCCCGATCTGGCAACGCACCCCTCCTGTCGCGTACGGCGCGACCGAGCTGATGGTCAGCGTCCTCACGGAGGAGCTGGTACGCCGAGGGCACGACGTGACCCTGTACGCGCCGGGCGATGCCGTGACCAAGGCCAGGCTGCGCAGCTTCCTCCCACAGGCTCCTGGCTGGGAGAAGTCCCTGGAGGATCCGACACTCGAACTCCACCACGTGGTGCACGCCTATCGGGACGCCGGGGAGTTCGACATCGTTCACGATCACACCGACCCCTTCGGCCCGGCGATCGGGGCGTTCGCCGCGACCACCCGCCCGGTGGTGCACACCGTGCACTCCACACCCGCGGACGAGCCGCTGCGGTCGCTCTACCGCATGGTCCATGAGCAGGTGGGCCTGGTGGCCCTCAGCGCGGCCCAGCGGGCGACCACACCAGAGCTCAGGTATGCCCAGGTCATCCACCACGGGCTGGACATCGAGGGGTTCCGCTTCCAGCCGCTCAAGGGCGACTACGCGTTGTTCATCGGGCGGATGATGAACGGCAAGGGCGTCGACCTGGCGATCCACGCCGCCAGGAAGGCCGGGCTGCGACTGCTCATCGCCACCAAGGAGGTGCAGTTCGGATACGAGGCCCGCTACCTGCGCGACAAGGTGAAGCCCTTGCTCGGCGACGACGTGGAACTGGTCGGCGAGGTGGGCTTCGAGGCCAAGGTCGAGTTGTACGGCAACGCGCGCTGCACACTCGTCCCGACCAACTGGGACGAGCCCTTCGGCCTGACCGTCATCGAGTCCCTGGCCTGCGGCACACCGGTCGTCGGACTGCGGAGGGGAGCGACGGCCGAGATCGTCGAGCACGGCGTGACGGGCTTTCTCGCCGCGGACGTGGACGAGCTCGCCTACTTCGCCGGGCGGACGGCGGAGATCTCACCGGCCGCCTGCAGAAGAGCCGCAGAGGATCGGTTCTCGGCCGGGCTGATGGCCCAGCGCTATGAGGCGCTCTACCGGCGCGTGATCGCCGTCCACGAGAAGAGGTGACATGTTCGAGCTCTCCCAAATGCAGACATATGTTGTCAACCTGCGCAGACGGCCCGACCGGCGGGCACGGATGGAGCACATGCTGCCGCCAGAAATGCCGGCGATGTTCACCTCCGACTGGACAGGGCCCTTCGACGGGCACGATCTTTCCCCCGATCTGCTCGAACGCCACTCCGTGTCACCTTTTCCGTGGCAGATCGAGTCGGCCAACCCCTGGTGGAACCGGCCGCTCAAGCTCGGCGAGATCGGCTGCACCCTCAGCCATCTCGCCTGCTGGCGCCACGCTCTGACCACCGGCACGTCCTACGCGCTGGTTCTCGAGGACGACGCCGTCCTGGCCGACGGTTTCGTCGACCGGCTGACGGCGGCCGCGGCCGCACTGGGCGGTGCCGATGAGCTCGGCCTGGTCTATCTCGGCCGGGTCCCGCTGGAGCCGGACCGGCCATATCTGCCGGGAATGGTCAGTCCCGGTTACAGCCACTGCACATACGGGTACATCCTGAGCCGCCCGGCGATCATCACACTTCTGGCGGCGGAACTGGAAAAGGCCATCATCCCCATCGATGAGTTCTTGCCCGCCATGTATGCCGACCATCCCCGCACGGACGTCAGGGCGCGGTTCCCGCGGTGTATTTCCGCACTCGCCTTCGACCCTCCATTGGTGGAGCAGCTCGACAAGGACGAGGCGGGCAGCGATACGGAAGATTCGGCATTCCTGCCTACCACAGCGGCCACAACCTGGCCAAACGGGACTTCTTGACAAGATCTACAGCCCCTGCCTACCATCCTTCAGGGCCGATGAAATTGTACATTACACACGGAGTATGGAGGCTCAATTGCGCGAGCTCCTGTATATCGAACTAGGTTTCAGCGATTACGCTTCCTATGGCGCGGCACTTGCCCTTTCCCAGGGCCGGCACATTCGATTAGCGGCCCAGTATCCCGACAAGAGCATGGATTTCGAGTTCCAGACGAACCCGAAACCACTGGCCGCGGAATTGGACCTGTTCCACCGATTCAGCGGTGTCGACGCGGTCAGCACCATGAGCCTGCCCGATCTGCTGACGCGCTATTCAGGGCACGATCTCGCGGGTGTGATCTCCTACAGCGACGCGCACCTCATGAACGCCGCTCTGCTCGCCCAGCACCTGGGCCTGCCGGGCGCCGACCCCGCCGGCATCGAGAACTGCGTCTTCAAGGACCGCACCCGTGAGATGACCAACCCGCTCGGCCATCCGGTCACCTACGCGGTACGGGTCGCGGAGAACGCCGGGGACACCTCCCCCGTCGGCTACCCGTGCGTCGTCAAGCCGGTGGTGGGACGGGCCAGCTACGGCGTGTCGGTCTGCCACGACGACGAGAGCTACGTCGCCGCCGTGGACGAGGCGATCATCTACTACCGGGCGACCAGCGGCGGCGCCGAGAGCGTCCCCTCGATCCTGGTGGAGGAGTACGTCGAAGGACCCGAGTACAGCGGCGAACTGATCTGGGACGACATCGAGGGGCGCTGGCGGTTGCTGGGCGTGACCAACACCGCCCTGATGACCCCGCCCCCCGTCCGCAGGGAGATCGGGCACATCTTCCCGTGGAGCTTCGGGCCCGAACTCGACCACACCGTCGAGGAGACCCTCATCTCCTGGTTGAACGCCGTCGGACACCGGAGGGGGGCCGCCCACATCGAGTTCAAGATGGGAGCGGACCGTCCGGCGCTCATCGAGATCAACCCGCGCCTGCCGGGAGGCGGACTCAGAAGGCTGATCCAGCTCGCCACGGGGTTCGACGTCGTCGACGCCTACCAGCGGATCTACCTCGGCGAGCCCCGGCCATGGCCGGGGCCGCTCCCCCACCACGGCTACTCCGTGTTGCGCGATCTGCTCACCGACCGCAGTGGACGGGTCAAGCGGATCACGGAACCCGCCGTCACCGCCTCGGCCGTCGTCGAAACCGCGACCCGCGACCCCGAACGGCTCCCTCCGCTGCCGCGCGACTCCCACCTCGCCTACGCGATCTCACTGGCGCCCACCCAGGAAGCCGCCCTGGACGCGGCCTCCGCGCACGTCGACGCCATTCAGGTGGAGTACGCCGACGGGCAGTGACACGCCCACAGCACAAGGACAGGAAAGGGCCGACACGTGACAGACGCAGAAGCGGAGATGACCCGTGTGGTCATGGAAATCTGGGAAGACACCCTGCGCAGGACCGACTTCCGCGCGGAGGACGACTTCTTCGAGCTGGGCGGCGACTCCATGGACGCGGCAAGGACACTGGCGGCCCTGCGGAAGCGCACAGGCGCCCTCATCAGCCTGAGCGAGATGTTCCAGCAGCCGACCTGCGAAGGCATCGGCAGGCTCATATCCGGACGGGTCAACGGACATTCGTGAAACCGCACCACCCGGCAGGCTTTTCGTACGCCTGCGTGCCAGGAGGAAGAGTGACAGAGAACGAGGCGACCACCCGCTACAAGGTCGTTTTCAACGACGAGCAGCAGTACTCCATCTGGCCGGCCGATCGGACGAACCCGTTGGGCTGGCACGACGAGGGCACCAGCGGCTCGAAGAGCGAATGCCTGGACAGGATCGAAGTGGTCTGGACGGACATGCGTCCGCTCAGCCTGCGCATCGCGATGGGTCAGCAGCATTCATGACCGTTCTCATGCACGACCTGGACGGTCTCATCACGACCAGGCACCACAGCGTCACAGTGATCGACTCCGTACCCGCCGCGGCTCGCGGGATGGCCTCGCTGCTCCGAGCCCAGGGCTACGAAGTGCACGAATACTCCACGATTCCCCAGTCGGCCGGTGACGACGCCGCCCCCCTTCTCCTCGCCCTGCGAGACAGCGCCGACTGGGACTTCCTGCTCCACTGCGCCAGGACGGCCAAGAACCGCTGCATCGTCGCGGTCCTGGTCGATCCCGACCCGGCCACCTACAGCCGAGCCCTTCGCTGCGGTGCCCGGTCGGCGGTCGATCACCGCGCTCCTGTCGAGGAAATCGCCCGGGTGCTCGAAGCGGCACTGAACGACTACACGCTGTTTCCCGCTCCCATCGCATCAGAACTCGCCGAGAACCGCCGGTGCGGGCCGCCGCCCGGCATCGAGCTCAGCTCCATGGAACTGCAGTGGATCGCGGCGCTCGCCGGCGGGTCGACCATCGCGGAACTCGCCGTGAGAGCGTGCTACTCGCAGCGGGAGATGTACCGTTCGCTGCGCGAACTGTACGACCGGATAGGCGCGCGCAACCGGACGGAAGCGGTGGTGATGGCCGCACGCTGGGGACTCTTCGAATTCACGCCTCGGGGGGTCGCCCGCAAGCGCGCCAGCTGATCGCAGCCCCATCGGACGGGCGGTCCCACCCGCCACCGTGCTGACCGTCTCCACGACGCGCACCGCCCGTCCGATGAGCTTCCGGCGAACGAGCGGTTCACCGTCTGGCGTGAGGTGAGCACGCCGCGGTCGGCGCCGCTCGATGTCCACTGTTCATCCCGCACCTGATGCCAGCACTTAGCCCCTTCCGTCCTGAGTAACGGCGCTCCAGTTCGGCAGCTTTTCGGCACATGATCTCTGGGCCTGCCGCGGCCCCATCGACGACGGCTCGGTACCCACCCGCCGGGAGCACGGAGAAGCCGCCGTCCCCGGTGGAGAACCCGTTCACGATCACCAAGCCCAAGCAGTCGTTGTCGTTCCTGACCCCGTCCCTCTCGCTGACGACCACGAACCTCGACGTGGACCCGCCGAAGCCCACCAAGAAGCAGAAGGCGTCGAAGGACGATCTGGCCACCACCGCCCAGTCCCTCGCGGAGAGCATCATGGCCGGCACGGAGGAGGGGTCGTCGACGTACGACTACGCCCAGCAGACGCATGAGCTCGTCGCCTTGGCCGGCCTGCAGACGATGAAGAAGTTCTCGCTCAAGCAGCTGACCCTGATGGCGAAGATCCTGCTCAAACGGCAGACGCAGGCCGTCGAGGGCCCCGACCCGACGGTCGACGAACTCACCGCGACGGTCCGCGCCTACCTCCTCGCCGTCCGCCCGAAAGCGGACGCGTACGTGCTGCCGGGGTCGAAGAAGAAGGGCATGGAGACCGTGCCCACGAAGCAGCAGGTCGCCGAGACGACCGCCTGGCTGGACGAGGCGCTGTCCGTCCTCGACAGGGACGGCTTCGACGACGGCCGCAGACTGGTGTGGATGCGGGAGAACATCGACAGGCTGCTGAAAGCGATCGACGCAGGTACGGCCACCGCCGAATGGGCGGAGCTGCGCGGCTACATCTTCCAGATCAACAAGACGCTGGCGGCACGCAGCAGCTATCTGCTCAAGGACGTCGAACTATCGATCACCATCCCGAACTCCGCCAAGGGGAGATCAGTGGACAGCATCGAGCTGGTCTTCACCCCGGGAGAGCCGGAGCCCGCACTCTGCTTCTGCGAGTACAAGGGGTACGGGACCAAACAGAGCCCCAGCAAGGACCTCACGAAAGACTTCGACGAACAGCTCAATGACTACGTCAGGAAGCTTTCACTGCCGACCCAGCCCCATCACCTGCGTTACGTCTTTCCAGGCGCGGCCCCCGATTGGGTGCATCCCAGGCTCCGCGCCGCCGCCGAGAAGCTGCAGGCCGCCGGGAAGAAGGTCTACATCACCGAGGGATCCGGCACCAGGGTCGTCGGAAAGGAGAAGGACATCTTCGGCAAGTCGACGAAGTCGAGCATCACCACCACCACTCCCGTCGACACCCCCGTCACCTCGCCGCGGAAAAGGACCGTCTCGACCCCCAGCATCGTCGTCAAGGAGAAGGTGACCCTGCCCAAGGAGAAGCCCCCGGCCAAGAAGAAGGCGACGAAGAAGGACAAGGAGATCGCCGGGCAGGGCAAGCTGGACGCCTACTGGTCGACCGCCAAGGTGCACCCGCCGGCGTCCACTCCCCCGCCGGGCGACCGGCCTCGCAGCACGTCGACCGTCCTGACCAAGAGCCCGTGGACCTGACACCGGACCAGGTCCCTCCTCGGCCTGGTGGACACGGGCACGTAGACGGTGGCGACTCGGCGCTTCGCACCGCCCGTTCCCGAGCCGCCGACGCCCGTGTGGCGGTCCCCCGCGGGCTCGTACAGCCGCTCGGGGCCGCCGCCCCGATGATCATCGGGTGTGCGGGGTGGGCGCAACCGAGCGCGTACGGAGCACGCAACCGCTAGACGAAAATTCCAGAACGAGTCACACAGGCGCAGGTCAGAGCATGATCAAAGCGCGTCCTGCAGGATTCGAACCTGCGACCGTCGGAAGCGCTTCCGCGAGGACGGCCGCGCTGCTCGCCACCTACGAGATGGCGTCGGCAAGCTGACGGCCGGCGAGAGGCAAGCCGCTCGTCCCTTGCCCCGACCCGGTGACCACCTTGCAGGTGCGTCCGTCCGTCATCGGCGTCGCCGTCGACCAGGTCCCTGAGCGCCCCAGGTACGGGCAGAGGGCCGTTAGACTACACCGGTGTTCGCGCGCGTTCCCCTCGCCGTCCGCTCATGGCCGGCCTGGTGGAGAGCCCGGCCGTCCTCGGTCAAGGACGGCGCGCTCGCGGCGATGCTCACCGCGCTGGCATTCGTTCCTACCCTGTCCGTCATCGGAGCGCAGCTCAGTGACCTGCCGAAGCGCCCGGCCGACGCCTTGGCGGTGGTGCTGACCGCGGCGCAGTCGGCGCCGCTGGCGCTCCGCAGCCGTCACCCGGCGGCATGCCTGGCCGTCGTCGGCGCCGCCTTCGCCGTTCATCAGACGCTCTGCTATCCGCCGACGTTCGCCAGCATCGGCTTCTACCTGGCCCTGTTCACGGCCGGAGCCCGACAGCCCCGGCACCGTCGCACGCTCGCGGCGGCGGTGAGCGCCGGCTACGCCGCACTCGCGATCGTCCTGAGCCGGCTGGGATCCCCCAACCGGATCCCGGACTTCCTCGCCTTCTACCTGGTTCTGGTCGTGATCTGGATGGCCGGAGCCGGGATGCGCCGACGGCGGGCCGAGGAGGCCGAACGGCGGCGGCTCGCCGCGCTGGCGGCCGGCGCCGACGAACGCGCCCGCATCGCCCGTGAGCTGCACGACGTGGTCACCCATCACGTAACCGCCATCGTGGTGCAGGCCGACGCTGCACAGCTCCTGGTCGGCGCCGCACCGGAACGCGCAGGGCAAGGGCTGGCCGCCATCAGCGACGCCGGCCGGCGGGCGCTGACGGAGCTTCGGCATCTGCTCGGCGTGCTGGAGGCAACCGGCGACGACGCGCTCACGGGGCGTACGCCTGGCCTCGACAGTATTGCCGACCTGGTCGAACAGGCCCGCGTCTCCGGCCAGCCCGTCGAACTGACCGAGCACGGCGAGCGTCTGTCTCAGCCCGTCGACGTCGAGCTGGCCGCGTATCGGGTGGTTCAGGAAGCCCTCACGAACGCCATCAAGCATGCGACGGGCCGGCCCACCAGGGTCACGGTCCACCACGGCGCCGGCCACATCGACATCGAGGTGACCACCGACGGGTCCGCTCCGGCGGAAGGTCCCGCCGTGCCGTCCGGGGGACGGGGGCTGGACGGGCTGCGCCGGCGCATCCAGATGCTGAACGGTGAGCTGTCCGCCGGCGCCCGGCCCGGGGGCGGGTTCAGCGTCCGGGCTCTCATCCCCTCAAGGAGCACCACATGACCGATACGCCGATCCGGGTGCTCATCTGTGAGGACCATGAGCTGGTGCGTACCGGCTACACCACGATCTTCTCCGCCCAGCCCGACATGGAGGTCGTCGGGGATGCCGCGGACGGCCGCGCGGCGCTAGAGGCCGCCCGGCGGCTGCTGCCGGACGTCGTCGTGATGGACATCCGGATGCCCGTCCTGGACGGCATCGAGGTCACCAGGCGACTGGCCGGGCCAGGCGTCGCCGCTCCGGTCAAGGTGCTGGTGGTGACCACGTTCAACGTCGACGAGTACGCCTACGAAGCACTCAGGGCGGGCGCCAGCGGCTTCCTGCTCAAGGATGCGCGACCGAAGGAACTGGTGGACGGCGTACGCACCGTCGCGCGTGGCGACTCCCTGCTCGCGCCCGCCGTCACCCGGGCACTCATCGGCCACTTCGCCGAGCGCCTGCGCCCCAACGACTCCGCCCGGCCGGCCCTGCAGCAGGTCGTGCGGGCACTGACCCAGCGGGAGCTGGAAGTGCTCGAACAGCTCGCCCAGGGCCTGTCCAACGCGGAGATCGCCACGCGACTGTCCATCAGCACCGAGACCGTCAAGACGTACGTGTCGCGGATCCTGACGAAACTCGACCTGCGCGACCGCGTACAGGCGGTCGTGCTCGCCTACCGGGTGGGATTGGTGTCCGCCGATCAGGGTTGACGCGGCGCCCCCGCCCGCCGGCCTCCTTGCGGTCAGGCGGAGAGCGTGGCGCGGTGCGGTCGAGGCCGGATCCGGCCGGCGCGGGCGGCCCGCCGCAGCAGGAGAATCGTGGGCACCATGCAGACCAGCAGCGCGAAAAGGCTGGCCTCAGGGCCGAAGACGCCGCCGGTCAGCGCGGTCGGGCCGGACAGCGTGACGTTCAGCAGGCCCTCGGGCGGCACGGCCGATCCGGAGACCGTGACACCGAAGATCCCGGCTTGGGCGAAGTTCCAGGCGAAGTGCAGGCCGATGGGCAGCCACAGCGAGCGGGTGGCGACGTAGGCGGCGGCCAGCATGGCTCCGCCCGTCAAGGCGATCGCGAACGCGCCCCACAGGGTGGCGTTGGCGTTGACCAGGTGCATCGCACCGAAGAGCAGCATGGATACGACCAGGGCGATCACAGTGCCGGTACGTTCCTCCATGATGCGGAACACCACCCCGCGAAACAGCAGTTCTTCGGCCACGGCGACGCTCGCCATCAACCCCGCGGTGCCGAGGAAGCCGCCGAAGGAACCCCAGGACAGCTCCTGCCAGCCACCGAACACCGCGATCAGCGCCATCAACCCGCTGAACAGGCCCGACCCGAGCAACATCCCGCGCCGCAGCTGGGACCATCGCCGCGCCTTCCCGAGTTCGGGGATGTCCGGACGGAGCTCGACGGCCCGGCACAACCAGCGGTAGCAGACGACAGCGATGACGGCCAGGCCGACCCCCACCGGCAGAGCGAGGATCGGTACGGGCGAGACGAGTTGGTTGATCCCGGTCGTCACCGACATCACACCGAACAACGCGACCAGCAGGACGGGGAACCGGAACCTGCGCAACCGGCCACGGCCCGGGGCCGGACCGGTGTGCGAAGGGGTGGTTCTCGGATGCTCCGGGGACGCCACGATCGCGATCCTTTCGATCAAGTGGCCGCGGTGTCTTCCGCGGCTTAAGAGACGTTAGGGATCGGAGCCAGGCATGCCATCCCCCTGGAACGGACACAGCGGTAGCTCTCACGAGGGATCAGGAACCGCCCCGGCTTCCGTCCCCGCGCGTCGCCGACCCTTCGCACCGGCAGCGCCCGGATGAAGGCCGCCGACATCGTCCGGTCCGGGGCTGCTTGATCACGCGCGGGCCGTGACGGAACTAAGCGTGCTCGAGTCGTCATCACCCCGGCACCATCGCCCCGCTTCTCACCCGTCGCGCCACCGGTACCCACCGCGCAGGACACGTTTGTCCTGGACGTGGGTCTTCTGCACCACTAGCACACCCCGCTTGTCGGCAAGACCGGACAGCGTCAACGGGTGAGCGCCATGGCCGGCGGCGCGCAGACAAGGCACCACCTCGTCCCGGTAGGCCAGGGCTTGCGCTGCCACCATCTGCCGGGCGACTCCGTTCTCCCGGCTTGGAAACGGGAGGTGCTTGATGAGTGACGCGTCTACTCGCACGCGAGGCTGTACGACCCGATGTTCCCGGGCGGCGGGCCCGCGGTCGACTCCTACCGGGCATACGCCGATCGGCAAGGCGGGCGCGTGCTGGAACTCGGGTGGCGGCACCGGGCACAAGCTGATCCCCATCGCCTCGGACGGGCATCCGTGCGTCGGCCTGGACTTCTCCTCAGACATGCCGGCCGAGGCCCGGCGTAAGGCGGACGAGCGCGGTGTGGTGGCGGAATGGACGCGGGGCGACATGCGGGCCTTCGATCTGGGCCGCACATTCGCAGGAGCTGCCGCTGCTCCTCTCGCTCGGCGGCCTCCGGCTCGTTGAGCGCTCCGGCGACTGGTCAGGGGGACCATTGGCCGCGGACGCGCCGCTTCAACTCGGCGGTCTTCGGCCCACGGCAGACAGCGATGTCACGACGACAGCGATGCTCTGACGCCAGTGATGATCAATTCGAGGCCGTCACGGAAGGCCCGATCCCGGCGTTCTCTGGACCAGCCGTCGACGCCGGTTTTGCGGGCCTGTTCCTCGATCGTGTAACCGTTGGCGTAGGCCATGACGGTGTCCACGGCGACGGCGGCCGTGCCGGCGGGGACGCCCGCGGCGGTCAGGGCGGCGATGAGGTGCTGGAAGGTGGCGACGGCCGCCTCTCCCGGGTGCTGGAAGCCGGACAGGAGGCGGGCGCCATCGCGGTGGGCCAGCATGACCTCGCGCATGCCGGAGGCCACGCCGCGCAGCAGCTCGTCCCAGGGGGCGTCGGGGGGCGCGGCGATGTCGTCCGCCGGGCTGACCAGGTGCGCCACCATGGCGTCCAGCAGGGCCTGCTTGCTGGGGTAGTGCCGGTACAGAGCGCTCGCCCGCACCCCGAGCCGGCTCGCCAGGAGCCGCATGGTGAGAGCGTCCAGGCCTACCTCGTCGAGCAGCTCGATCGCCGCCTGCAGCACTTGGGCGCGTCGCTGCCCCATCGTGTCCTCCATATCCGGGGTTGACAGTACTGCTCCATCCACGTGAACAATGTACACGTGAACGTTGTTCACTTCAGGACGGAGGATCACGATGACACGTGTTCTGGTGATCGGGGCAGGGCTCGGCGGGCTGACGCTCGCGCACGCCCTCGTCCGTGCGGGCCTCGACGTAGGCGTGTACGAGGCCGACGACGGCACCGGCGAGCGGGCCCAGGGCTACCGGATCGGACTCGCGCCGCCGGCGATGGAGGCGTTGCGCGCCGCCCTGCCGCAGCGGCTGTACGAGCTGGCCGAAGCCACCAGCGGCAGCCTTACCGGGCCCGGTTTGCTCTTCGACGAGCGGCTCACGCTGCTCAGCGGCGACCTGCCGGGACCGGAGGAGTCCAGGGCGTTCGACCGGCAGGTGCTGCGGCAGATCCTGCTCGGCGATCTGGACGACCGGGTCGCCTTCGGCAAACGGCTGACGCGTTTCGTCGAAGGGGCCGACGGAACGGTCACCGCGCTGTTCGCCGACGGCACGCAGGCCACGGGGAACGTGCTGGTCGGTGCCGACGGCGGGAACTCCGCGGTGCGGCGCCAACTGGTGCCCGAGGTCAAGCTCATCGACGCCGACCTGTGCGGGGCGATGGGCCGCACCCCCGCCACCGACCGCTTCCTGAAGCTCGTGCCGGGGCGCGGCACGATGGTCAAAGGCCCCGGGATCACGCTGATGCTGGGACGGATGCAGTTCGACAGGGAGCCCTGCGAAGCCGCCGCCGAACTCGTTCCCGGCCTGCCCATGCCCTTCAGGGAAAGTTATGTGAGGTGGGTGCTGCTCGTGCCGCCTGAGCATCCGGCGGCTGCCGCGCCGGGTCGAGAGGACGCCCGCGAGCTGGTGCTGGAGCTCATCGACGGCTGGCATCCCGACCTGCGGGACCTGGTGCGCAGCGCCGACATGAGCGGCGCGGGCCGCTCCAGGATCCATGACCGGCCGATGCCGCCGTGGCCGGTGGGCCGCGTCACGCTGCTGGGTGACGCCGCGCACCTGACGCTTGCCAGCGGCGGCAACGGCGCCAACACCGCGATGCAGGACGCCGTACGGCTGAGCGCACGGCTGACCGAGGCCGATCAGGGCCGGTGGGACCTGATCTCGGCTCTGCGGGACTACCAGCACGACCTGCTGGAACGCGGGAACGCGGCAGTGGAGGTCGGCAAGCAGGCGCTGCGCAGGTTCGTCCCGGCCGGGGGCGAGGCACGATGAAGGATGCACCGCGCACCGTGCACGAGCAGGTTCGTTCGGCCGACGGAACCACGATCGGCTACCGTCGCAGTGGCCGCGGCCCCGGGCTGATCCTCGTCCACGGCGGGATGCAGGCGTCGCAGCACTTCACGAAGCTCGCCGCCGCCCTGTCGACAGAATTCACCGTATATGTGCCCGACCGGCGCGGACGCGGGCTGAGCGGCCCGCACGGCGCCGACTTCAGCGTCCTGCGGGAGGTCGAAGACCTGCAGGCGCTCGTCACGGCGACCGGCGCGTCGCAGATCTTCGGTCTGAGCACCGGTGCGCTCGTCGTCCTGCGCACGGCCCTGAGCATGCCCGCCCTCGACCGGGTCGCCCTGTATGAGCCCCCACTGTCGATCGACGGCTCGGCGCCGATGGACTGGGTGCCGCGCTACGACCACGAGATCGCCGCGGGAAAGAGCGCGTCAGCGCTGGTCACCGCTCTGAAGGGCCTGGACGCCGAACCGTCGCTGTTCAGCAGGATCCCCCGCTTCGCCCTCGTGCCGCTCCTGGCGATCGGTGCGCGGTTGCAGGGCGATGGGGCCGCCGACGAGGTGCCGGTCAAAGCGCTCATCCCCACGCAGCACTTCGACATGCAGGTGGTCAGGGAGATGGCCGACACGGTCATGGACTACGCGGCGCTCGATGCGCGGGTACTGCTCCTCGGCGGTACGAAGAGCGCGGCATACCTGAGCCTCGCCCTTCGGAAACTCGCCGAGGTGCTCCCGCATGCGCGAAGCATCACCCTGCCGGGAGTAGGGCATTCGGGGCCGGATGACGACGGAGCCCCGCTCGTCGTGGCCCAGGCGCTGCGTGATTTCTTCGGCGCACAATGACGGGCAAGAGGCGACGACATTCACGTGCTGAAGATCCCGCCGCGGGCGCTCGCGCAGATGCGTTCGCCGAGCGATGGGTAGAACGCGATCTTGCCAGCGCGGGATCTGGGGGCAAAGCCCCAGATCAAGCACCACAAGATGAGTTATGAAGCGGTACAGGCCTTACCCGGACCGTCCTTGACATCGCGCCTGCCGGCAGTTCCATCCGTCCAGGCCAAGCGGCGTGTGAGTACTCGTGAAGGATGCCGCCCAACCCGTCTTGTAAGCGTATGTTCAGGTTGGTGATTCGCTCGGGATCGATGATCGGATCAGGAGCAGTGCGCAGCGGAGCCGCTTGGTCCAAGGCCCGCACCGGGTCTCCCGAACCCCGCGGCGCCGTTGGGGGGGCGGTGACGATGCGGCCGACGACGGCAGGGTCCACTCCGTCATCGGCCGCCTCGTCCGCGACCTGTGCTGACCCCGTCAGCGCGACAACGACTGCAGTGACCCGGCGATCCGGTGCCCGGCCCAGCGCTTGATCTTGCGCACCGCCTCCAGCCGGCTCGCCGCCCGGTCGAGCCGGTAGTACAGCCGGGGCGGCATGTACGACAGCAGCGGCGAGTGCCGCTGGCCGAGCAGCGCGAACATCTGCGCGGGCTCCAGGCGCAGGTAGCGCGGCAGGTCCTCGTAGAACCGCGCGCTGTAGCGGGCGGCGCTCTGGACCGGCAGCAACGCGGCCTTGCGCTCCCGCGCGTAGGCCGCGAGCGCGGGCGCCAGGGCGGGGTGGCGCTCGATCGCGCCGGCCAGCGCGATGGCGTCCTCGATCGCGAGCGTGGTCCCGGCGCCGATGGAGTAGTGCGTGGTGTGCGCGGCGTCGCCGAGCAGGACGAGGTTGCCGCGGTGCCAGGAGCGGTTCGTCACGGTCTGGAAGCGCAGCCACTGCGCGACGCCCTGCCCGCGCCCGATGAGCCGATGCCCGTCGAGCAGGTCGGCGAACAGCTTGTCCAGCAGCTCCAGGTTGCCCGCCTCGTCGGCGCGGTCGAGCCCGAGCCCGCGCCACGTGGCGGGCGCGCACTCGATCACGCAGGTGCTGCGCTCGTCGTCGAAGCGGTAGCCGTAGCACCAGATCCAGCCGTGCCCGGTCTCCACGAAGGCGAAGGTGAAGGCGTCGAAGACCTTGGTGGTCCCGAGCCAGATGTAGGTGTTGCCCCCAGTGGCGACCTCGGTGCCGAAGTCGTGGCGGCCGCGCAGCGGGCTGTTCACCCCGTCGGCGGCCACCACCAGGTCGGCGTCCGGAACCTCGCCGAGGATCTCGCGCCCGAACTCCACCCGCACGCCGAGTGCTATCGCCCGGTCGGCCAGGATGCCGAGCAGCCGGTGGCGGCCGATGCCGAAGCCCTCGTCGCCGCGGTGCGTGGTGGTGCGGCCGCCGACGAGGGCGATCCCGTCATGCCACCGCACGGACGCCTTGCTGATGGCGCGGGCCGACTCGGGATCGCTCTCGTACAGCCGGTCGAGCAGGCTGCCCCAGTACGTCACGCCCCAGCCGTACGTCGAACCCGCCGGATCGCGCTCGAAAACGGATATGTCACACGAAGGATCGCGCAGCTTCATCAGGATCGCGAAATACAGGCCAGCGGGCCCGCCACCGACACAAATCACCTTCTGCACTTCATTTGGCACAGAGTAGTTATACGCGCACAGTAAGCTACTACGCGCGCTACGCCACGCCGGACCCGAGCCGGCTGTTCGCACGCATCGACGAGCATCAGTCGGGGTGGTGGCGCTCTACGCCTGCCGAAAATTGTATCCATGCAGTTCAAGCGGCATGTGAGTACTCGCGGAGGACGCCGCCGAGCCGGTCTCGTCGGCGTATGTTCAGGTCCGATGATCCGCTCTGGGTCCGTGATCGGATCGGGGACAGTGCGCAGCGGCGCCGCTTGGTCCAGGGCTGGGTGGGCACGATGGTGGTCGTAGAAGTGTTCGTCTTTCCGTAGGGCGTGCCGCAGGTGGTGTTCGTTCCATACGAGGCAGCGGTCGAGGAGTTCGCGGCGGCACGACTGCACCCACCGCTGCATGATCGAGTTCATCCGCGTCCGGATACCGGTGAGCACCGTCTTGATCAAAGCGCGCCCGCCGGCCCGCATCGTCCAGATCATCACCAGATTCCTGATCGCCTGGACACGGCATGCTCGATGACCGCCAGGATGTACTGGCGCTGCCCGTTCGAAGTGATGGTCGATGCAAACACAGGCCAGTAGAGCGTCGGCTTGCGAGCGCACAGGCCGTGGACTACCGCTGGTGGGGAACGTGGCCGGCGAGCTCAAGTGCCATGGCGGAATTGGGAAGGAAAGCCCAAGGCCAAAATGAAGTGGCGATCTGGTGGCCACGATCCGGCGCCCGGCCGGGATGCCCTGCCCAAAGCTGACCGTGTGCGGCAAGCAGCTTGGTTGAATTTCTATGACGACTGGAGATCGAGCCTGAGCTTCGCGATCAGTCCCACGCTGACCGCGAAACGCTGAGCAGTAGCGTCGGCGCCTATAGGCGCCGATCTGCTCTGGAAGCGGTTGTGCGCAGACCTCGCAGCATTCGTCCAGGACGGGGGCGTCAAGACCATCCAGCAGGCGATTTATACCCTCCGCCTGTTCCGATGGCGGATCGACATCCTTCAAGCTTCAGCAATCGGCCGAACGCCTCACGAAGTTCTCCCAGGTCACGGTGCCTCGCGCCCAACAGAGCAAGGTAGTCCTCTACAGGCCAGGTGCTGCCTGAGGCGCACTCTTCTGGCTGGGCGGCGCGGCGGAGTCGCTCCAAGACACTGTTCTGTGCAGCATGCAGCTGCGCTGGAAGGTCGTCAGCCAGATGACGATGCGGGACCGCCAGGAGCTGGCCGAGGGTGAACGTGGGCGGCGCCGCGACCGCGGCCTTGACGAGCGGAGTATCGGGAGAGGCGAAGGGGGTGTGGTAGCTGAGGGTGCACCACGCGGCGGCTATCGGCATGCGCGCCAGGTCCTCTTCCTTCTCGTCCGCGCCCTGCGCCGGCCCGATCTGGCCGCCATGGCATGCCTGCTTCTTGCCCGCGGCAGATTCAACAAGACGTCCGTTTGACTTTGCCGCCAACCCGACGATGACCAGCGAGCGCGATATACCGCACACTCGCCCCATCCGCGTTACCCCGCTGGGTGAACCGCAAATACATGACCACACAGAATCACAAGAGCACAGCCCGCCGTAGTAGTTCTTGGCGGGCCGGGTGACCACGTTTTCGGCTCGGAGCGCTTGATCGCATCCTCGACAAGGGCTCCACCAGCGGGATCATCCCACTGGACGACCCCGTGTACCCACGAGCCGCGGAACGCGGGACATGAGACCCCGAACTTCCCACCTCTGTACACAGGCCCGGACATCCTCGCCAAAGCAAGAATTCTCGCCGGCCGCCGTTTTCCTGGCATCGACTTGACGCTTGAAAGTGTGTATGAATACGTTCATCGATCACCGAGCCCGCGAACCCGTACGACATCCGGCGTTCATCCACGCGTCCTGGTCTACCGTTCCCGCCAGAAAGAGAGGCTTGCGTGACCTCCTCGCCAGGGCCTTCCTCGAGTGACGTGACGCTCTCCGACCCCAAGCGGGCACTGGTCGAGCAACGTCTGCGCCGCCGATCCGGCGCCAGGCCCGCCGGCATCCCGCGCCGCGCCCCCGACGCCGAAGTGCCTCTCTCGTTCGCGCAAGAGGGCCTGTGGTTCATGGAGCAGTTCGCTCCGGGCACCGCCGCGTACACCATCCCCCTCGTGCTGCGCCTGCGCGGCCGACTCGATGTCGACCGGCTGCAGCGCGCCCTCGACACGGTCGTGGCCAGGCACGAGATCCTGCGCACGCGCTTTCCCGCCGACGCCGGCGGACGGCCGCGGGTCGAGGTGACCGCTCCCGACCGCATCGAGCTGCGCAGGCGGAGTGCGGCGGACGAGGCCGGCGTCCGTGACCTGGTGAGCGCGGAGCAGGCCAGACCCTTCTCCATCGCCACCGAGCCGCCACTGCGGGCCCTGCTCGTGCGGCTGGCCGACGACGACCACGTACTGCTGGTGACGGTGCACCACATCGCCTGTGACGGCTGGTCGCTGGAGATTCTGGCCGGGGAGCTGCGCGCGCTCTACGCGGGAGAGCACCTGCCCGAGCCCGCCGTGCAGTACGGCGACTTCGCCCTGTGGCAGCGCACCCGCCCCGCCGATGAGGCGGACCTGGCCTACTGGCGCGAGCGGCTGGCCGGAGTGCCGCCCATCGACCTGCCCCTGGACGGGCGGCGCGGAGCCGCGCCCACCTTCGAGGGCGATTCCCGCGCCTTCGAACTCGGTCCCGACCTGCTGGCCGCGGCCAAGAACCTGGCGAAGGAACACGACGCGACGCTCTACATGGTCGCCCTGGCGGTCTACCAGGTGCTCCTGGGCCGCTACAGCGGTCAGGACGACTTCGCCGTCGGCACGCCGGTGAGCGGGCGCCCCCGCAGCGAGCTGGAGCAGCTCATCGGCACGTTCGTCAACATGCTGCCCATGCGCGCCGACCTGGCGGGCGATCCTACCTTCGCCGAGCTGCTCGCCCGGGTGCGGCGGACCACGCTGGCCGCCTTCGAACACCAGCGGCTGCCGTTCGAGCAGCTCACCAGGGAACTCGCAGCGACACGCGACACCTCGCGCACCCCGGTCTTCCAGGTCGCGCTGACCTTGCAGAGCTACGCCGAGGACACCGCCGCCTGGTCCGGCCTGGACGTCGAGCCGTTCCCCATGGCGGCCACGGCCGCCCCCTTCGAGCTGGAGCTCTTCCTCACGGAACGGCGGGGCGGGCTCGACGGCGTGTTCGTCTTCAACCGCGACGTGCTGGCCGGGGCGACCGTCGACGACCTGGGGGTCCATTTCGCGACCCTGCTGCGCGCCGCCATCGAGGCTCCCGATCTGCGCGTGTCGGACCTGGAGATGCTGACCGCCGACGAACGCGACCGCATTCTGGCACTCGCGCACGGGCCGCGGCTGCCGTACCCGGCGGACAAGACGCTGGGCGAGCTGTTCCAGGCCCAGGCAACCCGCACCCCGGAGGCCGTCGCCCTGGAGTTCGGCGACCACCGGCTCACCTACGCGGAGCTGGAGCAGCGGGCCAACCGGCTGGCGCACCGCCTGCGCGAACGCGGTGCGGGGCCGGGCACCCGGGTCGCGATCTGCGCCGAGCGCTCCATCGAGCTGGTGGTGAGCCTGCTGGCCGTGGTCAAGTCCGGAGCCGCCTACGTGCCGCTCGACCCCGAATACCCGCGAGACCGGCTCGACTTCATGCTCCGCGACGCCCAGGCCGTCGTGCTGCTGGCCCAGCATGCGGTACGGGAGCGGCTCCCAGAGACCGGGATCGCAACCGTAGCTCCAGAGGAACCGTCCGGGCCGTCCGTGGTGGAGCCGGTCGATCCGCCGCATCATGCGCCCCCCGTCACGGCGGGCCCCGCTCACCCGGCTTACATGATCTACACCTCCGGCTCGACCGGCCGCCCCAAGGGAGCGCCCAACACCCACGCGGCCATCGGCAACCGGCTCGACTGGATGCAGCGCAGATTCGGCCTGACCGGCGCCGACGCGGTGATGCAGAAGACCCCCGCCGGGTTCGACGTGTCGGTCTGGGAGTTCTTCTGGCCGCTCATCACCGGTGCCCGGCTGGTGCTGGCCGCGCCCGGCGGCCACCGCGACACCGCCTACTTACGCGACCTCATCATCGGCAGCGGCGTGACCACCATGCACTTCGTGCCGTCCATGCTGGCCCCCTTCCTGGAAGAGGACGGCATCGAGGCGTGCACGTCGCTGCGCCGGGTGATCTGCAGCGGGGAGGAGCTGCCGCCCGCCGTGGCCGCCCGCTTCTTCGAGCGGCTGCCGCATGCCGAGCTGCACAACCTGTACGGACCGACCGAGGCGGCCGTGGACGTGACGGCATGGCGGTGCGCCCCGGGCGAGAGCCGCGTGCCGATCGGGCACCCGTTGCAGAACACCAGCATCCACATCCTCGACTCGCGGCTGCGCCCGGTGCCTTTCGACGTGCCGGGCGAGTTGCACATCGGCGGGGTTCAGCTCTCCCCGGGCTACCACGCCAGGCCCGCGCTGACCGCCGAGCGTTTCGTGCCCGACCCCTACGGCTACTCGGGCTCGCGTCTCTACCGCACCGGCGACCTGGTCAGGCTGCGCCGTGACGGCGCCGTGGAGTTCCTCGGCCGCATCGACAACCAGGTCAAGATCCGCGGCCAGCGGGTCGAACTGGGCGAGATCGAAGCCGTGCTCCGCGAACAGCCCGGCGTGCGCGTGGCGCTGGTGGTGGCCGGCGGCGACGGACTCGCGGCCTACGTCGTCACCGACGTTCCCGATGCTGACCTGCGCGCGGCGCTCAAAGCGCTCCTGCCCGACCACATGGTGCCCACCGCGTACGTCTTCCTGCCGGCGCTGCCGCTCAGCCCCAATGGCAAGGTGGACCGCGCCGCGCTGCCCTCGCCGCCGCGTCCCGGCGCCGGGGGCGGGCGGGGAGCGGCGCCGAGCAGCCCGGCCGAGATCGCCATCGCCGAGATCTGGAGCGAATTGCTCGGTGTGTCCGACATCCGCGTGGACGACGACTTCTTCGAGCTCGGCGGACACTCGCTGGTGGCCATCCAGGCCGTGGCCAGGCTGCGGCACGTGCAGGCGCCCGCCGGGCGACGCTCCGTCGGCGTCATGGACCTGTTCAACCACTCCACCGTGCGGATGCTGGCGGCGCTCATCGAAGGGCCCGCCCCGCCGGACGACCGGCCGCGCCAACTGCTGCACCGGCTGACGCGCTCGTCCTCCGCTCCCACGCTCACCCTGATCTGCTTCCCGTACGGCGGCGGCAGCGCCCTGGTCTACCAGCCTCTGGCCGACGCGCTGCCCGACGAGGTCGCGTTGTACTCCATGGCCTTCCCCGGTCATGATCCCGGCCGTCCCGACGAGCCGGTCATGCCGCTCGAAGACGTCATCGCCCAGTGCGTCACGGAAATCCTCGACGGCATACCCGGGCCGATCGTCCTGTACGGCCACTGCGGCATCGGCGGCGCCGTCACCGCCGAGATTGCCAGGCGCCTGGAGGCACGAGGCCGCGAGCCGGAAGCGGTCTACCTCGGCGCGATCTTCCCGTTCGCCCGCCCCGTCGGCCGCATCGCCGGGCCCCTGGGCAGGTTGCTGCGAACCGACCGGCTACGCGGCGACCGCGTCTACGAGAACCGGATGAAGTCGATGGGCAACGACATCTCCGGCCTGGACGAGGAGCAGGTCGGGTTCATGGTCCGCAACCAGCGACGCGACACGCTGATCGCGGAGGAGAGCTTCACACGCATGCTGGCCGAACGGAGCGAGCCACTGCGCGCCCCCGTCATCTCGGTGGTCGGCGAGCAGGACCCGGCCACCGACTACTACCGCGAGCGCTACAAGGAGTGGCACTTCCTGTCGCCGAGCAACGCGCTGGTCGTCCTGGACGAGGCGGGCCACTACTACCTGAAGTACCGCGCCGACGACCTGGCCCAGATCCTGACGAACACGCACATCGCCATGGAGTACGGGGCGGCCGAGGCGTTGAGCCGTTCCGCACGGGGCCCGGCGGCCGGATGGTGGATCGAGGAGACCACGTCCCACACCGACGAGCACCCTCCGAAGAGGCACGATCACTCACCGGCGCAGCGCGACCCATCCTCGAAGCGGCGGGGGAAGGAGCCACCACCGCCCAGTCTGCGGCGCTTCCTGAGCGTCTCCGCCGCCCAGCTCGCCTCCATGATCGGCACCGCGGTCACCGACTTCGCCATCCCGATCTGGGTCTACACCACCACGGGCTCTCTGCTGAGCTTCACCCTGCTGATAGCCCTGGGGATCATGCCGGGAGTTCTGGTCGCGCCGCTGATCGGCGCGATCGTCGACCGGTCGGGCAAGCGGGCGGTGATGGCTCTCGGCAACAGCCTCGCCGGCGGGGTACAACTGCTGTTCGGGCTGCTGTTGTGGACCGGCAACCTGGCCTCCTGGCATCTCTACCCGCTCACCGCGGCGCTGTCGGTCACCCTGGTCATCCAGCGGATCGCCTACGTCTCGGCACTGCCTCAGCTGGTGCCCAAGCGCTACTTGGGTCACGCGGCGGGCGTGGTGCAGACGCTGGTCGGCACCTCCCAGTTCGCCGCGCCGCTGCTGGCCGTCGCACTGCTGGCCGGGATCGGCCTGGACGGCATCCTGATGATCGACGTGGCCAGTTTCGCCGTCGTGCTCGTCGCGCTGGCGCTGATCCGCTTCCCCGCGACCCTGGGCCTGGAGCGGCGCGAGCCGATGGCGACCGAGATCGCGGCCGGGTTCCGGATGTCGCTGGGCAACCGGCACCTGCGGGCCGCGCTGCTCTACTTCGCGGTACTGAACATCATGCTGGCCGCGGTGCTGATGTCCATCTCGCCGCTGGTGCTGTCGTTCTCCGACCTGGAGACGGCCGGGCTCATCTCCTTCGTCGGCGGCCTGGGCGCCACGCTCGGCGGCATGCTCGTCGCACTGTGGGGAGGCCCCCGGCACCGGCGGATGCGGGCGGTCATGCTGAGCACGCTGCTGCTGAGCCTGTTCGCCGTCATCACGGGGCTGTACGCCTCGCCACTGGTGGTGGGCTTGGGCGCGTTCGGCCTGTGGGGCAGCCTTTCTGTCGTCAACGGCGTCTTCATGACGATCATTCACGTGAAGGTGCCGCAACGTTTCCACGGCCGGGTCACGGCGTTCAACCAGATGGTCTCCTGGTCGACGCTGCCGGTCGGCATGGCCGTCGTCGCACCGCTCGGAGAACTGCTGCTGGAGCCGCTCCTGACACCGGGTGGGGCGCTGGCCTCCACCGTCGGCGCGGTGATCGGCGTGGGCGAGGGACGCGGCCTCGCCTTCATGTACATCCTGCTGGGCCTCGGCATCGCCGTCCACGTGCTGGTCTCGATGCGGATCCCGGTGCTGGCCCAGTTCGACGACCAGGTACCGGAGGCGGAACCCGACGACCTCGTGGGCGCGCAGGCGTTGCAGGCGCGCGCCGGCAACACGGTCAGCCTGGCGTGGAGCGCGCCCGCCTTCGCCAAGGCGCTGACCATGCCGTTGAGCGCCGCCAAGGCGAGCGAGCTGCTGGGCGAGCCCGTCGACGGCGTGCTGCTGCGCACCGGCGGCGAGATCAGCGCCGTCTACGAGGTCAGCAGCGGCGGACGTGAGCTGATCTTCAAGCTGTACCCGAGGGTGTTCACCGAACGCATGCGCAAGGAGCAGCACGTCTACGAGCTGCTGAGCGGCAGTGGCGCCCCGGTGCCCGCCGTGGTGCGCGCCGACGACTCCAAGCGCGACCTGCCCCAGGCATACCTGATCATGACCAAGGTTCCCGGCCGGCCGCTCTCGCAGGTCTCCGCCGACCTGGACGAGGAGACGATCGAGCGGCTCTACCACGACATGGGACGGGTACTGCGCGCGATCCACAGCGTCGAACTGCCCATGTTCGGCCCCCTGGACGGGCCGCGTGAGCCGACGAATCTCGCCTACGTCGGCGGCCAGTTCGAACTGAAGATCGCCCAGTTCGCCGAGTTCGGCGGCGACCCGGAACTGCACACGGCGCTGACCGAACGCTTCCACGCCGATCGCCACCTGCTGACCGGCTGCGAGACTCCCGTCCTGCTGCACCACGACTACCACGAACGCAACGTCATGGTCGCCGAGCAGGCCGGACGGTGGCGGCTGACCGGTGTCATCGACGTCGAGAACGCGCTCGGCGGCGATCCGCTGATGGACCTGGCGCGCACCGATTACTTCGCCGTCCGCGACGACTCCCTGCGCCGCCGGGCGCTGCTGGCGGGATACGGCGCACTGCCCCAGGACTGGGCGCGGCGCCTGGCCTTCTACCGGCTCTACCACGCCCTGGACCAGTGGCACTGGCTGGCCACGATCGGCGAGGTCAGCGCGCTCGACCCGATCACACGGGAGATACGCCGACACTTGACGGAGACGCCATGACAGAGGACGAGTTTCCCGCCTCGCACGCGCAGGAACGCATCTGGTTCCTCACCGAGTTGCTGCCCGACCTGCCGCTCTACAACATCGGCGCCATCTCCCACCTGAAGCGGCTGGACGTCGCCGGGCCCAAGCCGGTGGAGGAGGCGCTCAGGCTGGTGGTCCAGCGGCACGAGCCGCTGCGCACCCGCTTCGAACTGCGCGACGGCAAGGTCGTGCAGCTCATCGCACCCGAGGTGCCGGTGCAGCTGACCCACACCGATCTGTCCGGGCTCGACGGATCCGCCCAGGAGGCGGAACTGGCCGCCCTTGCCGCGGCCGACGCGGCCCGGCCGTTCACGCTCGACCGCGCGCCGCTGTGGCGGGTCAGGCTGGTGGAGCTGGGCGGCGGCCAGTGGCGGCTCGTGCTCGTCGTCCACCACACGATCTTCGACGCGTGGTCGGCGGAGGTCATGGCCGAGGATCTGGTCGAAGCGCACGCCGCGGTGCGTGCCGGCCGCTCGCCCCGCTTCGCCGAGCTGCCCATCCAGTACGCCGACTACGCCGCCTGGCAACGCACACGGCTCGACGCCGGAGAACTCGACGAGGGCCTGGCCTACTGGTCCGACCGGCTGGCCGGGTCCGTGCCGCTGGAACTGCCCACCGACCGGCCCCGCCCGGCCGAGCTCAGCTACGCGGGAACCAACCACGCCTTCACCGTGCCCGCCGAGCTGGCGGAACGAGTGGGCGCCTTGGCGAAGGCCGCCGGCGCGACGTCGTTCATGGTGCTGCTCACCGCCTTCGCCGCGCTGCTGGCTCGCTGGAGCGGCCAGAGCGACGTGGTGATCGGCTCGCCGGTCGCCGGGCGGGATCTGCCCGAGCTCAGCCCGCTCGTCGGCATGTTCGTCAACGTTCTGCCACTGCGTGCCGACCTCGGCGGCGATCCGTCCTTCGCCGAGGCGCTCGACCGGATGCGGGCCACCACCATGGAGGCGCTCGACCACCAGGACGTGCCCTTCGCCCTCATCGTGGAGAAGCTGCGCCCTCCGCGCGACCCCGCACGTACGCCGCTGTACCAGGTCGCCATCAACCAGGTGCCGTACGACGTCCGCGGCCTGTTCGGCACCAGGACCGCCAAGACCGATCTGACGCTGGAGGTGCAGAACCCGGAAGGCGAGATGAGCGCCTGGCTCGAGTACAACACCGACCTGTTCGACAGGGACACCGTGGTCAGGCTCACCGAGGGGTATCTCTCGCTGCTCGACGCGGCCACCGCCGATCCCGCGCTACCGCTGTCGCGCCTGCCGCTGATGTCCGGGGCGCGCCGCCGGCACGTGCTGGCATCCTGGCACGGCCCGCGCAGATCGTACCCTCAGCAGTCCTTGCACGAGCTGATCGCGGCCCGCGCGGCGGCCGAGCCCGACGCGCCCGCCGTGACCGTCCCGCACGAGAAGAGCACGCTGACCTACGGCGAACTCGACCGGCGATCGTCCGCCCTGGCGTCCGCGCTGATCGAGCGTGGCGTCGGCGCGGAGTCACCGGTGGCCGTATGCCTGCCACCGAGCGGCGAGCTGCTGATCGCACTGCTCGCGGTGCTGAAGTCAGGCGGCTGTTACGTGCCGCTCGATCCGCGCTATCCGGCGGCCCGGCTGCGTTTCATGCTGGAGGACTCCGGGTGCGCTCTGGCGCTGACCACGGCTGAGCTGGCCGGACGGCTGCCCGGGGTGGCGACCTTCGTGGCCGCGGAATTCCCCTCGGTCCCGCCGGACGATCTCGTACTCCCGCACGTGTCTCCCGACAGCCTCGCCTACGTCATCTACACCTCCGGCTCCACGGGTGTCCCCAAGGGGGTCATGGTGCCGCACCGAGGCGTGGTCAACCTGGTCGAGAGCCTCGCCTTCGACGCCACCGAGCGTATGCTGCTGCTCACCCCTCTCTCCTTCGACATCGCTGCTCTCGAAATCTTCGGGCCGCTGCTGGCCGGAGGCGTGACGGTGGTGGCACCGCCGCCGGAAAGCGGCCCGCTGCGGGCTGAAACGGAGGTGACCACCGTCCAGGCACCGCCGTCGGTCCTGGCAGAGCTGATCGACCGCCTGCCCCCTGGGCTGCCCCGCGTGTTCAGCGGAGGTGAGCCGCTCACGGCCGGGCTGGCGGGGCGGCTGCAGGAGGCGGCCGGGCAGGTGCACAACATGTACGGCCCCACCGAGACCACCATCTGGTCCCTCACCCATCGCCTCCAGCCGCAGGACCGGACCATCTCGATCGGCGGTCCGGTGGCCAACACCACCGCATACGTCCTGGATGAGGCCATGGAACCGGTGCCGATCGGTGTGACGGGCGAGCTCTGCCTGGGCGGCGACGGACTGGCACGCGGCTACCACCGCCGGGCGGCGCTCACCGCGTCGTCCTTCGTCCCCGACCCGTACGGCAAGGGCGGCCGGCTCTACCGCACCGGCGATCTGGTGAGGCGCGGTGCGGACGGCCTGCTGGAGTTCGTCGGACGGGTGGACGATCAGGTGAAGGTGCGAGGTGTCCGGATCGAACTCGGCGAGGTGGAGTCGGTACTGACGGCCCATCCCGGTGTCCGGCACGCCGCAGCGGCGGTCCGTGCCGACGCTTCGGGCGGGCCGGCTCTGGTGGCCTATGTGGACGGGCGCGTCCCGGTGGCGGAGTTGCGCAGCTTCCTGGAGGAGCGGCTGCCGCCCACGATGGTCCCCAGCTTCTACGTCGGCGTCGACTCCTTCCCCCGACTGCCCAACGGCAAGCTCGACCGCGCCGCGCTGCCGGCACCGCCCCGAGCGCAGGCCCCCGCCGCCGGCTCCGCCCCGGTGACCGCCGCGGAGGAACTGGTACACGAGATCTGGGGCGAAGTGCTCGGTCACGGCGGGTTCGGTGTGGACGAGGACTTCTTCGACCTGGGCGGACATTCCATGCTCGGCGCCCGCGTGATCGCCCGGATCTGCTCCGAGCTGGACCTCGAGTTGCCGCTCAACACGCTCTTCCAGACCAGGACGGTACGCCGCCTGGCCGCCGCCGTGGAAGCGCGCCTGATCGCCGAGATCGACCAGTTGTCCGACGAGGAGGCCGCCGCGTTGATGGAGGACTGATCGGAATCGGTGAAGATGGCCGCCCGGCGGAGGACGGTTCCGGCGGAGGGCGGTTCCGGCGGAGGGCGGTTCCGGCGGAGGGCGGTTCCGGCGGAGGGCGGAGATGAGGGCGCGGACGGCTCCGCGTTCCAGCCGGGCTCCGGCTGGTCACGGAGAGCGCGGACGGGATCGACGTGGTCGGCGAGGCGGCCGACGGGAACGAGGCCGTCGCGTTCGCCCTGTACCGCTTCCAAGTCCTCGCAGGGCACTGGACCGGCAGTGCGCCTGCCGACAACTACATCCGCCCAGGTCATCAGGGCCCCGGCGTTGCTGGGTTCTGATGCGACACCCCCGCGAGCCGGGAGTGCACCGGTACAGCGCGACTGAACCTGCCCGCGGAGACCGTCGCCCGCTGGGCTCCCGGCGGGTCGGTGGTCGAGGACCTCGGCCCGGATCACTGCCGCCTCACTCTCGGGGCGTGGTCGTGGGCCGGCATCGCCGGGCTGCCGGCCACCTTCGACGCGGACCTGGACCAGGTTGCGCCCGAGGAGCTGAGACAGGCCGCCGGCGGCTCGTGGACAGGTGGCAAGCCGTCGCCTCCGCCGGCGGCGAGTGACAGCCCCGCATCTCGGAGACGGCGGATGCCCAGCCGATGAGCCGCCTGCTCGGCTGGAGGTCGCGTCCGGCCTGCTGGTGCCGGCGTAGAGCGCCGACGCGTTCGCGGGCTTCGGGCCCGGCGATACCGCGGGTGATCCGCCGGCCGGTGGCCTCGTAGTGGGTGTGGTGGTCTTCTCCTGCGGCAAGAGCGATGGTGAGAACATCGTCGCGACGACCGCAAGTCTCCTGACGCAAAGACATCGCACCCCGCGCACGTCCGACCACCGCACGCCCGTCCACATCGTCGACGGCCTGCCGTTCGTCCGCGGAGAAGGCGCGGAACGGCGTCACCCGTACGTCGCCGGTGAAGGACCAAGCCGCGGACGTAGCCGTCGATGAGCACGGTGGGCCGGACTCCGGCTTGGCCGGGGGGACCTGCTTGCGGTCGGCGTCGTCGATGATGCGGCTGCGGTCGGCGTGGCCCAGAAGGGCGTTGTCGTAGGCGGGCAGCAGCCGTACCGGGGCGCACCACGTACCCTCCGGCCCGCTGCTGTTGGCCACTCGTGCGCGAAGTGGTCGAGGGGGTAATCATGGTCTGTACTGGTGCGGCAGGCTGCGGACGAAGCTCTGCCTGGATGGCACGGTCACGGCGCGCGTGCTGGTCGATCGCGAACCGGACCGGGGCCGGGACGAAGACGACGCCCTCGCCGATGAGCTTGGCAAGCTCGCCCTCGACGACGCCCTCGCTGACGGCTTCGCTCGCTGGTATCCCGGATTCGGCGGCTCAGATCACCTGCCGGTCGAACTTGTGGCCCGGCCTCTCCCCGCCCTTGCCACCAGAGGGCTTCGAGCGTTGCGGCGCCTGCTATCGCTGGGCGCACAGGGCGGTGTCCAGGGCGGCGTTGACCTGGTCGGCGGCGGGTTTGGTGTAGGGCATCGCGGTGACGGCGACGGTGGCCGCGCGTCCGTCCTCGGTGGCCCCGTTGCGGACCTCGTAGCCGGAGATGTCGCCGCCGTGGGCCCAGGCGTGGCCGCCGCAGCTCAGTTCGATCTTCATCAGGCCGAGCCCGTAGCTCCAGCCTCTCGGGAATCCGGGCGCGGCGATGGTCTGCTTCATCTGCTGCAGCAGGTCGGGCTTGAGGAGCCGGCCGTCTAGCAGTGCGCCCAGGAAGCGGTTGACGTCGCGGGGGGTGCTGATCATCTGTCCGGCCGCCCATGCCCAGGACGGGTCCAGCTGTGTGACCTCGGCTAGTTCGGCGCCCGGCTCGTTGGCCTTGGCCCGGTAGCCCTTGGGGTGGGGGCCGCGGATGTCCTGCTCGCCGACGCCTGGCCAGTAGGTGTCGCGCAGCCGGAGTGGGGTGATGATCCGGTTGGTGATCTCCTCGCCGAGGGGCCGACCGGTGATCTTCTGCACCAGCAGGCCGAGCGCGATGTATCCGGTGTTGCTGTAGGCCCAGCCGGTGCCGGGGGCGAAGGCGGGCTGGCTGGTCAGGCCCACGTCGAGCACGTCGCGGGGTTCGAAGTAGCGGTGGCGGGCCTGGGTCCACGATGGCCAGGAGCCGAGCAGATCGTGTTCGTAGTCGGGCAGGCCGGCGGTGTGCTGGAGCGCCTGGCGGACGGTGAAGCGGCGGCCGTCGTTGCCGTTGGCGCGGATCAGGCCGGGCAGATAGGTCTCGACCGGGGCGTCGAGGTCGATCTTGCCCTCTCCGGCCAGTTGCAGGACGAGCGTGGCGAGGAAGGTCTTGGTGGTGCTGCCGATGCGTACCTTCCCGTTGCGGGGGACCTTCGCCCGGGTGGCCAGGTCCGCCACGCCTGCGGTGTAGTCGCGCACGCGCCCGCCGCGGTCCCGCGTCGAGGCCAGAGTGCCCGGGAAGCCGCCGGTGCCGACCAGGCCTTCCAGAGCCGTCTGTACGGCGTCGGGCGGGCGGGCCCGCGCGCCGGCCTCGGCGGCGGCCGGGGCGGCGGCCAGGCCCAGGACGCCGAGGGCGACGGCGGCCGCGGTGGCCGGGGCCAGGGCGCGGCGCCAGCGGGGGGTGGCCGGCGGAGGCGTGAGGGCGGCTCTGGTGGGGTGGGACGGCGACATCGGTTCTCCTTGGCGACGGTGTGGTGTGACGGGAGGGGGTGAGGAACCTGCGATCGGGATGTGCAGGGCTGGTGGGGAAGAGATGGCGGCTGCGCCTGCTCTTGGGGAACGTCTCCCGGGCACGGGCTGACGGCGGGGGGCGGGACGTGGCCGTGAGCCTGTGTCGCCGCAAGATCCTGCTCGTGCTGACGGCTGCCCGCAGGTTCCTCCGCCCTGGATGCCGTCAGACGCGCGCCCTGCCCCGAGGTCGAACCCTCGGGGCGGGGCCGGTCTCAGGCGCAGAAGGCGGCGTCGATCGCCTTCTCGAAGGGAGCCTGGTCGGTTTGCGGCTGCTTCTCGTTGACCGACAGGGCCAGCGTGGTGCGGCCGTCGGGGGTGGCGTAGGCGGCGGTGAGGTAGCCGGGGATGCCTCCGGTGTGGCCGATGATCTGCTTGCCGCAGCTGGTGGACTGCACCCTCAGGCCCAGGCCGTACGCGCCGATCTGGGGGTTGACGAACAGGCCCTTCTTCATCTCGGTGAGTTGGGCGGGCTTGAGGACCTTGCCGGTGGCCAGGCTGTGGAGGAAGGTCGTCAGGTCCTTGGTGGTGGTGATCATCGCGCCGCCGGCGCTGGCGATGCTCGGGTTGAGTCGGCTGATGTCGACGTATTGGCCGGTGCTCTTCTTGATGTAGCCGTGGGCGTGCGGGCCGGGGATGGAGGTGGAGTAGGAGGGAGCGGAGGTGTCGCGCAGGCCCAGCGGCTTGATGATGCGCTTGGTGACCTCGCTCTGCCAGCTGTTGCCGGTCACCGCCTTGATCAGCATCCCGGCCACCAGATAGCCGGTGTTGGAGTAGGAAAAGCGCGTGCCGGGCTCGAAGTTCAGCGGCTTGGCCAGCGCGGCCGTCACCAGCTGCTCGTCGGTGAACCGGGTGAAGCGCAGCTTCAGGTACGGCTCGCCGACGGTGGGAAACTCCGGCATGTCGGTGTAGCTGGGGATCCCGGCGGTGTGCTGCAGGATCATCCGCACCGTGATGTCGTTCTCGCGTGGCAGCAGCCCGGGCAGGTAGGTGGCGATGGGCTCGTCCAACTTGATGCGTCCCTCGCCGGCCAGGTGCAGCACGGTGGCCGCGGTGAAGACCTTGGTGGCGCTGCCCATGCGGAACAGCCCGTCAGCCGGGACGGGGCGGCTGTCGCCGATCCGGGCGGTCCCGGCGCGCAGCACGCGCTGGTTGCCGGCCTCGGTGAGCCTGGCCTGCACTCCTGCCACGTTGCCGGTATCCACCAGTGCGTCCATCGCCTTCTGCAGCGAGGCGGTTGTGCTCGGCGTCGTGGCCTGGGCAGCGTGCGCCGGGACGGTGGCAAGGACTGTGCCGGCGGTGGCGGCGGCGAGAGCGAGGGCGAGGGTCTTGGACGTGATGCGCATGAAGTGACTTCTCCCGAATGGTGATGCAGCGCCGTATCGGCGCTGGTCATCACGTTATGGGCGGCGATCACAGTAAACGATCCCGCCAGCCGCCCAATGCTCACTGGCATGGACGGCTACATCCTGGTAGGGCCTGCCCCACCAGGACGCGCCGCGCGCCAGGGCGGGCAGCGCCGGGTGCCCCAGGCGCCGGCGACGCGCGCTCACTCCGCTTGCCCAGCCTCTGGGCGGCCGGCAGATCGGTCTGCTTCCGGCCGCCCGCAGGCCGATCTGTACTCCCGCCTGCCGTAGGGATGACAACGTCGGCCCAAAGCCGGATCCGGCCTGAGACGGCGGGGGCGCGGGCGGGCCGAGCCGATGCGGTCGTCCGAAGGGGGCATGTGGCGGGCGCCAGAAGACGATGGGCGGGCAGGACCTCCAGCAACCTGTACTGCTTCAAAACTCGTACACATGTTCTGAGCTGGCGTTTCTTCGGATCAGCCAGGCGGCTCGGTGGTACTCGTTGATGGCTCCGCTGAGCACCTGTCGGCGCTGAATCCGGCCTTCCAGCGGCACCACAACGTCCTCGTCCTGATCAGGTGGGCGTTGCCGGTGGGACTGGTGCGGGCGATGGTTGTTGTAGTGATCGGTGTACTCGTTCAGGATTGATCGAAGGTGGCATTCGTTGTAGATCACCATGCGGTCGGCGCATTCGGTTCGGGCGGTGCGGATCCAGCGTTCGGCGTAGCAGTTGGCGCGGGGCGTTCGTGGTGGTGTCTTCATCACCGTGACGCCCTGGCTGGTGAAGATCTCGTCGAAGGCAGCGGTGAACTTGGCGTCCCGATCACGGATGAGGAACCGGAACGAGGTGGCCCGGTGCCCGAGGCCATGAGAAGGTTGCGGGCCTGCTGGGCGGTCCAGGCGCCGGCAGGATGGGCGGTGACGCCCAGGAAGTGAACGCGTCGGGTTTCCACCTCCATCACGAACAGCACGTACAAGCGCTTCAAGAAGATCGTGTCGACGTGGAAGAAGTCACAGGCCAACAGCCCCTTCGCCTGCAGGCGCAAGAACGTCCGCCACGAGGTGTCGAAGCTTCGTGGCGCCGGCGGTTGTCGGACGGCTGCCGGTTCCAGGCCGAATGGAAGATCGACGTCGTGCGGCCCGACCTTCCCGTTCGAGAACGTGTTGGGACGTGGCCCTCCTGGTCGAGCGTCCGTACCGTCAGGAAAGGGTGCTCCCGAAAACGGTCAAGCTGCCAACGGGTTCGAAGACGGTGACAGTGATCACGACGTCGATGGGAGTCTCCGACTCGACGTGAAGGAGGAACTCCACTCCGCCCGCCTCGCCCTCCGGTTCTCCGTGCGGGCCGATATTTGTCACATAGACGTTCGGTTCTTGCCCTGGATCTCCGAGGATGGGCCGTCCGGCCTTTCCGACGATTCCCTCGGCGAAGTGCCACTGTGCCGCCGTGATGAGGACTGCCGACTCCTTCGAGATGACACCCGTGCTCCAGTTATGGCGGCTTCTGCCAATACAATTCTGGAAGATGAAGCGCTCCGAAAAAGCCATTGAGCCCCCAGACGAACAGCGTGGGACGGTCCACGAAATATTTTCCACCGAAGTTTATAATCACTCTCAGCTTGACCGGTTCGCACTCCGGTCAAATCAGGAGTAAGGCATTCACAAAATCTCGTGAACGCCGACCACGGAATGACCTCTGCGCAGGCGAGGCCGTCGAGCGGACACGGCCTGGCCGTGGCAACCCGCCCCGATGCCGTCGAACAGCTTCGACGTCAATACTTCCCCGACCTTTCGGGCACCGCCGCCTGAGGCCGTGAGTCTTCCGATGCGTCCCCGGCCCGGCACAGCTCCTCCAGCACCTGCATCGCCCCGCTGATGCGCAGCAGGGTCTCCCGAAGCAGCGTATCCTGGCGTACCACGTCGCGTAGTTGCGCCTCGCCGAGCTGGTATTCCTGGGTCAGCTCCGCCAGCCGTTCCCGCAACTGATCTATCACGTCGATTCCTTCCTGGATCACCTCTCGACTTCCACGGGGTCCCTGATCATCATGCTCGTCGCATATCCAGCTTCCTCCGGGTGCAGGAACAATCCCCGCTCCGCCTCCGGCTTCTCCCTCTCCACCACCACGGGATGCGCCACGGCATACGGATCCTGGCGCACTCCGGTCACCTGCCACGACACCGTGACGTTTGGCTGGTCGGTGCGGATCGTGAAGGCGTTGGCCCGCACTCCGCCGTCCACGGTGGCCATGGCGAACCGGCCGACCGGGGTCACCTGGAAACGGTGGTCACGGTTGAGCGCCTCGAAGAAGTCCGGAAGGCTGACGGTGACCTCGCCGTGGTCGTCGGTGACGGCGACACCGGAGTACACGTTGAGCATCTCCGGTGCCTCGACGAATGAATGCGACAGATACTTGCCGGCCGGGTCGAGCGGATGGTCGATGATGGAGCTGCCGCCAGAGGACTGGACTTTGTTCCGGTAATAGAGGGTGCCTTTGACCTGGAGTTTCTTGGCGACGACCACCTGGTCGCCCTTGAGGTTCGTCTCGCCGGTGGTGGTGTCGATGGTCAGTGCCCAGTCGGCGCCGGTAAGGCCCTTGATACCGACGGTGGCGTCGTCGATCATCCCGATGAGGGCACGGTCGCCGTTGGGGGTGTCCCGGTGGAACGAGATTCCGGCCGAGGGGTCACCGTCCTGCCGTACACGCAAGCGGCGGTAGGCGTCCAGACCACCGCGCACGTTCAGCCCGGCGTTGGCATTGAGAGCGCTCTGCACGGTGAGGATGCCCTTGACGTTGAGGGCGCCCTGCGCGTTGAGGGTGGCGAGGGCGGTCAGGGTGTTGCGGACGTTGAGCGCGCCTTGGGCTTCAATGGTGTCCTGGGCGGTGAGGACGCCTATGGCATCGAGTTTGCCGGCGACGACCGCCTCGGCTTTGAGGGTGCCTTTGACCTGGAGTTTCTTGGCGACGACCACCTGGTCGCCCTTGAGGTTCGTCTCGCCGGTGGTGGTGTCGATGGTCAGTGCCCAGTCGGCGCCGGTAAGGCCCTTGATACCGACGGTGGCGTCGTCGATCATCCCGATGAGGGCACGGTCGCCGTTGGGGGTGTCCCGGTGGAACGAGATTCCGGCCGAGGGGTCACCGTCCTGCCGTACACGCAAGCGGCGGTAGGCGTCCAGACCACCGCGCACGTTCAGCCCGGCGTTGGCATTGAGAGCGCTCTGCACGGTGAGGGCGCCATGGACGTTCAGAGCCTCAGCGGCCTCGATGGTGGCACGGGCGGTCAGCTTGCCAGAGATGTCGGCGTCGCCACGGGCGCACAACGTTGAGTGCACCGACACGTTGCCCGTCGCGCCTTCGACGCTGAGCGACGGCCGGGGACCGTCGCCTGAGGCCAGGGTGAGGACGACGTCGCCGTTCCGGTCAGCCGCGAACTCGGCCGTCACACGTTGCCCGACCTGAGGGGTGGCTCCGCCCGTTTCCATGGCGGCCCGAAGCTCCAGGCGCCCGGCGGGCACGCCCGCCAGGCGACGCAGGCCGGCGGACAGTCTCGTGACCCTGCCGTCGTCCAACGTGACCTGCGCGAGCACTACCTGCCCGCCGTCGTCGTCCGCGCCCGTGGCCGGGACCAGGCGCAACCACGGCGCGTGCACGAGAACAGGAGGGTCTTCCGGGCTTTCCCGCTGGAGCACTTCAAGCCAGGTGACGGTCAGGAGGTGGTCGCCGCTCACCCCGGCCGTCCCGAGCACCGCCCCGCCGTCCCCGACGACCACGGTCACGATGTCCTCGATCTGGTCCGGGTCCGCGGCCGGGTCGACGACGACCGCGCCGCCCGACTGCAGGACGATCAAGCACCCCGCCGCGTCGATCGCCGTACCTGGGAAGATCTTCAGCCCGTTCCGGCCGTCGGCCACCTGTACGGCCAGCCCCGCAGCCACGCCCCACGCATGGCAGGCCGTGTTCCGGGCCCTGTCCATGGGCAGCAGGTAGCGGTGCATGTCCGTGTGGCTCTCGCGGTTCAAGGTGGCGCCGATGCGAGGGATGTACAGGTCGTGGTCCCAGTACTCGCTTCGCCTCAACGTGTTGTCGGCCATGGCTTCCTCCCGTGGCATAGAGATGGACGGACACCAACCAGAACGGTGTCAACGTGCGCCAAGGGCGCCATAAGCGGCTGGGGCGAGGGAGTCGATTGGGCGTTCGTCCTGCGGCACGATCACGATCATGAGTGGGCTGACCAGCATGCCCCCGGCACTCACCTTCGTCTGAACTCCCGTCTGTGGATGGACGCGGATCACTCCGCCCTTGTGGCCGAAAGCCTCATGGTCGGACACCAGGATCGAGCCGCCGTGGTCGACGGCGATCCCCCACGGGGCCCGGAAGAACTGACCGGTCGACAAAACCGTCTTGTTCATGGTCGGATCGACCCGGATCAGCCGGCCTGTGCCGTCTGCGGAGACGGCGTCGGTGACCAAGATCCCGCCGCCGGGCTCCACCGCCAGCCCGACCGGTCTGCAGGGAGGATCGAACGTGGTCAGGACGGTCGATCGTCCAGTGCGCCGATCGACCCGAAGGAGATCACGCGGCTTGTCGGGTGACATGCCCTGTTCCACGACCAAGATCGAGCCGTCGACGTCCACCGCCACCCCTGCCAGATCGCATTTGCTGCTGGTCAGGACAGTCGTCGCCCCCGTGTCCGGGTGCACCCGGATGAGCTCACCCCTGCCATGGCCTCTGCGCCCGGTGTGGGTGACCAGGATCTGGCCGTCGTCCTCAACCGCGAGCCCCACGTGGAATCTGCCCAGCGTGTCACTGTAGGCCAGAATGGCTTGTTCCCCCATGAGGGGATTTATCCGGACAATGGAGCCCTCACGTGCGACCAGAATCGTCCCGCTCGCCTCGATGGCCACGCTAGAGGGCGCCGCGACGCGCTCGCCGAAGGACAATCTCGCCTGCTTGCCCGTCTGCGGATCCACCAGGATGACGCCGCCCGCGGAGTGCCCGTCCGCTCCGGCGGCGTCGCGGTCGGCGAGCAGGATCGTGCCGGGCGCCAGCCGCGTGGTGGCGGTGAGCGTGACCCGGTGATTGTGCCCGGCGGTCACCTTCGCCTTCGTGTCGTTGCTGGTGACGTCGTGGACGGCCTGAACGGTCGTGGACCCGGTCACGCCGGTGAAGGTCACCTCCAGGTTGGCGCACGCGTTGGGTTTGATGCTCGGCGGCACGGTGGTGAGCACGAGACCGGGGCCCGGCTGGAACCCCTCGCGGTCACTGATGGTGAGGGTCCCGGTGCCACTATTGCTGATCTGCAGGCTCCGGGTCGCCGCATGGCCGACATCGGCCTCGAAGGTGAGCGTGATCGGCAGGTCGATCCATGGCTGTGAGCTGTCGTCCTTCCGGTCGGCGACGACCTCGATCGGTCCCTCCTGAAAGGTCGGGATCAGGCCGCCTTCCTGGAGGGCGAAAGGAGCGTCGCTCGTCACCGAACCTCCGGCCGTCTCGATGGTCACCGGCGTCACTCGCGGGATTCCCGCCGGCACCTTGACCCCGCCGCCCGCATGAACGTTGAGGTTGCGCCCCATCAACGTCACCGGCGTGCCGACGTCGCCGAGCATTGGCTCGATCTGCTTGAGAGGGTCGGCGTCGAAGGCGGGCTTCATCAGCAGCCGGTTCATGCGGTCGAGCCGGCGTTCGATGTCGCTGAGAGCCAGGATGGGCCGCCGGAGATCCTCGATCATCCCGGGTTCGATCTCGGGGTTGCCCGGTTCACGGCGCAGCAGCGCCAGAGGAAGGTAGGTGTGCCCGGGCGGAACCTGTGCGGGTGGCTTCGTCCTGCCCTCGACGACCCGCACCGTCCAGGAGGGGCGCAGCCGTACGGAGGTTTGCATGCCGATGTCGCCGCCGTTCAGCAGGTCCCTGTCCTTGGATCCGTCCACCGTGCTCAGGAAGACGTCCAGGTGGACGATGTCCTCGCGGATCGAACCGTGCTCGCGAGTCGGTGTCGTCAGCTCGGGAACGTCGCCCTGGTCACGGTAGGTGCGCCGGGTGAAGTTCCGCACCTCGACTCCGTCGACCAGGCACACGTCTGATATCGACTTGCCGGGCAGGATACAGAAGTCGTTGGCCGACTCCGGTGTCGCCATGTCGGGCTCCGCCAGGATCGATCGGATCTCGAAAGCCTCGGATCCGACGGATATGCCGTCGCCGATGTAGCGCGAGACGATCAACCGCACCGTGGACGCGATGAGGTCGTGCAGCAAGTTGAGGTCGCGGTCGAGGACGGGAACGCCCTGTTCGATATGAAGCCCCACATAGCCCTTGTGGAGGCTCTGCTCCAGCATCTCGGACGGTGGCCGGGAGAAATCCGCCATCGCACACCTCGGTGATCCTAGGTCACATGAACAGTCGAGTCCCGAGGTCAGGGCTTGTCTTCTCGCCGAACCGCCTCTGTATCTTTATGGACTTCCGCCGCCCGAAATAACGGCCGCAGGCTGCTGATTCAGCAAGATCACACAAAGAGCTCGCAATTACCCCTCCTCAGCGGCGATCTGGCCGGTCTGCCGCCCCGCTCGTCCCATTCGACGATGATCTGTACGGCGGTGGCCGCCATGCGGCCTCTCCCACGATCCTGTCCCGCTCGAAAACATGGCTTCGCAGTGGGAGCTGGGATTTCGCCGCGCGATCAGAGCGGCACTGGGACCATCGCAGGGTATTGCTGTCGCTTGTCCACCGGTTGGTGACGAATCTGGTCGGCCTGCTGACGGTGCTCGTGCGCTCTGATCTACCCAAAGACGTTGAGCTGCTGGTGCTCCGTCACGAAACCAGGTACTCCGCCGCCAGCTCGATGGCCGGCCACGGTGGGACCGCACCGACCGCCTCTAACTGCGTCATTGTCTCGGCTCGTCCACCGCCGTCGGTGGACGGAAGCCTTCCCGGACGCCCGGCGACGATCTTGCGCTGGCCCCCTCACCTGATGGCGCGGAAGTGGACCTTCACCGGCAGGCGACGCACAGGGCTACGTGCTGGTCTCATCGAGCACAGCACCCGGCGGCTGCACCTGACCAGTGTGATACGCATCCACGATCGGGACCCGCTCTTCACCTCCGCCTTCAGCGACGTCTTCACCGCGGAGTGATACGGACCATCACACGCTGCCACGGACACCAAGGATGAACGCTGTCTGCAAGCGGGTCATCGGCACTCCGTGCCGCGAACTCCTGGACCGCACCCTGGTCCTCAATGACCGCCGCTTGGCCCTCTTACTGCACGCGTTTCTGATCCACTGCAATGGGCACCGGCCGCACCAATCCTGGCAACAACGTCCCCCGGACATCGCCGCGAAGCCCGCCCCGCACATGACCGCCCTCAACGACCTACGATCCATCCGCCGAAAACCCGTCGTCACAGGCACGCTCAACGAATGCCACCACGCCGCCTAACCGCAGCTCAGGCCAGGTAATTCAATATTCGGGCAGCACACCGAAGGCCGGCGCCTCGGTCCGTACCATCGCACTGAACAGCGACACCGCCCCAAGTGCTGCGGGCCCACCGTCAGCAGCAAGCACAAGAACGGCTGGCCATGAGTCACTCCTGGGCCGCCCCGGATTCGTCTTCACCCAGCCCGGCGGCAGTCTCCGTCATGGCGCCGCCTCGCTGATGCCGGCGGCCGAAGTGGAGATGAAAGTGGCCAGGAAACACTGGGACACACCTCCAGCGCGTTCACTGCCGACACCTACACCTCCGTCTACCCCAGGTAGCCACCGCGGCCGAGAAGACCGGCGCCCTGCTGTTCGGTGCGGAGGACCAGGCAGAGGCCGGGAAACTCATCTCGCTGAGGAGCTGACCGTCGGATTAAGCATCCGGCCCCGCATGCGCCACCTGCTCGCGGCGAGGCGGGGCCGCTGCTCTTGCCACACAGGATCGGGCATGGCGGATGATCATGGCGTGTGCAGGGGTGGTGCAACCGAGCACGTACGGAGCACGCAACCGCTAGACGAAAGTTCCAGAACGCGTCCGACCTCGCATAGCCGCAGTTCAGGCCATGATCAAAGCGCGCCCTGCAGGATTCGAACCTGCGACCGTCGGATTAGCAGCAAGATCTTTTAGTGCCGCCCTGTGCCGTTGGGTGATGCTTCGTGCCGCCTCGGCGCGCTTCGCGTGCCAAGCGGCGCCGGGTCCTGACGGCACGTGACGGGGCGTACGAGCACGTACCGAGCACGGCCGCACCCCTCACCCCAAGGACCCCGAACGACCATAATGGAGTACCTTGCGTGACAGTTAAGAGGAGGTCGAATGGACCTCGCCAGGCACCCCCTGACGGACTTCGAGCAGCGCCTCGTCCATGCCGCCGACGACCGGGGCTTCAACCTCACCCACCTCGTGAAGTACTACTGCGAACTAAGTCATCCTGACAGCGATATCACGTGCTATCTCGACCGACAGCGCATCCCTCACAACGCGATCGCTGTCATGATCCACCCTGAGACCGATGTAATCCCGCTGCACGCTGTTCACGGCCTCACCGTCCGATCCGACCTACGGCATGGTTCCAACATGCGCCGATTCCCCAAAAGACTGCACACCGGCACGAAGCCGATCCCCTACGCTCGCCTGATCCAATGCGCCGACCTGAGCGCCTTTGGCCGCCTGCTGCAACGCACTCGTCCCAGCCAGCACCCCACGCTCGCGCAGCATTCAGGCGGAGGGCGCGGCCCCGTGAGAACGCGTCTCTGATCCTCGGCGATCGGCCCTTTACCAACGACCTTGCCGCCGCTCAGTCCCCCACCAGGTCACCACAGGTCAGGACCCTCCAGTGCTTGCGGAAAGCGGCATCAGCGGCAACCTCGGCAACCTCGGCAACGGGGTCGCCCTATTCGGTCCGGCGCAGGTCCATGCTGTCGGATCCGTCCCCACCGGTTGTTCGCGGCCGCCTGGCGGGCTCGCTCCGCCAGTTCGCCGATCAGGCCGGTGCGCTCGATGCACCATTCGACCCACTGCGATAGCAGATCGAGGACGGCCTCGCAGCATCTCCCCGCCGGCCGGCGGGGTCATCGGGGCGAGCCCGTACAGCAGTCGCCACAGGTCGGCCATCTGCCCACCGGTGCGCGCGGCGATCTGGATCTCGTCGCGGACCAGGTCAGCCAGCCAGGCCAGGTACTGGTCCCAGTGAAACCCATGGTCTCGGTCTGGGTTCGGGTCCACAGCTCCCCCGCCCACCAGGTCGACGACGGCGTTCTCCAGCCGCAGAGGCGAGCGGGCGGGCAGGTCTGCGAGGCGCTCGGTGATCGCTTCCTGGGAGCCCGGCCACCACTGATCCCCAGCGGTCCCCAGCAGCGACTCGAACAGCCCAGAACGAGGGTCTGGCGAGGGCTGACGGGCGGCGAGTTGCACCGCGCGCCGGGCAGGGTGGGCCGCTGACTCCTCGCATGGGGCGCCTTGGCTCTACGCTTCTTCGCAACGGCGCCGATCCTACGGTGCCTCATGGGCCAGGAAGGGCTCGTTCGCGCGGCCGGCCATGCCGACGTCCTCCGCGAGCAGATCAATGGTCCACCGGCCGCTGACAACCCGCCACCGGTGCGCAGCGCACACCCTGATGCACCGAATCGCCGAACAGCTCGGCAGTGCGGTGACCGTACGGCGAGATTCACCTACTATCTGCGAACATCTCCCACCAATGGTGCCACGGCACTCTCTCCGGTCAGGAAAACTGGCACCATGGCCTCCCCGTCTGACGAGCATCAGCCTTTCGCTCACCTGAGCGCTCCCAATGCTGCCCTCTACCGGGAGATCCTGCGCGTCTTCGCCCGGGCGAAGGAACGTTTCATCGTGCATCTGCGACCGGAGGACGTGGCGGCGGAGCTGCGGCGGGACAACGACGATGCGCTCGCGCAAGCCCTGGAGAAGCTGCGGGAGTGGGGCAACCTGCGGGCCGACGCGGACACCGGCAGGGTCACCTCTGTGGAGGATTTCCACCGCAAGCGGTTCCTGTTCCAGCTCACCCCTGCGGGGCAGGCGGCCGAGCAGGCGATCGACTTCTACGAGGAGGCGATCGGGCGGCGTGGAGTGCTGCAGTCGGTGGCCCTGGGCGACATCGCCGAACAGTTGCAGGCGCTGACCCTTCTGGCTCAGGAGCAGGATCCCGACCCGGCCAGGGTTCATCTGCTCCTGCTCTCCCTCGCCGAGCGCTTCTCGTCGCTGGCGGACAACGCCCAGGCGTTCATGGCCTCGCTGCGCCGGGCGATCGATTTCTCCGACGGCGACGTGGCGGGGTTCGTCGCCTACAAGGAACGGCTGATCGAGTACATCAACCGGTTCATCGCCGACCTTGCCAACTCCGGCGCGCGAATAGCGACCCTGCTGGCCCGGCTGGAGACGTGCGGGCATGAGGAACTGCTGAGACTGGCCGCGCGCAGGGAGGCCGCCGACGCGGTGCCCGACCGGGCGGAAGCCGGGGAGGCGTACGGGAGGGCCGAGGAGGCGGCGTACTCCTCGTGGCTGAACCGCTGGCGAGGACTTCGGGACTGGTTCGTCTCCACGGATGTGGGCCGGCCGTCACAGGCGCGGTTGCTGCGCCAGGCGGCGATCACGGCGATCAAGCAGCTCATCGACGCGGTCGGGCTGCTCAACGAGCGGAGGTCCGGACGCTCCGACCGATCCGCGGACTTCCGTGCCCTGGCTCGCTGGTTCGCCGAGGCGCCCGACGAAGCGGCGATGCACCGCTTGTGGCGGGCGGCCTTCGGCTTGACCCCGGCCCGCCACCTGACGGTCACCACCGCCACCCTGGACGAGTGGCGGGAGGTCGGAGCCGGGACTTCCTGGCAGGACGCACCGCCGATCAGGATCTCTCCCCGGCTCCGGCGTACCGGCTCCTACGAGCGGCGCGGCAAGCCCAACAAGGTGGCCGACCGCAGCCAGGCGCGCAGGCTGCTGATGGAGCAGGCCGAGCGGGAGGCGGCCGAGACCGCCGCGGCCCGAGCTCGGCTCCGCACGGACGGGCCGGTGCTGCTCTCGGAGCTGAACGTGCTGGACCCGCGGGCGTTCCGGCTGTTCCTGGGGCTGCTGGGTGACGCGCTGGCGGCGCGGCGGCCCGGGGAGACGGAAGTGAAGACGGTGACGGGCGACGGCTCGATGGGGGTGCGGCTCACCCTTGTCGCCGATGGCGGCGAGGTCGAGATCCACACCGAGGACGGCGTTCTCACCGGACCTGAACACGTGGTGGAGATCTCCGATCTCCTGGTGGTCCGATGACGCCCGAGGAGGAGCTGGCCCAGCGGCGTGCCGCGCTGCGCGCGCTGCTGGCCAAACCACTGCTGACGGCCGAGGACGACGCCGAGGCGCTGGTGCTGGTCCGCCGCCATCTGACCGAGCTGCGCGAGTGGCTCTCCCGGGAGACCGGCTGGCGCCTGACGGTGGATTCGGGCGCCGCGCGGCTGTTCAAGGGCGTCGCGGACACGTCCGACGCCACCCACCCCGCCAGGGGCAAAGCGGGAGAGCCGTACGGCCGGCGCCGCTACGTCCTGTTGTGCCTGGCGCTGGCCGTGCTGGAGCGGGCCGACGCGCAGACCACGCTCGGCCGCCTGGCCGAGGAGGTGCTGTCGGCGGCGGCGGAGCCCGAACTGGACTTTCACTTCACCCTTGACGGCCGGGCCGAGCGGGCCGATCTGGTGACCGTGGTGCGCACGCTGCTCGGCTGGGGCGTGCTGCGCAGAGTCTCGGGCGATGAGGAGGCATATCTGACCTCGACCGGTGACGTGCTGTACGACGTGCGCAGGCCGGTCCTGGCCGCGTTGCTCACCGGAACGCGGGGCCCATCGACGATCACCGCGGAGTCGTTCGAGGAACGACTGGCCGAGCTCACCGCCGAGCCTGTCCCCGACACCGACGACCTGCGCAACCAGGCACTTCGCCGCAGGCTGACCCGCAGGCTGCTGGAGGACCCGGTGATCTACTTCGCCGACTTGGACGAGGCGGAGCGTGCCTACCTGACCTCCCAGCGGCATGCGATCACCCGCCGGATCGTGGAAGCCACCGGCTTGGTGGCAGAAGTACGCGCGGAGGGCATCGCGATGGTGGATCCCGCCGACGAACTGACCGACGTGCGCATGCCCGAACAGCGCACCGACGGCCACGTGACGCTGCTGGTGGCCGAGCACCTCGCCAGCCGCGGGGCATCAAGCATGGATGATCTGAGGGCCTTCGTCCGGCAGACCGCCCGTGACCATGTGTCGTTCTGGCGCAAGGGCGTGACCGAGCCAGGCGCCGAGGACGGACTGCTGGCCACGGCCCTGGGCAAGCTCACGGCGCTGCGGCTGGTCCACGTCACGGAGGACGCGGCCGTCGGGCTGCCCGCCATTGCCCGTTACGCGCTGGACGAACCCGTCATCAAAGGACAGTGATGCTGCCTTCTCCGACCTCCGAACGCTGGAAGCCGCTGCGCGCCGGACTCGTCGACATGTTCTACTACGACGTGGAGGAGTTCCACTTCCACGACGGCCGTCTGCTGCTGCGCGGCAACAACGGCACGGGCAAGTCCAAGGTGCTGGCCCTGACGCTGCCGTTCTTGCTCGACGGCGAGCTCGCCCCGCACCGGGTCGAGCCTGACGGCGACCGGCAGAAGCGCATGGAGTGGAACCTGCTGCTGGGCGGCAGGCACCCGCACCCCGAGCGGCTGGGGTACGCGTGGATGGAGTTCGGCCGCCGCGCCGCCGACGGGAGCGAGGAGTTCCGTACGATCGGCTGCGGGCTCAAGGCGGTCAAGGACCGCGGCATCGTCCGGCACTGGTTCTTCGTCACTCCCCAGCGCATCGGCCGTGATCTCCACCTGCTCACCTCCACTGGAGTGGTGCTCACCAGGGAGAAGCTGCGGGAGGCGATCGAGGGCCACGGCATGGCCTACGACCGGGCCGCCGATTACCGCAGGGCGGTGGACGAAGCGCTGTTCGGGCTCGGCGAGCACCGCTACGAGGCGCTGGTGAACCTTCTCATTCAGCTGCGGCAGCCGCAGTTGTCCAAGAAGCCTGACGAGAAGCTCCTGTCGCGGGCCCTCACCGAGGCGCTGCCGCCGCTCAACCCCGCTCTGATCGCCACGGTCGCCGAGGCGTTCCGCGGCCTTGACGAGGAGCGGGACGCGCTGCGCGGGCTGGAGGAGGCGCGCGGGGCGGCGGCCGACTTCCTCGTCCATTACCGCCGGTACGCCACGATCGCGGCCAAGCGCAAGGCCGCCGTCCCCCGCCTGGCGCAGAGCCGGTACGAGCACCTCGGCCGCGACCTCGGCGAAGCCGAGGCCCGCCACGCGGCCGCGGACGTGGAGCTGGCCGCGGCCCAGCAGGTACTGGAGGAGCTGGCAGCCCAGCGGAACCTGCTGGAGGCACGCAAGGAGGCGCTGCGGCAGAGCCCCGAGATGCGTGACGCCGAGCGGCTCAAACACATGGGAGAGGAAGCCGGCCGGCTGGACTCCCACGCGCGCCGGTACGAGCAGGAGCGCGACCGCCTCACCGGCGAGACCCAGCGCCGAGGGCAGCGGGCGAGCACCGCCCTCGGCAAGGCCGAGGAGGCGGACCGGGAGCTGGACGAGGCCAGGGAGTCCGCGCTCGCGGCCGCCCGCGCGGCGGCGTTCGAGGCGGGGCACCTCGCCGTCATCGACTGGCACGCACTCGGCGAGCCGTCGGAGCAGGCCAGGGCCCGGCGGGAGGCCGAGACGCTGGCCGACCGCCAGGAGCAGGCGATCAACGAGCTGGAGCGGCTCATCGACACCGTGCGGCAAGCTCGGTCCCGGCTCGCCACAGCCCGTACGGAGGTGGACCGGCTGACCGGCGAGCTGCAGTCCGCCGCCGAGCGCGTCGAAGCCGCCGAGCAGGCCACCGGCGCGGCCACGGCCGGGCTGGTCCACAAGTACGCCCTGTACCTGGCCGGCCTGACCGAGCTGCGGCTGGACGACCCTGACGAGATGCTCGCGACGCTGGAGGGGTGGGCCGTCTCCGTCGACGGTCCCAACCCGGCCGCGACGGTGGTCGACGACGCGGCCAGGAACGCCACCGACGCGCTCGGCCGCTTGGGCGCCGGACTGGAGGCGGAGCTGCGCGAGGCGAGGCGGGCCGCCGCATCCTTGACCGAGGAGATGGCCCGGCTGGAGGCGGGCGGACACGACGCTCCGCCCACCCCGCACACGCGCGGCTCAGACGCCCGGCTCGGCCGTCCCGGCGGCCCGCTGTGGAAGGTGGTGGACTTCGCTGAGGCAGTGCCGGCCGCGCATCGGGCCGGGCTGGAGGCCGCCCTGGAGGCCGCGGGCATCCTGGACGCGTGGGTCACGCCCGACGGGCGGCTGCTTGCCGAGGACGACACCTTCATCGTGACCGGCGAGCCGCCGGCCGGGGCGTCGTGCTCCGCCGTCCTGCGTCCTGCCCTCGACCGCGCCGACCCGCAGGCCGCGGCCCTGTCCGACGCCGCCGTCGAGACGGTGCTCAAGAGCATCGCGCTCGGCCAGGGTGATGGGACGTGGGTGACCGTCGACGGACGGTGGGCCAACGGCGTGCTGGCAGGCTCATGGCGCAAGAATGACGCCCACTACATCGGCGAGGGCGCGCGAGAAGCGGCGCGGCGTGCCCGGCTGGCGGCTCTCCGAGCGGAGCTGGACCAGGTCGCCCAGCGGATCCATCGCCTCGGCGCCGACCTCGACGCGCTCGCCGCCCGGCGCGAGAGACTCGCAGCCGAGCACCGGGCGCTGCCCCCGGACGCGCCGCTGCGCGAGGCCCACGTCAAACTCGCCGCCGAGCACGAACGCCGGCGCGAACTCGCCGCCCAGCACACCGCCGCGACAGGAGTGGCGCTCCAGCGGCAGAGCGAGCTGGAGACCGCCGGCAACCGGGCCGCCGAGTTCGCCGGCGACGTCGGCCTGCCTGCCGAACCGCAGGCCTTGGCCGAGGTCACGAGCGGAGTCGCCGGGTACCGGCTGGCACTGGCCCGGTTCTGGCCCGCCGAACAGGCGTGGCGAGCCGCGCACGAGGCCGCCCACGAAGCCGCCGAGGACCTCGAACGAACCCGGAGCCGGCTCGACGACGCGGCCGATCTGGCGGTGGGGGCACGCGGCGAGGCGGACGCCGCAGCGGAGACCTATCGCGCACTGGTGGAAACCGCCGGCGCCGCGGTCGAGGAGCTGTTCCGCCGGCTCGACCAGGTGGAACGAGAACTGCGCGAACGCACCTCAGCCGAGGGCGAGACCCGCCGCAGAGAACAGGCGGCCCTGCAGGAACGAGGCAAGGCCGAGGGCGTGCGCGACGCCCTGCGCGGCCAGATCGACGAGGCGACCACGGCACGTGACACCGCCGTACGGGAGTTCCAGGCGTTCGCCGCCACGGGACTGCTGCACGTCGCGCTCCCCGCTCTGGACGTGCCCGACCCGGACGGCCAGTGGGCGGCCACCCCCACGGTGCTCCTGGCCAGGACGGTCAACGCCGAGCTCGACACCGTGGACGACGGCCACGGCCCCTGGGACCGGGTGCAGAAGAAGGTGGCCGAGGAGCACAAACTGCTGTCGGACGCCATGGCCAGGCACGGGCACTCCGTCGGACTGACCCTGCGGGACGGGGTCATGATCGTGGACGTGCTGTTCCAGGGCCGCAGCAGGGACGTTCCCGGCCTCGCCGAAGCGCTGGCGGAAGAGACCGGGCACAGAGCCCGGCTCCTGTCGGCCAAGGAACGCGAGATCCTGGAGAACCACCTGCTCAACGAGGTCGCCGGAACGTTGCACGAGCTGATCGCCGCGTCCGAGTCCGAGGTCCGGGAGATGAACGCCGAGCTGGAGTCCCGCCCCACCTCTACCGGCATGCGCCTGCGCCTGATCTGGAAGATCGCCAGGAACGCCCCTGAAGGGCTGGAGCGGGTCCGCGACAAGCTCCGGCAGACGGTGGACGCCTGGTCCGTCGCCGACCGATCGGCCGTGGGCGCGTTCCTCCAGGACAGGATCGCCCGCGAGCATGCCGACAATGCTGCCGCCGGATGGATGGAAGCGCTGACCCGGGCCCTGGACTACCGCGTCTGGCACGAGTTCGCGATCCAGCGGCTGCAGGACGGGCAATGGCGGGCCGCCACCGGGCCGGCCTCCGGCGGTGAGAGAGTGCTCGCCGCGTCCGTGCCGCTGTTCGCCGCCGCGTCGGCCCACTACAAATCGGCGGGCAACCCGTACGCTCCGCGGTTGGTCGCCCTGGACGAGGCGTTCGCGGGCGTCGACGACGACTCCCGCGCCAAATGCCTGGGCCTGCTGGCCACGTTCGACATGGACGTGGTGATGACGAGCGAGCGCGAATGGGGTTGCTACCCCCAGGTCCCGGGGCTTGCGATCTGCCAGCTGTCCCGTCGCGACGGCGTGGACGCGGTGCTGGTCACCCCGTGGCGTTGGGACGGGCGCGAGCGGCGGCGAGCGGAGCGCCCGGTCACCGCGATGCCGGCCCCTGACGTGGCCGTGGCACAGGACGGCCTGTTCACATGAGTGTCCAGGATGAGCGGTTGGGGCGGCTGCTCGGCGGTGACGAGACCGCCTGGCTGGTCGATCGGGCACGCCGCCGCCTGGAACAGGGCAAGCCGCTGACCGGGACGGTCACGCTCACGGCCGCGACTTCCGCGCAGCGCCGCGCGGCCGAGGTGCTGCTCGGCCGCCGTGCGGGAGCCGGTTCTTCCCTGTCGGTCTCCTTGGACGAGGTGGACCGCATCCTGCGAGCGGGCGGCGTCACCGCGGACGGGCTGCGCGAGGCCGTCGTACGCCTGCGCGGCCCGATCCGAGACCAGGCCGGCGAGAAGGCCGCGCAGGCGGCGGCCTGGGAACGGGCCTTCGCCAGGCTCGACGCTCTCATCGCCGACCGGCCCGAGCTGTCCGGGTGGCGATCATGGTTGGAGTCCACCGGACTGGTCAGAAGGCTCGCCGCCACAGCCCAAGAAGCACGTATCCTGCTCGACCGGTTGAGCGCCGTGCTGGAGCGCCTGCCGTCACCGGGCACGCCCCTCGGTCGGCTCGCCGCCGAGACCTGCGCAGACGCACACGCTCTGGACGAAGGACGCCCGCTGGCCACCCTCGCCCTGTCCGCAGCCCGTGCCCTGTCCGGTCTGCCGCACGCGGGCGAAGGCGGCGCGGACGCCCGCCGCTCGGCCTGGGCCGCGGTCGGCGTGCACCTCGATGACCTGTCCTCCCTCGTCCTCTGCCTGGGGCTGCCAGGTGACGACCACTCCCCCACCGGACGCATGCTCAGCGCCGCCAGGGCTGCGGGCGAGCCGTGCGTGCTGACCCTGCGTCAACTCCGCCGTCACGAAGCACCGCTGCGCGCGGACCTGGTCAGGATCTGCGAGAACCCGGTCGTGGTCGCCGCGGCGGCCGACGAACTGGGAGCCTCCTGCCCACCCCTGGTATGCGGCGGCGGCCGGCCGTCGGCGGCCGTCTGGCGGCTGCTGGACCTTCTCGCGGCCGGCGGCGCGCCGTTCGCCTACCACGGGGACTTCGACTGGGGCGGAATCGCCATCGCCGCCGCCGTCCACGAGAGGGTCGGGTTCCTGCCGTGGCGCTTCGATACCGCCTCCTATCAAGCCGTGCCCTCGTCGGCGCCGCTGTCAGGGCAGGTGCGCCCGACTCCCTGGGATCCGGACCTGGGCCTCGCGATGGAGCGACGAGGCCTGCGGGTCGAGGAGGAGCTCGTACTCGCCGAGTTGATCGCCGACCTGGTCCCGAAGGGAGGTGCCAGGCACTGACGCCCAGACTTTCTTGTGATCAACGACCTGACGGTCAGGTAGTCTCAGCCGCCCAGCACGTGTCCTCCGACCTACGGGACGGGGGCAAGCGTCGGACGCCCGTGGACCAGTAACCGAACAAGCCCGGCGAAAGCACGGGCTCGAAGAAGAAACAGCGCTGTCATGGACGCCATCAAGCACGCCGCGGCCCTCAAGGAGCGGCTGGTCAACTTCGCCCTCTCGCCCCAGTTCACCCGCGAACTCGACGCAGCCTTCGAGCGGAGCCGTCCCGACGACCTCGCCGACAGCGAGGTGACCGCCAGCATGATCGTCGATCACTTCGCCCTGCAGCACCGGCTGGCCTCCGGCGACACGGTCATCGACCGCTTCCTGCGCGCCCACCCCGGCCTGAGCCCGCAGGAGCGGGCGATGCTCCTCGGCTGGAGGGACGTGGTCGAAGGCATCTTCGAGGTCCAGGGAAAAGAACAGGACGCCGTGGTCCTGTTCAACCTCGTGGACGAGCTCACCTATCGCGCCCGGTCCAACATGGGCAAGTCCGCGTTCCGCCCGATCAAGAGGGGCATGTTCCTCATCTGCCGCCTGGTGCCGCTCGGGGAGGGCTGGCTGGTCAGCGCGCACATCAGCCTCTTCCCCGCCGAGGCCCGTGACCAGCTCCTCACCCAGGCCGCGGACATCGGCCTGCGCAACCCCAAGCTGGTCTTCCGCAACCCGGACAAGCTCGCCACCGCCCGCCGGATGCTCGCCGCACAGCGAGAGGTCTTCCTCGACCTGTACGACGCCGAATACATCGTGGTTACGGGAGAGGACGTGGTCCCGCGACACGATGCGTTCATGCGGGCGTGCATGGACCGTACCCAGCCCGGCAACACCTTCCCTCTGCCCGGCTTCACCTATCCCGAGGAGGTGCTGGACGCCGAAACGGTGGCCATCCACTTCGACCCGGAAACAGGAATCAGCTTCTACCTCGAGTTCGGTCTCCTGCAGGAGCTCTTCGCCGACCCGCGCCTGATCAACCGGCGCCGCTACCGCGAAACCCTGACCTCCTACCTGCGGGGCGACGACATCTCCCCCGCGGCCATCCGGCTCCTGGCCGACCCCGCCCCGGACAATGCCGGCGTGGTCTTCGGCAAGCTTCTCAAGAAGAAGGGCTTCTCCTGGCCCGAGCACGGGGAGTCACTGCTGCGCCGGTACAAGTCCCGCTACTTCGACGAGCCCCAACTGCCCACCACGGTCCCGGTCAGCGAGACGATGGCCAGGCATCTGCGGAGCGCCTTGGCTGACGAGTCGTCGGAGCGGTGATCTATGCGCGCAGCCGTCAACCGCCGGCAGATCTTCCGGTCGCCCTCGGTCGTACGGCAGGCTCCTTGCGGCTGAGCTGCATAGACAACACCTCAGCTACCGGGAGCCCGCTCCTGCTTACGGGTCAACTACCCACTCATGACCACAGCACGGCGCGCTTGTACCGCTTCAAAAGTCGTCGCGGGGTGCTTCACCTGCAGGTCGGGCTGATGCAGCGGTGTGGGCAAGATTGGCTCTTATGCCTGTCCGTCTTCTGTATCTGATCATGATCCGGGTGTTCGGCTGGCTGGCGCTGCGGGGCCGGAGCGAGGCGGCCAAGGACGTCGAGATCTTGGTGCTGCGGCATGAGGTGGCGATACTGCGAAGGCAAGTCACCCGGCCGAAGCCGGACTGGGCCGATCGAGCGCTCCTATCCGCGCTGCCACGACTCCTGCCGCCCGGGCTGCGGGCTCATCGGCTGGTGACGCCGGGCACGCTGCTGGCCTGGCATCGGCGTCTGATCCGACGCCGGTGGACGTATCCGAGCCGCTCCGGCCGCCCAAGGACGAGCGAGGAGATCCGAGAGTTGGTGGTGCGCCTGACGCGGGAGAATCCGGCCTGGGGGTATCACCGGGTGCATGGTGAACTCATCCGGCTCGGCTACCAGGTCAGCGAAGCGACCGTACGCCGGATCCTTCGCAGCCGGCGGGTCGGCCCGGGTCCGCGAAGCACCGACACCTCGTGCAGGACCTTTCTGCGGGCTCAGGCGCACGGTTGGCTGGCCGTCGACTTCTTCCATGTTGACACGGTCTCCTTGAAGCGCCTGTACGTGCTGTTCGTGATGGAAGTCGCCACCCGGCGCGTGCACATCCTGGGTGTGACCGCCCACCCGACCGGAGCATGGACGGTTCAGCAGGCCCGCAACCTGCTCATGGACCTCGGGGACCGGGTCAGATCCTTTCGCTTCCTCATCCGCGACCGAGACGCCAAGTTCACCGGTGCCTTCGACGCGGTCTTCGCCGGCGCGGGCGTGACGGTGCTGAAGATCCCGCCGCGCACACCGCGGGCGGACTGCTACGCCGAGCGGTGGGTACGCACCGTACGGGCCGAGCGCACCGACCGCATGCTGATCTACGGCGAACGGCATCTGCACTCGGTGCTCGGTGCTCGGTGCTCGGTGAGTACGTCGATCACTACAACGGGCATCGGCCGCACCAGTCCCGCGCGCAGCGGCCACCCGATCACGACGAGCAGACCGCCGTCCCGCTGGAAGGCCGGATCGAACGCCGGAGGGTGCTCAGCGGACTGATCAACGAGCACCACCGAGCCGCGTAGCTGCCCCAGAGAACACCCAGCTCAGGCCCTAAGTGATGAGTTTTGAAGCGGTACAGGGCACGGCGATACCGGATAGGGCCCCCGTTCCGCCGGGTCTTCCGCTCAGCAGCGGGGAGCTGCTGACCAGGCTCGATGCGATCGGATGTGCCCGGTAGCAGCTTCGTTGACGGCAGGCCGATTCAGCGGATCCGCCTGGCCGCCCTACCGCCCAGGTGCAGGAACGCGACCTCACCCGCGTCGTCTCGCAGGAAGCGGCCGACGGCACGCTGCGGGTCGGCGGCGATCGTCACGTCGTCACAGCCCTCGACCAGCGCGAGCGGCATGTCGGGCATGCCCTCCACACCCGCGGCCACCAGTTCGGGTCGCAGCACGAATCGCGCCGTCAGACCCTCGTCGACCTCGAAGGTCCACTGCCCCGCGTCGTAGCTGCCCGCGTACTCCGGCGCGGGTTCGCGCAGCGCCAGCCGTACGGCCTGCGGCTTGGCGTCGAGCAGATGCTCCAGGCACCAGTCGGTCACCAGCTTGCCCAGCACCTTGCCGGGCGCGGAGTTGGTGAGCGTGGTGACGGCGAAGCCGCGCTCGGGCACCAGCACGAACGTGGACAGCTGCAGGTTGCCGATGTTGCCGCCGTGCGTGACCAGTCGCACGCCCGCCTGCTCATCCAGCAGCCACGGCAGCCCGATGCCGGTCCACGGCACGCCGACCCGGACGTGCTCCGCCTGCATCAGCTCCCTGGTGGCGGCTCCGACCGGCTCCTCGCCGCTCGCACCCAGGTGGAAGGCGGCGTAGCGGAGCTGGTCGCGCACCGACGACACCAGCCCGCCCTCGGGCATGCCTTCGCGGAACAGCCCCCACGTGTGCGCGACCTGCGGGCCGTCCTCTCCTACGGCGTGCCCGACGGCGTGCGACCGCGTCGCGGCTTCCCAGGGGAAGAAGAAGCTGGAGCTCATGCCCAGGGGTTCGAGCACGATCCGACTGACCGCGCTCTCGTACGGCTCGCCGCACACGACCTCGATGACCCTGCCGAGCAGCCTGAACCCGGCGTTGTTGTAGGAGGCGAGCGCGTCGGGCGGGAAGAGCTGGGGCAGCTGGTCGTAGGTACCGATCGAGGCGGCCAGCGCGCCGGTGTCCCAGCTCTCGCCGTCGTCGATATCGCCGAGGAATCCGCCGGTGTGGGTGAGCAGGTGCCGGATAGTCAGCTCGTCGGCGGCCCGCTCGTCGGCGAGCTGGAAGCCGGGCAGATACTGGCGCACGCGCCCGTCCAGGTCGAGCCGACCGCGCTCGACGAGGTGCATGATCGCTGTCGCCGTGATCGTCTTGGTGGTCGACCCGATCTGGAACAGCGTGTCGCCCGTCACGGGGGCCGGCGCGTCAACGCTGGTGACGCCGGCGGTGAGGACGTGGTCCGCGCCATCGAAAAGCACGCCGACGGCGGCACCGGGGACATGGAGGGATTTCACCTTGCTGTCGAGCAGGCTCTGCAGATGGTTAAGGTCAGCCATCCGTTCATCCTGCCGACAGCGAGAGCGGTGGGCTTCGTCCGCCCGCACCATTTCCGTCGGGCTGTTCGTCCAGGAGTCAGGGACGCCACCGCTGGCCCGCCGTCTCCGGTCATGCATCCTGGGGTGCCGTTAAGAACCGCGCCACCAACCCCAAGCGGCAGCATCTTCCCAGGCCGGGCGGGGTGTCCTCCGGAGAAGCGTCGACTCGCCAGGGCCGCCGCAGCTCTCACGTGTAAGCCATTGACCTGCATATTCTCGCTCGTTTGGGGCTGGTGGCGCGGTTCTTAACGGCGCCCCTGGTTGGATGCTGGAGGGTGTCCGGCCGGATTGGGATGAGGACTCCTATAAATCGTGAGCTATTTTCAACCTGACCTGGCTGCTTGGGACGGGTATGGGGCGCCAGGAAGGCCACCGGTAAGACGGCAGGCAATCAAGATCAATAATGGAATGCACGGATCTTGGGCGTTGGATAGCGTGCGGCGATGAGCTTCCGACTGGCAGGGTGATCCCCGCGGCCGCCCGCTTGCCCGGCCTGTCCGAGCACCAGAATGTCGGCATCTTCTACCGGGTACGTATCACCGGTGGCCAACTCCGGCCTGAGCCGAGCGGCGAGACCGCCGAGTCGGTCTGGACCCCGATGGCCGACGTCGAACGCCTCCGCCGATCATCGTTGGTCGATATCGGTCTCGCTCTGGCGCATACGCTTCCGCCGACCGGCCATGTCGATCCTGTCCCGGTCGGCGGTTTGATCCAGCACTGAAGGCCCTCCGCTCGGGTCCGTGCGATAAGCCGCAAACTAGCGGCGTGTTCCCAGGTCAATGGGACCCGACGATAAGGGGTTGCCGTAGCGTCCGCCGAACATCCGACAGATTTTGGCTGACCAGCGGAAACGCTGCCCTGTGACCGGTGGGTCAAGCCGTTGCAGGCGCCGCTGCCGTGCTGGCGTCGTGTTCGCGCAGCATCCGCAGAACGGTGGCCGGGGACGGGTGCCGGCCCTTCTTCTTGCCCTTGGTGATGACGAGCCGGGCGGCGATGTCGCGCAGGCTGAGGTCCTGACCACGCAGGTGCAGGGCCATGGACAGCATGGCCTCATCGGTGACAGCGGCGCCGCCGATGGTCTTGCCGCGGCTGCGGGCCGATTCGTGGCCTTCCAAGGTGCGGTCGCGGATGTATTCGCGTTCCATTCCCGACAGCGCGGCCAGCACGGTGAATACCACGCCGGACGGGTCGTGGGAGCCCTGCAGTTCGCCGGTGAGGAATTCCAGGCCAATGCCAGCGGCGCGCAGCTGCTCGGCGAGGGAGGCCAGGTCGAGTCCGCGGCCGAGCCGTTTGTGCTCGTGCACCACCAGGGTGACCGCGACGCCTGCCATCCGGAGCTCGCGGGCCAGGGCGACGGCCTTGTCGAGCTCGGGCCGAATGATGGCGCAGGTAGAGATCTTCTCGGAGAAAACACGCGTGACGCCGGCGGCCTGGAGCGCGTCGAGCTGAGTGTCGAGGGACTGGCGGACGGTGGAGGCGCGGGCGTAGCCGATCCGTACGTGCCCGGCCGGTTCGGTGCCGACGGCGGCCGGGCGGGGCAGCTCGATCCAGAGCGTGCCCGGCTTGCGGACCGGTGGGGTGGCCACGGTGAGCGCCTTGGCGAGCGCGCGCACGAGCCGGAAGCGGGCGGTGTGGTACTGGACGGCCACCTTCCCCTTGCCGGTCCGGCAGGGAGAGCCGGCCGGGGCGGCACAGGAGGTCATCGGGCAGTCGTGGGCCTCCACATGGAGGTAGTCGTCGTCGTGCACTGCGCAAGTGTTTCATAGGAGCGTTTCACTCGACCATCTGTTTGCATCGCCCCCATGAAACAGCGTTCGCCCTGGATGCGTCCGGTCATGAGCGGTGTTCATAGGTGGTCGCCTATGAAACATCGAGACGACTACCCCCCATGGTCATTCTCAGGGGTAACTGCTGTCCGCCGGTTCCTCAACCTGTTGCTGACCAGTGAGCCAGGCCGGACTCAGCGCGCGAAGTCATCCAAGGCGGCGGGAACGGCCTTGGCCATGGTGCTGCTGCCGGTATGCCCCGAGTCGTCCACCACGACGAGCCGGGCGTCGGGCCAGGCCTGGGCCAGTTGCCAGGCGTTCTCCAGCGGGCAGCCCAGGTCGAAGCGGCCGTGGATGAGCACGCCGGGGATGCCGGCCAGCTTGTGTGCATTGCGCAGCAAGATGCCTTCCTCCAGCCAGGCGGCGTTGGAGAAATAGTGGGCGCAGATGCGGGTGAAGGCCAGCAGATCGGGCTCTGGCCGGTCGCTGTAGGCGTTCGGCTTGCCGTTGACCTCCAGGGAGATCACCGCGTCCTCCCAGGCCGCCCAGTCGTGAGTGGCCTTGGCGCGTACGGCGGGATCGGGATCGGACATCAGCCGTGCGTAGGCGGCCAGCAGATCACCGTCGCGTTCGGCCTCGGGGACGCCCTCGCGGAAGCGCTGCCACGGCTCGGGAAAGAAGCGGCCCACACCGCGGTAGAGCCAGTCGATCTCAGAGCGGCGGGTCATGGTGACGCCACAGATGACCATCTCCGACACCCGCGCCGGATGGGCTTGGGCGTAGGCAAGCATCAGCGTGGATCCCCACGACCCGCCATAAAGCAGCCATCGCTCGACACCGAGGTGCTCGCGCAACCGTTCCATGTCAGCGACCAGGTGCTGGGTGGTGTTGGAGCTCAGATCGACGGCCGGGTCGCTGGCGTGCGGCAGGCTCCGGCCGCAGTTGCGCTGATCGAACAAGATGATGCGGTAGAGCTCGGGGTCAAAGCCGCGGCGTTGATCGGGCGTGCAGCCCCCGCCAGGGCCGCCATGGACGACGAGGCAGGCTTGCCGTCGGGGTTGCCGCAGACCTCCCAGTAGATGAGGTGGCCGTCGCCGGTGTCGAGGTGCCCGTGGTCGTAGGGTTCGATCGGGGGATACATCGCCCCAAGCTACAAGCGCCGGCGCCCGAGTCAGCGGCTCCACTTGCCCATGCTTGCGCTGCTACTGCAATCAAGATCCTTCTCAGCGCCAACGGCTGTCCGCCGGTTCCTCAACCCCGGTGTCGGGGCAGGCCGGCGACGAGTCGGGCGCGCCCCTATCGGCGGTGCACGTACAGGTAGACGGTGAAGAAGCCGTCCTCTTCGCACTTGTAGGTGCGGTAGACGCCGTTCTGCACACCGATCCTGCCGGTGCTGTCGCAGATGGCATAGGCGCGCTCGATGGGCCACCTGGTCCAGGAATCGATCGGACCTTCCCACTCGTCGGCGTGCGCGGCACTTCCTACGGCAAGCCCTCCGGTCACCGCGACGACGGCAGCGGCGACGGCGATGATCTTTCGCATGTCGGTTCCCCTTGACTGTCGCTCTCCAAGAGCGACGCGCTTCACCCGTTCAGCTACTTAGCGTGTCATTGTCGTCACAAAGTTTGCCTGGGATCGCCTCTGACGGTGCCGGGCGCTCACCGCACCTTTGCCGGAATGCCGCAGACATCGCCGAAAGTATCGACTACCTGCGCGAGCGGCCCTTGGAGCGGACGGGGCGTGCCGGTGCTCCAGGTCGAGGTCCTCGACGTTGAGGGCGAGGACCTCGGCGGCTCCGGCCGCGGCCGCGGCCAAGACCGCGAACAGAAACGGCCCTCCTTCGGAGGCCAGATCAAAGTTCTCCGTCAGCGGACACCACGGTGATGCCGCAGTCGCGCAGCTCGTTGACCGTGGTCAGCACGTGCCCCGCTGAGCGGCCCCACCGGTCGGACTTCCAGAACTTCAGGGTGGCACCCGCCTTGGGCAGCGCCAGGAGCGCCTCCCATGCCTGGCGGGTGGGGCGGCATGGAGCCCGGTCAGGCCCAGGCGCTGTACCCGATGGCGTCTCGGTAGACGGTGGCGGGGCATTCGAGAACCTCGCCGCCGGGCATGTGCAGGTTGAGTCGTCCGCCGTTGGTGGGTTTGCAGTGCGTGACGAAGACCGGCCCGGGATAGCGGACGCTCTCGGGCCGGATGCAGTCCACGTCGTACAGTCCCAGCGGGTTGCGGAAGCGAATGGCGCCAACGAATCCTGGATCGGTGCACTCACCGACCACGCGGGCCGTACCGGAGACACCCGCCCGGTCGGTCCGCACACCGTCAGCGGCTGCCGGAGCCACCGAGACACCCGTGGCTAGCGTGGCGAACGCCGCCACGACTATGGTCGCGCGTAGGGGGGAACGCACATGAACTCCTCTCTCCAGCCGCTGGCATCCAGCGGCTGAGCTTCTGAAACCATGGCTCCTGCCTGGTATCGGGGCCGGTTGGCCGCCATGCGAGTCAGCAAAGCCATGCAGCCGAGGCGTCCAACAGGGACTCGGACGGACTCGTCCAGACTCGACCACCGGCCGGCCGGTCCCCGGCCGGTCCCCTGCTGGAGCTGGAGGCGTTACCGCGCCGCACCCGGCGCTGGGACCAGACCGAGCCACCGCAGCGCCAGATCCCCACCCGTTCGGGCGAGCTCACCCGATCCCCAGCTGGATACCGACCGCTCAGCCGTACGGTGCGGTGGACTTGGGCAACGGCGGCAGTGTGGACCTCAACCCGTACGACTGACACAAACTGGGCGGGAGCCACCTCATTAACGTGTCGCGGTCATTGACAAGAGCTTGTCGCGCAACACGGGCCGCACCGCGTCAGCCTGGACGGCGATGTTCGTTTCAGTCTTGACCACCGGCCCAGCGCGCCGGCCGACACCCACGCATCGCGAGGCGGCTTCCGGACAGCACGCCACCCGGTTTCGCCTCCAGGCGCGCAGTGACCGAGTGTCACCCTCACTGACATCTACTTGTCGCGAGCCACTGCCAAGAACCTGTCGTTTCCACTGACAGAAACTCGTCGCTCAACATCGGAATTTGATGATTGCCACTTCTGACCTACAGGACTCATCATCAAATCAGAGCCAAGATCGCGATAAGGACCAAGGCATCTACGAAACGGAGAATCTCTCCGGGGGCGGGCGGACAGCACAGCCCGACCAGACCATGATCGGGTGCAAATTTTCTCTACCTCTATTCAAAGCCCCCGTTGCGCGAGCTCGCACTCCTCGCCCGCTGCCAGCCGCTCGACGGCGGCCAAGGTGCCCCTGCGGCCCCGGCTCAGCGCAAGGCCCGCCGCGAGTACGAGAACCGGGTCAGCGCACTCGCATTCTGACCATGATCGTTCTCACCGATAACCGCTGTGCCGATGTTCCCCGAGGCCGGAGTGCCTCCAGGCAGGACGCCCGCGCCCCCGGCCTGGAGTGACATACCTCCAGAACCTACTCAGATAGCTGTTACATCTGGAGGAACGGAGTGGAACGCCATTGGGGTGACACGTTCACACAATCAGGAGGAAATCGTGCACCGCTCATTCCTGGCCCTTCCCTTCGCGCTCGCGCTGGCCTTCGGCCTGTCGTCGGCCGCGCAGGCCGACACGCCGACCGCCATCCGGTCCGCCGCCTCCTTCAGCGCCAAGTGCATCGGCCTGGCCAACAACGGCAGCACCGCCAACGGCACCAAGCTGGTGTTGTGGGACTGCCACGGCGGCGTCGACCAGTCCTGGTTCGGCCGCTCCGACGTCTCCATCCGCAGCTTCGCCGGCACCAACAAGTGTGTGGGCCTGGCCAACAACGGCAGCACCGCCAACGGCACCTCCCTGGTGTTGTGGGACTGCCACGGCCACAACGACCAGCGGTGGGTCCTCACCCCCACCTTCGACGGCAACCACCACTACCTGATCCGCAACTCCAAGTCCGGCAAGTGCGCGGGTCTGGCCAACAACGGCAGCACCGCCAACGGCACGTCGCTGGTGTTGTGGGACTGCCACCAGGGCGCCGACCAGAGGTGGGTGCTGCCCGAGCCGTACAACTCCGGCAACTCGCAGTTCGTCTACGGTTTCAGCCGCTGACGATCTTTCCCGCTATGCTTGCGGTGTAATTATGATTACACCGCAAGACAGAGGGCGGCGCGTCCACGAGGACGACGTCGAAGGCATGGACACCGACGGCGGCCTGCCCCTGCGGGTCGGTGTCCACGATGAGCGTGCGCTGCCCATGGTCTGCCAGGAAAGCGCTCAGATTGACCGCAGCCGTGGTCTTGTCCTCGCCGCCGCGGTGGAGGGCGGCAAGGGCCAGTCCGACCGCTCGTGGTGTGTCCATGAGAGCAGCGTACGCTTCGGCCGATGTCGTGATGGATGAGTCAGGAGGCCGACCGCCGGGTCGAGGCCGCCAAGGAGGACGCCCGCGAAGCCTGGGCCCAGGTCGCCGAGCACGAACGCGCCCGGGGCGCGGCCGAGCAGGCCCGCGACGACGCCCTGGGCGAGCGGGATCAGGCCCAGGCCGAGCAGCACCGGACGTCCGCCGCGGTGCCGGCCACCCAGGCGGCCAGGGCCGGGCGCCGCTCGGCGGCTGGCCGGGCGAAGAAGGCCAGCCCGACGCTGCTGGACGCCGGAGCGCCCCAGGCGCCCGGCTCGGGCCGGGCCCAGTAGCTCGGTCACGGTGTCGTCCCAGGGGCGGACTGGTCGTCTGGATGCTCACGCGCAGGCGCGGTGGCGCGGTCGTAGGCGGCGCCGAGGGCGCGCAGTACGCCGTCCCAGTCCAACAGGGCGCGCGCGTCGGTGGCCAGGGTGCCGTGCAGCTCACCCTTCACCGCGATGCTGTCGCCGGCGAGCTCCACGTCCAGCAGATCGCGCGGGCCGCCGTAGCTGTCGCCGTGCTCGTCGGCGGTCAGCAACTCGGCGGTGACGCGGGTGGTCAGGCTGTCGCCGAGCGCGGTGTGGTTGTCGCGATCGGCGGCGCGGTCAGCAGCCAGCGTGAGCACAGGCACGCCGGCGGCCAGCAACGCCTCCTGCACGCACAACGGCAGGACGGTGGATTCGGACATGGTCGGCCCCCGCCCCTTCACCTACAACACTCCCCTCCTGGCCGACATCTGCGTCCTTCACGCGCTCGGAAGCGTGACCTCCTCATTCGCCGATCCTGGACACAGCCCTAGCGCACCGCTCCCAGACCGGCGTGCTTCGGCTGCCCCCTTAGCGCCCGGCGGCCGATCCCCTCGCGACCGAAAAGCCGCAGCCGCGCACGACCACGCCGCGCTTGCCGGTGACCTTCCACCTGCCCAAGCTCGCCAACCGGCTGCCCAGGACGCTCCACCCGGACACCAGTCGCCTCCTGCGCGAGAGCGGCGCATGGGCCCACGAACGCCTGGAATTCGCCTACGACGGCGACCACGACAAGATCGAACACAACCTCGGCGGCACCCTGCTGGTCCCGCTCAGCGTCCCGCACGCCGATTACCAGCTCACCCTGGTGGCCTGCAAGTTCATGAACTACCTCATCGGCATCGAGAACAGCCTCGTCGACAAGGGCGGCCTCGGGGGCAGTTCCTTCGCCACCCGGGAGGTCTTCGGCCGCATGATGGCCGCCCCGTTGAGCGAGGAGTTCGGCTGGCTTCGCCGACGCATGCCCCGCGCCGTGTGGGTGCGGTTCGTCTCCTACATGGAGAACTACGCCTACGGCTTCACCACCGAACTGGAAGAGTGGAGATCAGCCCCGTACCGCGACTACGACAGCTACATGCGCGAGCGGCGCAGCAGCCTCGGCGTCCGCTGGCTGTTCGGCTTCGCCGAGTTCGGCACGCCCGGGGTGCGCCTGTCGCAGGAAGCTTCCACCCACCCCGACATGGCTGCGATCCACGACACCGCCGTCGATGGATACACGCTCATCAACGACCTGGTCTCCTACCGCAAGGAACTGCCGGCAGGAGACCAGGTCAACCTCCTGCACCACCTCCAACACAGCGAAGGACTCACCCTGCAGGCCGCCATGAACCGCGTCTGCAGCCTCATCGATGCCACCGAGGACACCTTCATCGGGCTGCGCGAGCAGTTCACCACCGGGCCCCAAGGCACCGACCCGGGGATGCGCGCCTACCTCGACGAGATCGGCCACATTATGACCTCCAACCTCAGGTGGGCCGCCATCAGCCGGCGCTATGAGGAACACGGCCTGGGCTGGGACGGCACAACAGCGGGCACGATGACCTTCCATCAAGATCACGCCGAGTTCGTCCCCCGACCAGAGCGCGCTCCCTCGATCCGGACATCGCCGAGGTGAGCGCCCTGCCGCCACGCCCACTGATCAACGGAGTGGGTGCTTGCCGGAGCTGTAGGAGTTTCCGGCTATCACGGACCGCTACCAGGCGAAGAAGCTGCAGGGCGCCACCCGCCCATTTCTGCACTCAGCCGCCCGCGCCCTGCTGGATGAGCACACCGCACTGAACGGCCCCGGCACGGGCTGGGACCTGAACGAATTCCGCCGCTTTGTCACCGCTTAGAGCAGCTCACGCAATGAGGTGAGGCGCCGCCAGCAGATGAGCGCGCAGACCAGCTTGAGGAAGGCCTCGTAGATGTCCGCCCGGACCTCCCGGCGGATTCGCAGGCGTCGGGAGGCGTGCAGCAGGGCGAAGGTCTGCTCGACGACCCAGCGCTGTTTGCTCAGGCCGGAGCCGCGATCGGTGCCGCGGCGGGCGATCAGCGGGCGGATCTGCAGCTCGCGGACCAGGCGGCGGTAGTTGTCGTGGTCGTAGCTGCGGTGCGGACGGCCAGGTCGCGAATCCGGCGGGCGAACTCCCCGGCGGGCAGCCGCCTGCGGTCGCCATGGCCGGGCAGCAGCCATTCGAAGCGGATCCGCGGCGCCGTACCGGCCAGCGACGCGGCCAGTTCGGTGATGGAGTACCAGGTGACCGACTCGGCGACGGCGAGGTCACCGTGCGCCCGTTACTAAGGAACAGTACGCGCTGCACCAACGACTTCCATGATCGACCGTAAGTACGCTGCGCACATCGGATCCGCCGAACGGCGTCTGATGCCATAAATTCCGAAGGATTCTCAGTAGAGGGACAGGAAATGAGAAGAAATCTCAGGCGAGGGGGTGCCCTCGCTGCGGCCGTTTCCCTGGCAGGGGCCATGGTTGTCACGGGCGGGGCCACAGCGGCGCACGCGGACACCCGGTGCAGCGTGAGCAAGATCTACATCAACGACAGCCCCGGCGGAGACCCCAAGCAGGAGGCGTTCGGTCACTCCCACGACACCGGTAACCACTACGTCGCCAGATACGTATGGCTCACCAATGTGAGGAAGTGGTTGTGGGTGTGGAATGCCGACAATGACGGCGGATGGGACGGTGACACACCGGACACCTCCTACGGTACGAGCGAGTGCTACAACACCCCGTGGTAGCGCTCACGAACGAGCGAGACTCCGGTTCGTGAAGGCCTCGGCTGCCGCCGTGTGGGTCTTCTTAGGGGGCGTGGAGTGTGCGTACGTCGACCAGAGCGCTCATGTTCGGTTCAAGCCGCGGCTGACATCACGGTTGTTCTCTCGGGGATCGTGCGTCTCGATCACAGCGAGCGGCGGTCGCCTGATCCACCATCATCGCGAGCTCATGGGGTGCCAGGTCGCGGGAGCGGGCCGTTGCCGGGCGCGGCCTCGCACCGTCGTCGACGAGAACGAGGGTCACGCCCGCCGCGTCAGCCTGCCCTGTCAGAATGGTGATCTGCTCGTCCGTCAGGGTGGTCACGTTCGTCACGAGCCTGACGGATGAAGGATCTGTGCTGCCACTTCGTTGCAAGAAGGCCCGTAGCATCGCGGTGGCGTGAGCGGCGAAGGGCTGCCCGATCGGACGCGTCACATAACCCGATCCCGAACGCGGTGTCTGCATGATGGCTCAGCCTGCCAGAGCTCCACGGCCAGGCATTCACAGACAGGGGACTCTTGAGGAGAACCAGACCTCTGCCTTCATGGCGCCCTCAAGGAGCCCGCTCAGCAGGCCTCCGTTGCCAGGCATGGGAGAGGGGGCGAACTACTGTCCGCCCACGTGACGGTGGAGCGCATCACCGAAACGGATGGGCGTTGCCTGTCCAGGCCGCATGCTCCTCCTGGTGGATGCTCCTATGGATGTCAAGCGACGCGTTCTTGATCATTTGCTGTGATGAGCCCATAGAGCTCACGGGCGACATAGCGCTTCAGGCAGCGGATGATCTCTTTCTTGGACAGGCCATCTTGACTGCGTCGTTCCATGTAGGCGCGGGTACGGGGGTCCCAGCGCAGGCGACACAGGACGACGCGGTACAAGGCTGCGTTGGCTTGCCGGTCGCCACCGCGGTTGAGGCGATGGCGGGTGGTCTTGCCGGAGGAGGCGGGGATCGGCGCGACGCCGCAGAGCATGGCGAAGGCGGCTTCGCTGTGGATCCGGTCGTGGTTTTCGCCTGCGGTGACCAGAAGCTGCCCAGCGGTGTCGGTGCCCACGCCGTGGGCGGCGGTCAGCCGCGGGTTGATCGCCGCCACCAGGGCGTCCAGAAGTTCGTCGAGGTCGGCGATCTCGGCGGACAACTGCTGGTGGCGGCGAGCCAGGGACCGCAGCGCGAGTTGGGTGGCGGTGGCAGGGCCGGCGGCGTGGTCGCGATCAGGGGCCAGGCCGGCGCAGGCGGTGATCAGTTCCGTGGTGGTCAGGCCGCGCAGGCTTTGGCGCACCGCGTCCGGGGCGGTGACGATCAGGGCCTTGATCTGCCGTTGGGTGTCGGCCCGCTGGTCGACCGCGCTTCGCCGGGCGATGCGCAGGGTGCGCAGCGCCTCGACGCGGCCGTCGCGCTGCTTCGGGGTGCCGGTCCGGTCGCCGGCGAGCGCGGCTTTGGCGGCGGCGATGGCGTCGATCGGGTCGGACTTGCCCTGGAAGCGGCGGGTCTTGCGGTCGGGCCGATCGATCTCGATCACGTCGAGGTGCTCGGCCTGCAGCAGGCGGGTGAGCCCGGCTCCGTAGACGCCGGTGCCTTCGACACCGACCCGTGTCAGGTGCCCGAAGGTGCGCATCCAGACCAGCAGGGCGGCGTATCCGGCCGGGGTGGCGCGGAACTGCTCGGTTCCCAGCACCCTGCCGACCGGGTCGATCACGGCTGCGGTGTGGGTGTCTTGATGGGTGTCCACACCGCCGGCGACTTCGCTGATCGTCGGGTTGTCGGGTGTAATGGGGGTCATCGTCGTCCTGTCGTCTTGACCGAGGGGCAGGGCGGCACGCACCAGCCGGGCAAGCGGACAGGACAGTGATGGGGCCTCTGGCCAGGCTCCTATGAAGTCACAGGTGCCGCGTCCGGTGAGTGCACATGAGCGCTTCCCGACCGAGGTCGACAGATCCCGTTAAGGACCCAAGGTCAGTCAGGTGATGGGTCAGACCCTGGCGGGAAGCGCTAATCTCCATCCTCACTGTCAGGTGACGGCGACCAGTGGAGCTGCACAGGTGAAGGGCGCCCGGTCGCGGACCAGCCGTCCGGTGTCGGGATGGCGCCGGAGCAGCTCCTGCAGCTCAGAGCCAGCGGCGTGATCGTTCTGCGGGCCGGCCAGGTGCCGCTCGATCGCCGCTCGGAGGCGGTGGGAGAACTCCGGCGGCCAGGACGTCACGGCATGGGCGCCACCCGCCCGGTACAGCTGTCGGCCAGGTAGATGTTGATCGCGAACCGCTCGTCCGCGGGCAGGCCGGGGGGATAGGTGCCGACCTCGTCTTGGCGGATGGCTTGCCATGGCTGCAGTCCCCAGCCGCCGGTACCGAGGCGGTGGCACAGCACGAGCACGTTCGGTCGCTCGATGAAGGCGAACCGTGCCCGCCCTGACAGGCCATACGTGGCGGCCGCTTCCTCGGGCGTGGGGTCTGGCACGGAGATGAGCAGCTCCACGTCCGACGGGGACAGCCTCCAGGACATCGCCTCCGGCAACTGCGGGCGCAGCGGGTCATAGTGCTGCCCGAGCGCCGGGCGGAGTGTCATGGCCAAGCGTGGAGTGGCGGACTGGCATCGCCGATGCCATGAGCACGGGCGTCACGATCGGCCAGGCAGCGGCCTTCGCCCGCGTCACGATCAAGACCATACGCCACTACCACCGGCTTGGCCTGGTCGACGAACCGAGCCGTGACAGTTCCGGCTATCGCCGTTATGGGTCGTCCGATCTGCTGAGGTTGGTCCAGGTCCGGACGCTGGCTGAGTCCGGCGTACCGCTTTATGAGATCCGCACCCTGATCGACGCCGATCCGCAGCGGTTCGCCGCCGACCTCGCAGAGGTCAAAGGGCGGCTGACCGAGCGGATCGAGGAGCTGATCGCGCGCCGCGACTCGCTGGAGCGGCTGGCCAACAGCGACCGGGCCCTGTTGCCCGACCGCGCCTGCGCACTGTTGGACCGGGCCGCCGATCTCGGCTTCACCCCACAGGAGGTAGCCGCCCACCGCGAGGGCATGGTGCTGGCCCGGGCCCTGGTCCCCGACGGCTTCGACGACTACCTCACCCAAGCCGAGCGCGCCCTCGACGACACCCAGTTCATCGCCTTGAACAAGCAATGCTGGGCTGCCAAGGACCTGGAACCCGACGACCCCCGCGTCGAGGAACTCGCGACCGCCCTGGCTGACCGCTTCCTCGCCAACCCCGCGCTGCTCGCGATCTCGAACGGCCTCCAGGCACGCACTGACGCCACCCGATACGGCCTGCTCAACCACCACGGCGAAGACCAGGCGCCCGCCATGGCCCGACTGACCGCACTCGTCGAGACGAAACTGCGCTCCGCCGGCGTGGACATCCCCTACCAATAAGCGCGGGTCCCGGACTGACCGCTACCGGCCCCGTACCGCAGCTCACGGTCCGCAGTTCCCCATCGCAGCGGATCGTGAACTGAAGCGCCCTCGCGCCGGAACATCTGTCCGGCAGCGAGGACATCCTGCTGGGCGCCCTTCACGCGACTATCCACCTGCGCAGCTGGTAACAGCCGCCTGTGCAGGCACCGTGAGGCGGACCGAACCGGCTCGCTCATCGTGCCAGGGCCGGGCACCTACGCGTCAACTGTCCCTGTCACGTCCCATCCCACACTGCTCGCAAGCTCTTGGCCCGAGCGCGACACAGAGACGAGGAACCATGAAAATCCCCTTCCCATCCACGATCACGCCGACCGAGCGGCGCGTCCACGGCGTTCGTCAGCGGCCGGCCTTCCTCGGTACCGCCTTCCGGCGAGTGGCACTCTCGGCGCTGGCGGCCGCGGTGTTCGGCGGGGTGGCCACATCGGGGGCGGCCGCCGCGGACAGCAGGGCGGTGGCGAAGGCCGCTGCCGGGCAGGATCGCCCGGAGCTGCAGCAGGCGATCCAGGCGTTCGTCGATGCCGGTCTGGCCGCCGGGGTACAGATGCGCGTCAACGATGAACGGGGCGAGTGGATCGGCAGTGCCGGGGTGCGCAAGCTGGGCTCAAGCGCGAAACCGCCGACGAACGGGTTGTTCCGGGCGGGCAGCGTCACCAAGAACTTCATCGCCACCGTGGTGCTGCAACTCGTGGCCGAGGGCAAGGTCGGACTGGATGCCCCGGTGGCCGACTACCTGCCCGCGTTCGAGCTGGACCGGGAGATCACGGTGCGGATGCTGCTGCAGCACACCAGCGGGTTGTACGCCTACACCGGCGATTTCCGCCCGGACGGGTCGGTCGAGCCGGGGATCCCCGCGGCGGGCAAGGAGTGGGTGGACAACCGGTTCAAGTCCTACCAGCCGGAGGAACTGGTGCGGTTCGCGCTGTCCAAGGAGCCGCGGTTCGAGCCGGGTGAGGGCTGGAGCTACTCCAACACCAACTACCTACATCCGCCGTAGCATGCCAGGTCTGACCTGGTCAAACACAAGATAAAGCCCCAGCTCACAGCCTGAATCGTGAGTCTGGGGCTTCTTGTTGTTCCGGGTTGCTCATGCCTGTTGTCAGCACCGGTGCTGACGTTGTGCTGACTACGTTTCGACGGTCTCCCTTGACGGCTTCTCGTTCGCGGTTCAGGCTCACGGATGCAAGTTGGAGCACACTCGGAGCATCGGAGGGCACCATGGCGCTACGGTTCATCGGCATCGACCCGAACACGGACGGGAACAACTGTCCTTCTGTTTGGGTGGACGAGTCGGACGGCAGCATCGTCATACAAGGGTGGGAAGTGACCGGGCCGGAAGATCTTGCCCAAGTCGCCGCCCGTAGCCCGATCCCCGACAATGAGAAGATCGTCCGCGTCCCGCGACGTATGGCCAAGCTCCTGATGGAGGCATGTGATGGAGCCGCTCATGACCTTTGAGGAGATGCTGGCGAGCGCCCAGCACTCGGCGGTTCACCTGGAGATGCGGGACGCCTATGTCCCCGATGACCCGTCGTTCATCGCATGGCAGGGAGGGCCGCCGTACGACCGCACACAGCGGGAACGCGACTGGCATCAACTCATTGGGGAAGCCCGCGCAAGGGGTGTACTGGTTCGCCGGGCGCGCATCGTGTCTGAGCCCGTTACCGACTACATCCGGTTCGAGCACTCCGTGACCGATTCGATGAACATCAAGGCCGGGGAACTGGTCCGATGGCTCCCCCGGCGGCAGGCATCCGACCTGCTACTCCCCGGAAACGACCTGTGGGTGTTCGATGACCACCTGATTCGCTTCGGTCTGTTCGCCGGAGACGGGCGCTACCTCGGGGAGGAACTGGTTCGCGATCTCCATGTGATCAAGCAGTGCCTAACCGCCTTTGAGGCGGTCTGGGAACGTGCGGTTGACCATGCGGAGTATCGGCTCGTCTGATCCACACACATGCGTACCTCGCCATCTTCAAGCGCCCAGCAGGCACGCCAGGGCATCGCCCAGCGCCTACGCGAAATTCGCCTTGACGCCGGATTGACGGCCCGAGCTGTCGCACAGATGGCGGGGTGGCATGAGTCCAAGGCATCCAAAATCGAGCATGGCCGCACCGTTCCCTCGGAGTCGGACATCCGCACGTGGTGTGCTGCCTGTGGAGCCGAGGATCAGAGCACAGAACTGATCGCAGCGTCGCGAGCGGCCGACCTCATGTACGTGGAGTGGAAGCGGCTTCAAAGGACTGGGCTGCGTCAGCTTCAACTTCAAAAGATCAAGATGTATGAGCAGGTGCGGCACTTCCGTGTCTACTGCTCGAATGTCATCCCAGGTCTCTTCCAGACGGCCGCCTACGCCGAGTCGTTGCTGTCGTCCATCGCTGCCTTCAGAGAGGCTCCCAACGACGTAGCCGAGGCCGTAGCCGCGCGTGTAGCGCGTGCTCGGCTCTTGCATGAGGGAAGCCATCGCTTCGCGGTCTTGGTGGAGGAGTGGGTCTTGCGGAGTCGTATCGGCGACGCAGGGGTGATGGCGGGGCAACTAGGCCACCTGCTAGCGATCATGTCTCTTCCATCCGTGTCTCTCGGCATCATCCCGCGCGATGCCGACCGGCGGATGTGGCCAGTCGAGGCGTTCAACATCTTCGATGACACGTTGGTCCAGGTGGAGCTACTTACTGCGGAGATCAACGTTAACCAACCATCGGAGATCGCCCAGTACGTCAAGGGGTTCAACCATCTGTCGGAGTTGGCTGTCTACGGAACAGCGGCCCGACAACTCATCGCGGCAGCCATCGCCGAAGTTAGTTAATTACGAGCAAGTTCAAGCACACTCGTTGAGAGTGCTTCGCGCCCGCTCCTACCGTCGAGCCATGGCCCTCACGCACCCCACCCCCGCAACTGATGACACGGTAGGAGACTCGATCCCGGAGAACGCTGCGAACGCGCAGCGTGACGCGCTTGAACGGGTTCTTCCCCATCTGACGGTGTCGGGAGTGAACGCCCAGCTCGTCAAGCGCTGTTCCAGCAACCCAGGCCAGAGCGGGCCGGAGTCGCCTGCCGAACCGCTCTGGCATCCCCCGCAACTGGTCATCTACGCCGACGCCGGATGGAAGGTGGCCACTGTCACGCTGGGGGCGCGGTCGGGCAGTTACATGGTCGAGCTGGCGCGCGTGGCCGATGACAACGCGGCGCTTGCCGACCGCATGCGAGTGGTACCGGAGCACCGGCCCCAAGATGTCGCCCTGGAGATCGCCATGAGCATGGGGCACACATGACCAGCCTTGAGAAGCTGCGCCCGGCGTCCACCCCCGGCTATGACCGGGAGGCGTTGTGACGCTGATCACGAAGGTGTCGGAGACGGGTTTTCGCTACCCGTACGTGATCGGCTGGACAGGAGAGGCTCAGAACCCTCCGCTGAAGTGGGCACCGCGCCATGGCGGGTTGCGACTGAGCTACGCCGTGCCCCAACGGGGCGACTTCCGCAACGGTGCCCTCCTCCTGCGACAGGGCCAGAATCGCACGGGCCGACCCGACTTCACGACGGTCAACACGCTCAGGCAGTGGCGCTGCATGGAAAAGCGGTTGTGCCAGGTGTGCGCGCGGTCCGCTGTAGATCGGGACACGGGCCGGATCTGGTGGCTGTTGTCCGGTGACGGGGACGAGGGCGACGGCTACACCAATGCGCCACCCACCTGCCGTACGTGCATCCCCGAGGCGATCTCGCAGTGTTCGCACCTGCGGCGTAACGCTGCGGTCTTCACTGTGGCCGATTGCTCGCCGCATGGGGTGCGGGCGGATGTGTTTGTTCCTTACTTACCGCCGCTGGTGCCGTTCGAGAGAAACGCCGTCGTCAGGTTCGACGAGTACGACATGCATCACGTGGTGGCTCGTGAGCTGCTGATGCGGCTACATGACGTGCAGCCGGCCGTAACGGACCGTGAAACCCGGCGGGCCGCATAGGGGGCCCGTCTCCAGACAACCCCGGCTGAGAAACATTGACCGACCCGTCAAGCCTCAGCCGGGGTGCAGTATCCCCGGTGCTCTTTCTTCCCCGCCGGGGTGGGGGTCCTGGCCGTCCTTCCGCAGACACGTACCCCAGGTGGTACGGCCAGGGCTCCCCAAGTGACACGCGGCCGGTGGCTGACGAACCCCGCCACCAGCCGTGCAACCACCTCGGGCCATCCGGCCCGAGTGTGAAGGAGGGCAGACAGATGGACCTGTACGCCAAGGACCTCGGCCACCTGGAGTTCCGCCGCCTGTGCGGCGGCAACAACAACGAGGACGGCGAGGGCGAATCCTGCGTCGAGATCGCCCAGATTCCGGGCGAGACCGACACGTTCGCCTTGCGTGACTCGAAGAACCCGGACGCCGGGACTCTCCGGTTCACGGGACACGAGCTACGCGCCGCAGGGATGACCACCATCTAGTACCGCCACCGAGACGGCCCCTGCCCGCCTGAATCAGGCAGGGGCCGTCCCCATCGAATGTACGGGGAACGATGCACTGGCACGCATACACGTGGATCGGCAATGGCGCTGATCTGAAGCACGAGGCTGAGCGTCGGACCACTTCGGCAGATTTCGCCACCTCACCGCTACCGCCCATGCGGACAGGCGAATGGCTGGCCAAGCCACGATCGAGAATCGCCGAGACGTTCGTTGACGCGAACAAGGCCGGTGAGTGGATGGCGGCGGAGTATGCGGCACAACGGCCGGACAGTGACCGGATACCTGTGGTGGCGCGTCTGTCCACGGCTATCGATCTGCTGCCCCGTGGGGTGGATGTCCAGTGGGGCGAGTGGCTGCCCGGAGGACGGTTCCTCACGATTGGCATGGTCTGCTGCCCGAACCGACACGTGAACCATCCGTGCCCTCACCCGCCGGTGACGGCCTGATGCGCCGACGCGATCTCTACGTCCTTGCCCCGTTCTTCTTACTGGCGGGGGCACTCGGTTGGTGGCTGGCCGTCGCTGACTTCTGAGTCAGCCGCTCCGGCCGGTGGCCCTGTACGTCTGTGATTTCACGTACGGGGCTGACGTACCGATGGAACAGGCCCCCGGCCGTGAAGCCGGGGGCCTGGTGGTGCCGGGACTACTACGCGGCCACCTCGGGAGCCTGGAACAGCGCCTCAGGGGTGCCCTTGGCCCGGCTCCTGCGAGAAGCCTTGGTCACCGTGGCCGCCTGAGGAGCGCTGGCGGCGGCCTGCTTGGCCATCATGGTCATCAGGATTTCCTGAAGCATCTCCGCCCCCGCAGGGGAGGACAGATACGCCTTGACGGCCTCCTCCGAGACGGCAGGCTCCTCGGTGGTCTCCTCCACTGGCTCGGGCTCAGGGGCCGCCTCAGGCTCGGGCGTGACGCTCTGGGCGGCGTCGATCTCGTCCCACTCGTCATCGCTTAGGAAGGGCAGGAAGGCGGGAGCCTCCACGGGCGGAACAGGCTCCTCCTCCGGAACCGTCTCCTCGGTGGCGGTCGACTCGGCGGGCTCCTCCTCAATCTCGGCGGTGTCCTCCATGAAGATCTCGGGAAGCTCCTCCGAGTCGAGATCAGTAAGTTCATTCGAGCGCTCCGAAGTCTCTTCCGGGGCTTCGTAGCGGTAGACCAGGGCGGGCCTGCCCCCGCCCTGAGGCTGCACCTTGCCCATGGTCACGCTGGGGAGTTCGGCGATGATCTCGTTCATCTCGGCGGCCTTGCGGCCGAACTTGCGGAACAGGGCCGTGCTGTTGACGCCCTCAGGCCCAGCGGCCTTGATGAACTGCTCCACGCGCGTGGCGAGCGTCTCCTCAGCCGCCCCGGCACCGTGTGCGACCTCGGGCGACAGGTAGGTCACTGAGTCGCACATGTAGGAGACCAGGCCCACGGCGGCCTCCAGGTCCCGAGTCGTGATCTCGTCTCTCCGGTCGGCCAGCGCGTACAGGGCGCTGAGCCGCCACACGTAGTCAGCCGCACGTGCGGCGAACTGCTCCATTGCCTCACGCCCGAGCGTGAGAGCGTCGATCATCTCCGACAGCTTGTCATCCCACAGCGCCATGGCGCTGCGCGAGACCGTGATCTCCTCCACGTCCCTGGCATAGGCGACGGCGTTGCGGAACTCCCTGACGAGAGGCCGCATCAGGTCCGACCAGGCGCTTGCGCTGATCTGCTCCGAGAGCTTGATCTTCTTGGACCTCTCCACGTACAGGCACAGGAAGCGGTTCAGGGTGCCCCCGGCGCGGTCAGCCTTGCCGATGCTGGCCGCGAACTCAGCGGGAGTCACGTTCCCGATGATGGACACGTGGGGAGCGTCCACGTGGATCACGGCTTCCTTGGTGCGGTTGCTGATCGACGCACCTTCCCAGCTACGCCGGATGGCCTTACCGAACGACTTGTACCGGGCAGAGACCTTCAGCAGGTCGGCGAACTCCTCCTCGATCATCAGAGCGTTGCCGCTCATGTCCGCCAGGGTGGAGACGTAGGCAGGTCCAGACTGGGGGCAACCTTCCAAGACGGTGGACTTGGCCCAGTCGGGAAGCGCGCCCTTGACCACCTGGAGAGCGGCACGGGTGGCCGTCCCCTTGCGGCCCATGCCGGTGTTGCCGATGAGCACGATCCATGTGCTGAGCGTCTGAGACTGCGTGCCGTAGACCACCTGAGGGAGGTTGGTGATCGCTGAGCTGAAGGCGCTCAGCAGAGCGCCCAGGATGCCCACAGGGTCCGCCTCACTGTGCGGGGTGATGGTCTGCACGATCCTGCCCAGAAGGCCGCTGTAGACGATCGGGGAGACCTGGGGACGGGCAGCGACGGTGTTGGACTGCATGAGCTACGCTCCTTGATTGGGTAGCCCCAGAGCGCTTGCGACGACCAATCACTGTCGCTCTGGGGCTGTCTTGTGTCTGAAGCTGGTGAGTCGATCCCGAGTTTGTTTGTTTCGCAGTTCGGTTGATCAAGCCCAGCGATCAGCAAAGTGTCATAGGCGCGAATCTCGTGTCAATACTTCTGCTCGAATAAACTCCGAGAAAGTTAGTTAGAGCAGGTCAACGACAAGGGGTGTTGGGATGGTTAGTTAGAGGGCCGCCCAGGGGGTATGCACTTTTTGAAGACGGATTAGACCCCGTGGGGGGAGGTTCCTCCGACCAAGTACGGGTCTCGAACTTTCTAAGAAGGGCGCCATCTGTGCGCCGACCTGGAGTAACGCCTTCATGTGAGGGTGGAAGAAACTAACAAATCGGCAGCTCTGGAAACAAAAAACCCCCGAACCCATCACCTGGATTCGGGGATATTTGAGCCGTCGGAATGAATTTATGCGGCCCACTTCACGGCGGCCTTTACGAGGCCCTCAGAATTCTGCACGGCGACGTTGGGCGCGGTGGGCTGCTTGCCGCCAGGGAAGGACAGCACCCGCGCGCCGTAAAGGTGCAGGGCGTCAATCTGGTCACGCCGGTACTTCTCTACCGGCTGGCTACGGAAGTCGGTGAACTGGCTGGCGTACGTGGTGAACGACTTGTGCCCGGCCAGGATGTCAACACCGTTCGGCATGGCCGTGGTGGACAGCAGCGTGAACCCGGCCAGGCGGGCAACGACACCGTTGGCGGTGGCTCCGGCCTCACCCAGGGCGGCGGCGTTGGCCACGTCAGGGGCGCGCATCAGGTAGCGCTTGGCCGTAGGCGAGACGACCACGTATCGGCCTGCGGGTACGTCGCTGCCGTCAAGCTTCTCCATCATGTCGAAGATGGCTTCCAGCAGCGTCTCACCCTTCGCGACGCTTCCAGACAAGCCGCTGACGTCCACCTGAGGCAGGCTGGACGCAGACGCCGCGATGGTGACACCAACGAACGTGTCTGTCGAGGCCGCGAGAGCGCGGATGGACTCCAATGTGGCCGGCGCCGCCAAAGCGCCGGCTACCTGAACCGTCTCGATGTTGCGCACGTAGAAGGCCACGTAATCGGCCTCGGTGATGTCCACGTACTGTTCAACGGTCTTCAAGTCTTCGATCGTCATTCCGGCCACGTCGTTGTACTTGCCGACGTTGGGCCGGATGAGGCCGTTGACCACCATTCGGTCGCCCTGGGCGGTGATGTCGCCCTCATAGTCGGTGTTTACGACCAGAGGCGAGGCCCAGACCAGCAGAGGGTCAAACTGGGTGAGGAGCTCGCTACTCCACTCGGTGGGTACAAAAGTATGAGTCCCCGCATGTGCGTACGGAGGGATGGGGTTGATTGCCAATTAACTAACAAACCTTTCTTGGAGGAACGTCTACCGGCGTGCCCGTGCATCCAAGGGCACGGACTTGGGGCTGTCTGGCGGTCCGCCGCCCTGCGGGCCGATGCCCACGTTCTGAGGAAATCTCGGCTGGCTCGGGGCCGGTACGAGAGTGGCGATGAAATCAGTGATGGCGGCCGAGTCAACCTGTCCGGCCGCGTCGATGAACGATGACACGTTGAGTCGGCCGATGGCCTCAGGGCCAAGCTCTAGGCCACGGTCCTTGGCCGCATGGTCGAGCTGGATCACAGCAAGCTGATGCAGGTGCTCTGCCTGGCTGTCGGCAATGGCCTGTTGCAGTTCCGCGTTCTTAGCGGTCACGGCCTCCAGCTCGGCGCTGGCGGCCTTCCAGCGAGCTTCGTTGGTCCGACTCAGGCTCTTCCACTTATCGGCCTCAGAATCGAACTGAGAGCCTTCTACAGGCGCTTCGGCCACCTGACCCATTTCGGTGTCGGCGATGACGTCAGCGGAGTTGCTAGGCGAGTCATCCATTTCGGTTACTCCCTTCGATGGTCAATCGTCTGGTCCCCTGTGGGGCCTACCAGGTGCGCATGCGCAGCTCGTCATGCTCGGGCGTCGTCTGCCAGGCGTAGGTAAGCGACCTCGGGTTATCCAGGTCGCCGTTCACAGACACGATGCGAATAGTGGGGTCCAAATCGCCGTCACGCCAGGCGGCTAGGATCTCTAGGGCGCTCATATCCTCAAGCTGGGCATGGCTAATCATCAGTGTTCTCCCAAATGGTGTAGGGGTACGAAGAAGGCCCTCGGCACGAGGTCACCGAGGGCCTTCAACAGGCTTCACAAGTGGAGAGAGCCGAGGTATCTCTCTCCGCATCCTGTATTAGAGGGGGAAGCTTGTTATTTTGGCGAGAAATCTCACCTCACTAGGGTTCGCAGCTCCCAAAGAACTTCATCACAACGCGCCGAGCAGTATGGATGAAACTGCTCGACTTCGATCCTTGTACCGCACGACAGACATAAGCCGTTGGCAAGACGGTAGCGCTCCCGTGCTTGCTCACGGTCACGTACGCGCTTGGCGGCCTGACGACACCCGGCCGAGCAGTAGCGACGCCACGGGCCGGGGCGGCCCGCGCCGAGCTGGCGGGTCTCCCGAACCCGCTCACCGCAGTGCCCGCAGCGGAAAACCTGGGTGACATAGTCACCGGTCTTGCGACGCCCCAGTTCATTTCTCATGCCTTGGACCGCCGGTAGCGGTCCTGCAACGACTTGGCCGTATGGCACGCCCGATGGGCGCTACGAAGGTTGTCGTAATCCCAGCTACCGCCGTCGGCTACGGCGGTGACATGATCCACCTCGCTGGCACCAGCCAGCCCGCATAAGTAACAAACTCCGGCATCACGTTTGAGAACCGCCCTTCGGCGGCGGTTCCAATCCTTCGGCCGGAACAGGTTTCTCTTAGACGTCACCGCCCACGGCTTGCGGCGGTGGGCGGAACACTTTCCTTCGCCGCGTACGGCGATCTGATGACAACCACTCTCATTACAAATCTTGTTAGCCAGGGCCTACGGCCCTCCAATCGATATCTCATTGTCTCTCAATCCATGGCAGCCCCTCAAAGGGCTGCCATTAGGTCCAACTATTCGATGGGCCTTCCGGCTAGGGCCTCCAGGCCACCTAGATAACTGAACTAAGTGGGGCCAGCCAGCAAGCTGGCCCCACAACTATTTCTTCGCCTGGTTCGTCGTCTCTCCTCACCCGCCGAAGGGACATAAGAATAGAGAGGGCCTCGGATTGTCGCACGTCAGGAGCACAGTCGAGTCCAGAATATTCGGATCAACGAGTCCGGATTCTTAGGACTACCACGCTGGTCCTGCGCCGGAGGACTCTTCGCCGATATTCGAGGCATAGCCCGATTCCCAGGTTCGATGAACCGGACACATTGCCCCCTTGTCCAATCCGCGCGCCCAGAATTCCCTAGGCAGCCATACACAGGTTTCCCCGCCACCGGGGAGTACAAGCCCCGCCGCCCGCAGCTTTTTCAGAGCGCCATAAACAGTGGATCGAGAAGCGGGCTTTACACTTCCATCCAACTTTTCTCGGCTGAGGATCTGCCGCAGCTCTCCATCCTTGAATACTGCGTGGCCGGTGTTGTTGGCACGAGCAATAGCGGCCAGCAGAAGCCTGGCATCCATGGAAAGCTTGCGTCCTTCGCGGGCCACACCACCCGCATACCTTTGAAATACCTTGCCAAATTGATGCTCCGAAAAAGTCATCTAAGCCCCACTCTCATCCTAATTACCTGCTCAAACCTGTAGGTGATCACTTTCGCCCGGCCTCTGGCGCTCAAGGGATGACTTGGCGGTCAATCCAGGTTTCTACGTCGCGTTCCCTGAACATCAGGTAGCGGCCTATTCGATGCCCCCTCAGCCCCCAGGGCCTCCATCGGTCGTAGAGCGTGCTCTTGGACACGCCCAAGTAGGCGGCCACCTCGTCCACGCCCATCAGTCGGTTGCTTCCTCCGCTGGCCAATCGCTCTCCACGTGTGTCGTCGCTGTTCAGTTGTCGAGTGGCAGGCCCGAGCCGCCGTAATGCGACGGCTGGGCGTCTATCCATCGTCCCGTGTATAGGTGCAGACAGTCAAGCTATACATGAACAGGCTTCCGGCGTGACCGTGGATGCTGTAACGTTGTTGCTGTGACCGAACAACAGGAACCGCGCAGAAGCGCAGCGGAAGAGACGGCTCCCACCAGGCCGGGCTACCACCTCCAGCAGTGGTACGACGGCTGGCAAGTGGACATGTGGTGGTCCCCCAACAGCACAGGAGGCCCCACCGAACTACGCATCACCACCAACGACCCCGAACTGATGGCCCGAGGCATCACCACCGGCACGCTGCGGTCCATCCCCCTGGCCGACATCGCACGAGAGTTGAAGGGCGACCTCCAGCGCCTCAGCCGCGAGCAAGGCGTCTTCCACGTGCTCGAACCGCACACCGATTGGGCGATGCGGCACGTCCGGCAGACCGTCGAGGACAACCCCAAGCCAGGCCGCACCGGGCGGCCAGAATCCTTCCATCTCGCCGTAGCCGTCCTCTACGCCTGGTACGTGCTCATGCGTGAGCCCAACCCCGTACAGGACGTAGCCGAGATCGTGGGCGCAGAGCGCAGAGCAGCAGCCAACTGGATCTCCCTGGCCCGCAAGAACGGCATGCTCACCGAAGCCGCCGAACGCCAGTCCGGCGGCACCCTCACCGACAAGGCCATCTCTCTACTGAAGGCGATGAACGAGAGCGAGGAAACAAACTAACGTGGCCAGCCTGATCAAGAAATGCGAATGCGCCGACACCAAGGCCGGGCGCAGACTCGACCTCCGCAAGGCGGACGACCGCAAGACCGCCGAACGCGTGTGGGGCAAGTGCGGCCACTCCTGGACCGTCCGCTACCGACTCGGCGGACGAGGCACCAAGCAGCAAGAGCAGTCCTACCCCCACGCGATGAAGCGCGACGCTGAAGCGTTCATCCTGGAAATCAAATCCGACAAGGTGAGCGGCCTGCGCCGCACCATCGACCCCAAGGCGGGATCGATCACCTTCGCCGACTACGCGGCTAAGTGGCTGACCGCCAGAATCACGCTGGCCCCCAGCACCAGCACCGGCTACGCAGTCTCACTGAAGAACCGCATCAACCCCGCCATCGGCCACCTCCCACTGAACGCGATCACACGGCAGATGATCAAAGACCTGATCGCGGGCCTGATCGCGTCGGGCTACGCCCCCGGCACCATCCACAACACCTACCTCGTGTTGAACGCCATCTTCATAGAGGCCGCCAAAGCTGAACTGATCGGCAAGTCCCCCGTCTTCGACATCGAGCTACCCGAGATCACCCAAGTCCGCGACTTCTACGTCCCCACGTGGACACAGATCACCGCCCTGGCCGACGCCATGCCCGGCGATTGGGCGCTGACAATCTGGCTCATGGCCGGATGCGGCCTACGCATCGGAGAAGCCCGCGCCGTCGATCAGGACTGCGTGATGTTCGGCGGACGACGCTTACGCGTCCGGCAGCAAGTCACCCAGACACACGCCCTCGGACCGCTCAAGCACCGCAAGGAAGGCGAGCACCGAGACGCTCCCCTACCGCCCTTCGTCAACCAGCGCATCGCCGCCCACATCGACACACACGGCATCGCCGACGACGGCCTACTGTTCCGGGGACGGCGGGGCCGGTTCATCGACAACAACACCTACCGCGCGACCTTCGCTAAGGCGGTCAAGGCGGCCGGGCTCCCCGACGACTTCACCCCGCACGACCTACGCCACGCCTACGTCTCCATGCAACTGGCCAGCGGTATCCCCATCACCGACGTGTCCCGCTGGATCGGCCACAAGAACATCAACATCACCTACGCCATTTACGGCCACCTCGTTGATGAGTCCTGGGACCGAGCCCTTGACGTCATGCAAGCCCGCTTCGACGCAACCCCCATCAGCACGGCTGCTGCGTGCTGACCTTGTGCTGACGCCAGAGCCCTGCACACCCCCGTTTTCCTGGGACTTTTGCTCTCTAGTCGCACTTCAACACCAACTACACGCTGGCCCAGATCCTCATCGAGAAGGTCAGCGGCCGTTCGATCGCCGAGGAGATGAAGCGGCGGATCCTGCGGCCGCTCGGGCTGCGGCACACGGTGCTGCCGGGCACCACGAACATCCCCGGGCCGCATGCCCACGGCTACTACCGCTACGAGGAGGTCCCCGGCCAGTGGAAGGTGATCGACGTCTCCCGCCAGAACCCGTCCCTGCAGGCCGGCAACGGTGACATCATCTCGACCACCCAAGACCTGCACACGTTCTTCTCCGCGCTGAACAGCGGCAGGCTCATCCCCGCCCGGCTCCTGAGCGAGATGCGCACTCCGCACCCCAGCAGCGCCGGCATCTTCGGCAGCTACGGCCTCGGGATATACGTGCAGAAGCCGGCCCCGGACTGCGGCATCGTCTACAACCACAACGGCAGCGCCACGGGGGGCTACTCGGCGCTGATGTACAGCAGCCCCGACGGCAAGACGACCCTGACCGCCTCGGTCACCACCGGGGACCGCGCAGGCGATCTGGCGGCGTTCCCCAAGCTGCTGGACAACCTTCTCAAGGAAGTGTTCTGCGGGGCGAAGACCGCGCGCTGACGGGGCCGCTCCACCTGAGCCCCGTCCACCTTGAGGAGGGCTCCTGCGGTCACGCGTCAGGTAGAGGACGAAGCCGTGCCGGGTCCCACGATCGACGATGGCTTCCGTCGCCGACGTCAGTTGGTGCCGATAAGCGCCCTCACCGCGCATACAGCGAGGGTACGACCCGCCACCACGGCGGGGCGATGGCCCGGACCTCTCCTCTAATGTGGCCGCCGCCTCAGCGGCGTCCGGCGGGGCGAAGATGTAGGTGACGTAGTCGTTGCCGCCCTGGCGGAAGGCCAAGGGGCCGGTCTGTTCGGCCATCGCGGGCAGGACCTCGCAGATCAGCCGCATATCCGCGTCGGAGTCGGGGTCACCGGTGCACCACGGTCACCGGAACCTTGCCTTGCGGGGCGAGTGCGGCGTCGGCGAGGACTGCTTGCTCGGCCAGGCGTCGTGCCTGGTCCGCCTGCTCAGGTCGTTCCGGCGGACGCCGTTGGGGGTGTCCCGGGGGCGTGTCGGCGCTCATGGGGGAGTGCCCTTCGTTGGCGCGTCGGTTTGTGCCCGGGGACGATCAGCGGGGCGCTGTGTGTGGGGAGGCGCGGGTGGCCGTCAGGGCGTGGCCGGCCGCCCCGACTCCCTGTCGCACAGCCGAGCCTCCGCCGCGTACGAGCGGGCCGTCATGGATTCCGCCAGTCCGGACCTTCCTGAACCGCTTCCCAAAGGCGGACTGCCAGGCCGTGCGGGGCAGTGCAGGGCGACCGTCAGCCGGCGGTGCCGAAGATGGTCGCGATCATGCCCCGCACGGCGGCAAGCTGATCGTCGGCCAGGTCGCTCACCTTGGACTTGAGCCGGACGGCCGCCACGGTGCTGATTCGGTCCACCATAGCGGCGCGGCCCTCGCCCACGTCGACCACGAACGCGGTCAGGGCGTGCGCCATGTCGGCGGCCTCGACGTGCGCGGTGAGCACGTTGTCGCCGTACAGCGTGTGGTAAAAGTCGCCGGACACGATCAGGCGGACCTCGTTGCGGTTGCCGAGCTGGACGGTCCACAGCTCGCCGAATCGGTGGCTCAAGCGGCCTCGCCACGGCGCTCATCAGCGGCCCGGGTGATGTCCTCGGCGGTGACGCGCTCGTCGGCCTGTGCGGCGCCAAAACGCGGATACTGCTGCTGAGCTGGGCGTTTGCCGGACGATTAGGCTGCTCTGCGGTACTCGCTGATCAATCCTGTATGGTCCTTCGACGGTGAAATCCGGGAGGCCATATCGATCACCTCGCTGGGATCGTGCAACGGCGGGCGGAGGGAACGGCTCTGATGCGGGCGATGTTGGTTGTAGTGGTGTTCGTACTCGGTCAGGACTTTACGCAGGTGCCGCTCACCATTGATGAGCAGGTGGTCGAGGCACTCACGGCGTAGCGTTCCCGCAAACCGTTCGGCGAATGCGTTCGCTCGTGGTGACCGGACGGGTGTCTTGATGACTCGCACGCCGGCGGCGGTGAACAGCTCATCGAAGGAGCGGGAGAACTTGCCGTCACGGTCCCGGATGAGGAACTTGAACGCGCCGGCGCGTTCTCCCAGGTCCATCAGCAGATTCCGGGCTTGCTGGGTGGTCCATGCGCCCGTGGGGTTGGAGGTGAGGCCCAGCACGTGCACGCGGCGTGTCTCGATCTCCATGACGAACAGGACGTGCAAGCGTTTGAGGAAGACAGTGTCGACGTGCAGGAAGTCGCAGGCCAGGATGCCGGAGGTTTGCGAGGTGAGGAACTGTCGCCAGGTCGGTGAGGTCTGTCGTGGCGCTGGGCCGAGGCCGGCCGCGGCGAGGATCCGGCGAATGGTGCCCTCCCCGATTCGATGGCCGAGGCCGAGCAGTTCCCCCTGGATCCGCCGGTGCCCCCATCGGGGATTTTCCCTGGCCAGTCGGATCACCAGATGACGTAGCTCGCTCGGGATCGGTGGACGCCCGGTCGCGTTCAAACGTCCAGCGTTGGCTGACCAGCCGGCGGTGCCAGGCCAACAAGGTGCCAGGCGTCACGATCCGATGGAGGCGAAGCCGTGCAGGAAGCAGCCGCGCCAGTGCGGCCAGCAGCGCCCGGTCGGCCCAGTCCGGTTGCGGCCGGGAAACCTGACGACGCAGGACGGCGACCTCATGACGCAGCACCAAAATCTCCACGTCCTTGGAAGTGTCGCCTCGCGCGAGAAGCGCCAACCAGCCGAACAACCGGACCATCAGCAGATACAGCAGGCGTAGAAACACGAGTGCTGAGGATAGAAGGCCAGGTCAGACGCCATGGGCGAGTTTTGGCACCGCACAGGGCAACCACACGCTGACGGGTGAACCTTGTTCCATACCTCGGGGGCGAATCGCCGGCATGCTCCCGGCCTGGTCCACGTCCCTGAAGCCGAGAAGCTGCGTCTGAGTCCGCGCTCGCCGGACGCCAGGCCGGCCCTGCCTGGACGGAAACTGCCGTGAAGAAAACCTGCCGAGCGGCGAACACTGGATGACAGTTGCCTTCGGAAGGACGCCATGACTGCACCACCTGACGCCAACGACGTGATGGAAGACGTCACGGTGGTCGAGCGGTCGCTGCACAGTCCCGACCTTTTCGCCCTGCTGTACGACCGGTACTTCCAGGAGGTCCACCGTTATCTGGCCGCCCGGCTCGGCAGTGAGCAGGCCGAGGATCTGGTCGCGGACGCCTTCCTGCTCGCGTTCAACGGCAGGCACGGCTTCGACCCGCAGCGGGGAACCGTGCGGTCGTGGTTGTTCGGCATCGCCACGAACGTCGTGGCCCGTCACCGCCGCAGGGAGGGCCGCCGCCTGAACGCGCTCAGCAAGGTGGCTGCCGAGGAATCCATCGACGGGCACGAGGATCGGGTGACCGCGCAACTCGCGGCGCGGGCCAGCCGGCCGGAGCTGGTACGGGGGCTGAAGGGGCTGGCGAAGGGCGATCGCGACGTGGTGTTCCTGCTCGTGTTCGGCGGGCTGGGCTACGAGGAGATCGCCACCGCTCTGGACATACCGGTGGGGACCGTCGGGTCCCGGATCAACAGGGCGCGCAGGAAGCTGCGCAAGGCCCTGGGCGACGTCAACCCGATCGGGGAGTGGTGATGGACGAGTTGAAGCTGGTCGAGGCCGTGTTCGCCGAGCCCGAGCCCACGCCGGAGGTGGCGGCGAGGGGGCGTGACCGCCTTCTCCGCCTGACCGGCGAAGCACGGGCGTCACGGTTGCGCCGTCCGCGCCGCGGGTGGCCCGCCGGGCTGCCGATCCGGCGCGTCGCCCTGGTCGGCGCCATGGCGGTGATGCTCACCGGCGGCGTCATCGTCACCCAGACGAGTCTGGGGGGCTCCGATCCACGTACCCCCGGGTATCTGCTCGCCGCTCCTCCGGCTGACGCCAAGGCGCTGCTCACCCTGGCCGCGCGGGCCGCTGGCGACCGCCCCGACACGGTGCCTGCCCGCGGCCAGTACGTGCACCTCAAGACGCTGGCCCAGCGCAGTCTGCACACCAAGGACGAGTCGGGCCGGACGCTCTATACCAAGGTGATGGTCAACGAAGAGCGGTGGGAGGCCGCCGACGTGGGCAAGCCCTGGCTGAGCCGCAGCCAGAGCCTGTCGGGCACGGGACCGGCGCCCCGGAGATACTGGGACCACGGCGTCGAGGACATCGTGTACGAGCCGGGAACCTGTCCCGGCCAGCCGGCCTACGCGCGGCTTGGCGCGTGGCCGACGGATCCCGACCAGGTGCGCGCGAAGATCGTGGCCGACACGGGCGAGGAGCCGCTGCGCGTCTGGCGCGCTCTCCAGGGCCTGGTCCGCGAGTCCGTGATACGGCCCAGCCTGGGGGCCGCGCTGTACCAGGTCGCGGCCGGGCTGGACGGCATCGTGCTCGTCGGCGACGCCGTGGACGCCGCCGGCCGCCCCGGCCTGGCCGCCGCCATGGACGAGGGCGACGGCACCCGGTCCGAGCTGATCTTCGATCGGACGACCTACCACTATCTGGGTGAACGCACAGTGAGCACCAGGGACCGCAAGGTGAAGGTGTCCTCCGGCGTCGAGTACACCGAGAAGAAGGGCACCGTGACCGGCAGCGCGGTCCTCGCCGTCGATCTCGCCCCCGCCTTGCCCCAGGTGTCGCCGAAGGCGTCCCGCATGAAGATCCCCTGCTGAGACTTTCCCACCTGATCCGGCCATTCCGGCCGTGAGTTCTGTTTCGCATGCCTTCAGATCGATCCGGCATGCCCTCAAGGAAGAAGGAGAACATCCATGCTTGTTGCCAAGGTGGTCGCTGCCACCCTGCTCGCCGGCACGTTCGGCGGCCTCACCGCGTCGCCGTCGGGGGACGCCGCCGCGTACGAGAAGCAGACGCAACTGGAGGCCAAGCGCGTCGCCTGCATGACGGAGCGGGGCCTGGACTACGTGGCCTCCCCGGAGCCTCGCTACACGTGGCAGCCCGGGGAGCAGGAGCGGCTCGCGGGGGACCTGGCGGCGCTGCGGGCATATCGCACCAAGTACGGCTTCGGCGTCTGGTCACCGAACGTCTATCCCAAGGACAAGGTCGTCAACCCCGTCCAGCACGAGAACCCGAACAACAAGATGCTGATGTCACTCTCGGCCGGCCAGCTGAAGAAGTGGCACGCCGCCGACGACGCCTGCTTCTCCCAGGCGGTCAAGGAGGTGCTGGGCAAGACCGTCACCTCCCAGGACGACTACGGCGACCAGCTCGAAGCGGCGGTACGGAAGTCGCTGAGCGTCCTGGACCAGGACAAGAAGCTCGTCCAGCTCGGCAAGCAGTTCGCCACGTGCCTGGGCGTCAGCCGGACCGAGCCGACCGCGCTGGACGGTCTGAGCCACACGAAGATCGTGCGGCAGGCTTCGGACGTCGCCAAGAAGACGTGGAAGGGCGAACTACCCAAGGACGCCGAGGGCAAGACCGTCATCTTCCGGCCGAACCTGAAGCCCGCGCAGGCCAGGCCGTACCTGGACAAGGAGATCAAGGCGGCGCTGAAGGACCTGGAGTGCGGCAAGGACTTCTACCCCGCCTACTCCCCCAAGGCCGTAGAGATCACGTCGCGGGTCTACCAGGAGTTCGGCAGGGAGGGCGCGGCCCAGGCGGTCCCGACCCGGATCTACCACAAGCTCGGCTGACCCAGCACTCCCGAGGTGCCGCTCGTGGCGCGCGAGCGGCACCTCGATTCGTCCGCCTCCAAGGTTCCTGCCGGTGGCACGGCAGAGTCGCTTCCCAGGCCATCAGCGTCTCTGCTCCATCGGACGAGCAACTCTCCGCACATCGACCACGAGAGAGCAGATGAAATCAACACACGGAACCCTCGCCATGCTCGTGGCGGGATGTCTCATCGCCGGCGGATCCACGAGCGCCGCGCAGGCGGCAGAGCCGGCATCTCCGGTGACCGAGGTGTCGGGCTCGGTGACGCTGCTGACCGGTGACCGGGTGACCGTCACCGCGAACGGTCACCGGATCGAGCCGGGACCGGGCAGAAAGGAACGCTTCGACGTTCAGCGCCGTCAGGGACACCTCAACGTCATTCCAGAGGACGCGAAGCGGCTGCTGGCCCAGGGTCTGCTGGATGAGCGTTTGTTCGACGTCACGCAGTTGCTCGCCTGGCGGTACGGCGACGCCCACAAGGCGGAGATACCGCTGATCGTGCAGTCAGCCGAGGGGAAGCCGGCACAGACGCTCAGCGGAACGCGGAAGGCGAAGGAATTCGCCGGGCTGGGGCTGGCCGCCACGAGCGTTCCCAAGGTGTCAGCGGGCCAGACCTGGCAGAGCCTGGTCGGCGGCGCCCGATCACTGGCCGCGGGCAAGTCGAAGATCTGGCTGGACGGGAAGCGGCGCATCACCCTTGACCAGAGCGTCAAGCAGATCGGGGCCCCGCAGGCGTGGCACCAGGGGCTGACCGGAGCCGGCGTCACGGTCGCCGTGCTCGACTCCGGTTACGACGCCACGCACCCCGATCTCAAGGACGTGGTCACGCAGTCGCGCAACTTCTCCGACGAACCCGACATCACCGACCACGTTGGACATGGCACCCATGTTTCCTCCATCGTGGCAGGAGCCGGAGCCAAGTACCGGGGTGTCGCACCGGGGGCGAAGATCGCGTTCGGCAAGGTCGGCGGAGAGTACCCCAGCGAATCGGCACTGTTGGCAGGCATGGAGTGGGCCGCCGCCGAGGTCAAGGCGAAGATCATCAACATGAGCATCGGCGGCCCGGACACGCCCGGCGTCGATCCGCTGGAGCACGCCGTCAACACCCTGTCAGCGCGTACGGGAGCGCTGTTCGTCGTCGCGGCGGGCAACGACGGAACACCCGGCTCGGTCAACAGCCCGGGCAGCGCCGACGCGGCACTTACGGTCGGCGCGGTCGACAAGTCCGACCAGATGGCCGGATTCTCCAGCCGCGGCCCGAGATTGGGCGATCACGCGATCAAGCCCGACGTGACCGCCCCCGGCGTCGACATCACGGCGGCGGCCGCGCAGGGCACGGCAGAGGGCCCGTACGTCGCCCACAGCGGCACCTCCATGGCGGCGCCACACGTCGCGGGCGCGGCGGCGATCCTCGCCCAGCGGCACCCGGACTGGAACGGGGAGCAGCTCAAGGCCGCGCTCATCGGCAGCGCCGCGCCGCAGGCCGGCGCCACCCACTTCGACCAGGGCGCCGGACGCGTCGACGTGGTCCGGGCGATCGGTCAGCAGGTGTACGCCAGTCCCGCGAACATCGGCACGGTCTTCCGCTGGGGCGAACCCGGCGAGCGGCGGGCGGCCAAGGAGCTCACCTACACCAACGCCGGCGATTCCCCGGTCACGCTCGACCTCACCGTGGACGGCGACGTGCTGCGCACCTCGGCACAGCGGGTCGAGGTGCCCGCCAAGGGCACGGCGTCCGTCACCGTGACGATCGACGGGACCGGCAGACAGCCCGGTGATCACTCGGGCACCGTCACCGCCCGATCGGGTGACCTTCTCATCCGTACCGTCGCCACCGCGTACGTGGAGCCGGAAGCCTACGACGTGAAGATCAGCGCACTCGGCACCGACGGCCGGCCCGTCGACGCGGTCGGGGAGTTCTACAACGGCAAGGGCGAGAGCGTTCGGATGGTCCTGCGCGGCGCGCCGGACACCTACCGGCTCCCCGCCGGCGAGTGGAGCCTGTACGCGGACATCTACGAAGGATCACGCATCACGACCACACACCTGCCGGTGAAGGTCGGCGAACAGGGCACGGAGGTGATCCTGGACACGCGCAAGGCCAAACCGATCAGGTTCACCCTGGACGAACCCACGGCCGTCACCAGTGGATGGGTCGAGATGTGGGTGATCAACGGTTCATGGTGGCTCGGCTGGTCCGGAGGCAGGCCCGACCCCAGCTCCGTGTACTTCGTGCTCGGCTCCAAGCAGCCCGGACTGAAGTACATCAGCAGGATGCACTTCCACAAGAAGGACGCCTCCCCCACCCCCGTCCGCTACGACCTGGTGGACGAACGCCAGGACGGCATCCCCGAAGACCCCACCTACACGGCCAGGGTGAAGGACCTCGACAAGGTGACCACGACCTTCCGCGGCGCCGGAACGGCCGCGAAGGGCACCTACTTCGTGGCGACAGCCATCGAAGGCCTCTCCGACGGATTCCTGACCCCCACGAACGATGTGCCGCTGCCGGGCAAGCTCACGGAATACCGGACACGAGGGCACAAGTGGTCCAGCGCGCTGCGCGTCGGCGAATCCGCGGTCACGGGGGCCACGGAACCCACCGGCCACGGCCGCGATCGGCAGACGTGGGGCGTCGCGGTGAGCGGCCCGTCCTTCGCCACCGTGGGCGGCTGGCGAGAGGGGGACACCGTGGTGTTCGACGGCGGCCGGCTGTTCTCCGAGGGCGTGCCCGGCCGGGTCGGCATGGACGGCACGGCGACCGGCACCGTCAGCCTCGCCAGGGATGGTCAGGTCATCTCCACGATCGACTACACCAGGTGCGGGCCGTGGGAGCTCGATTCCTGCCGGTTGACCGCCGGCGTCCCGGCGAAGCCCGCGACGTACACGCTCAGCGCGACGGCCGATCGGCAGGTGCCGTACTCCACGCTCTCCACGAGGGTGGAGTCGACGTGGACGTTCCGCTCGGCGCACACCGCCGAGCGGGGAGCGCTCCCCCTGTCGGCGGTCCGCTACGCCCCCAAGGGGCTGGACGAGTACAACCGGGCCAAGCCCGGATCGTCCACCCGGGTGCCCCTCTGGATCGAACGCAATCCCGGCGCTCCCGCGGCGGCCGTGAACTCCATCCACCTGCAGATGTCCGTCGATGACGGAGTGACCTGGCGCGACATCCGGGTCAGGGCCAAGGGTTCGGCCTGGACGGCGCGGATCGACAATCCGCGCACAGCAGGCTTCGTGTCCCTGCGCACCACGGTGACCGACACCGCGGACAACCGCGTCAGCCAGACCATCCACCGCGCCTACGCGGTCGGATAACCTCCCCAGCCGCGGAGCCGGAGACGACCACCGTCGCCTCCGGCTCCGCACATGTGCGCGCCTGCGATCAGAACACCTGCACCGAGTGGCACTGCCGGTACGCAGGCCATGAACGGTGCTACGAGCAGCACCGCGCCCGGCAAGCCCTGGACCAAACAGCCCCGCCACACCTACGGCAAGCAAAAGATTCTGGTGGACGGGATGACAGTGAACGGCATCCCGAACGAGCCGCTCCTTGGCGGCCACAGGTGCCGGACGAGCCGGAGCCCGGCGTCGCTACACCGGGTTCGTGTTCACCCAGCCCGACGGCAACCGCCTGCACCCCCAGCACGTCTCCGACCAGTTCCTGTGGCTGGCCTACCTGGCCGGCCTGCCACCCATCCGGCTCCACGACCTCCGCCATGGGGCCGCCTCACTGATGCTGGCGGCCGGGGTGGAGATGAAGGTGGTGCAGGAAACGCTGGGACACACCTCCAGCGCGTTCACCGCCGACACCTACACCTCCGTCTACCCGCAGGTGGCCACAGCCCCCGCTGAGAAAACCGCGGCCCTGCTGTTCGGCAAGGGGGACCAGGGCGAGAGCGGGAGAGTGGTCTCGTTGAGGAGCTGACAGTCGGATTAGGCGTCCGGCCCCGCGTTCGTCGCCTGCTCGCGGCGAGGCGAGGCCGCTGCTCTTGCCGCACAGGCTCGGAGATGCCGGATGATCATGGTGTGTGCAGGGTTGGTGCAACCGAGCACGCACGGAGCACGCAACCGCTAGACGAAAATTCTAGAACGCATCCGATCCCGCATAGCCGCAGGTCAGGCCATGATCAAAGCGCGCCCTGCAGGATTCGAACCTGCGACCGTCGGATTAGAAGCAAGATCCTTTAGTGTCGCGGAGTGCCATTTGACGGTAGTTCGTGCCGCCTTCGCGCGCATTGCGTGTCGAGCACTGCCGGGCTATGACGACGCGTGATGTCCGTGGCCGTGCAAAAGTAGCCGCAGGTGGCCGGGTTGAGGTCACCACTGGTGGCCAGTTTTAAGTCCCCACGTCTCGTATGCCTGTCCGTGTGTCGTGGGGAGGGGTGTGCCCCTGAACGGTGATCGTGACGGTGTCAGCCAGTCACAAGGTCACCGCTCAGGGAGTCTGCCGGGCCATGAAATCTTCGGGGGAAGTCATGGACATCATCGCTGCCTACCGCGAGGTAGGCACCTATCGTGGGGCCGCTGAAATGTGCGGCACCACCCACAAAACCGTCAAACGCATCATCGAACGGGCGCTGGCCGGGGACAAGGCGCCGCCCCGCAAGCAACGAGACCACAACTACGATACGGTCGCCCAACTGGTGGCCGACAAGGTCCGCGCGACGCACGCGAAGATCTCGGCCAAGCGGCTGCTGCCCTTGGCGCAGGCAGCCGGGTACGGCGGGTCGGCGCGGAACTTCCGGCGGCTGGTCGCACAGGCCAAGAGTGACTGGCGGCGGACCAACCCGCGCGGGCGGCGCCCGGCCATCTGGACGCCGGGTGAGATGCTGGTTATCGACTGGGGCGACGCGGGCGACGGGCTGCACGTGTTCTGCGCGGTGCTGGCCTGGTCACGTTTCCGGTTCGTCCGCTTCGCCGACAACGAGCGCGCCGCCACCACGCTGGCCTTCCTGGCCGAATGCTTCGAGGCTCTGGGCGCGGTGCCCAAGGTGGTGCTGGCCGACCGGATGGGCTGCCTCAAGGGCGGCGTGGTCGCCAACAAGGTCATTCCCACCGCCGACTACGTGCGCTTGGCCACCCACTACGGCTTTCGGCCCGACTGGTGCGAGGCAGGCGATCCAGAGTCGAAGGGGATCGTGGAAAACCTGGTCGGCTACGCCAAGCGGGACCTGGTCGTCCCGCAGGCGCCGTTCGAGGACCTGATGGTGGCCAATCTTGCCGCCCGCGCCTGGTGCGCCGAGGTCAACACGGTGACTCACTCGGAGATCTGCGCCGTCCCGGCCGAACGGCTGGCCACCGAGCGGCAGGTGATGAGCGCGCTGCCGTCACTGCGGCCGCCGATCGGCAAGCCGCCCATCACACGCAAGGTGGACAAGCTGTCGTGCGTGCGGTTCGGCTCGGCCCGTTACTCGGTGCCCAACCGCCTGATCGGGGCGCGGGTCGTCATCGCCGAGGCCGACGGCCGGCTCCTGATCACCGATCTGAGCACCGGGGAGATCGTCGCCGACCATGCTCCGGTGACGCCAGGCGAGGCCGCGATCTGCGATGAGCACTACGGCGGGTCCAGGCCCGCGCCGCGTCGCGCCGCCCGGCCGCGTACGCCGACGGAGAAGGCGTTCCTGGCGCTCGGCCCGGTCGCCGAGGCCTGGCTTACCGGCTCGGCTGCCTCCGGCAACACCCGCCTGGCCGCCGATCTGGTCGAGTTGGCCGCTCTGCAAGCGGCCCATGGCGATGCCACGCTGGTGGCCGCGTTGGAGCGCGCGATGCGGTTCCGCCGCTGGCGAGCCGATGACATCCGCTCCATTCTCGCGGCCGGATCCGGCACGCCACAGCCGACACCCGCCGGGGACGCGCTGGTGATGGCCTGCCCACCGTCCCGACCCGGTCACTGGATGACTACGCCCTCGACAGGATCGGAGAGGCCGGATGACCGCGCCCACCACGCCCGCTCTGCCCGCCGACCTGGATGCCGGGCTACGCCGCCTGAAGCTGGCCACCATGCGCCGCCTGGCACCCGAACTGCTCATCACCGCCCGCACGCAGCGCTGGAACCCCGAAGAGTTCCTCCGCACCCTGCTGGAGGCCGAACTGAGCGCGCGGGATGAGTCCAACGTCCGCACCCGGATGAAGGCCGCCTCCTTCCCGGTGATCAAGACGATCGAGGAGTTCGACATCGGCGCCTCCTCCATCCCTCGCGCGACCTTCGACTACCTCGCCGGTTTGGAGTGGATCCGCGCCCAAGAGAACTACTGCGCGGTCGGTCCAGCGGGCACCGGCAAGTCCCACAGCCTGGTTGCCTTCGGCGTGGCCGCCGTCCACGCCGGTTACAAGGTGCGCTACTTCACCGCGGCCGAGCTGGTCGAGACGCTCTACCGGGGCCTGGCCGACAACTCCGTCGGCCGTGTGATCGAGAACCTGCTCCGCAACGACCTGCTGATCATCGATGAGGTGGGCTTCGCCCCGCTGGACGACACCGGCGCGCAGTTGCTGTTCCGGTTCGTGGCCGCCGCCTACGAACGCCGCGCGCTCGGCATCGGTTCGCACTGGCCCTTCGACCAGTGGGGCCGTTTCCTGCCCGAGCACACCACCGCCGTCAGTCTGCTGGACCGGCTCTTGCACCACAGCGTCGTCGTGGTTACCGAGGGCGAGTCCTTCCGCATGAAACAGGCACGAACCCGGACAGGCGGACCCTTCACCAAGAAATAGTCAACTACGAGGGAGTGGATACCTCGATCTGGCCACCAGCGGCGACACGCACTCGGCCGTTGACACGTGACGGGGCGTACGAGCACGCACCGAGCACGGCGGGCACCCTGATCAGCTATCGTGCCACACCTCCGCATTGTGGATCCCACGCCAGCCCGCACCCACATGAAGCCTGGATTGACGCCTGTGCACTCGGCGCGTGCTCCAACGCCGCCGACCGCTCTGCCTGAACCGCGCCCTGGGCGACGTCACCCAGTCCTGTGCCGGCCACCCATGACGATCTGCCCACGGGCATCGAGAACCTGGACCCGCTGCCGCTTGACCTGCACGGATGTAATTTTCGGCAGGCGCAGGCGCCACCCGGTACGACAAACTCGCCGTCCGCTACGAAGCGACTGGTCATATCGCCGCCATCAACGACTGGCTGACAATCCTCTGAGACACGATTTAGACGCAACACCAGGGAAGATCATCAGGAGCAGAATTCGCTTCGCACGCGAGCACGGAAATCCTGCTCGGACATTTCACGCCCGGAATACCCGAGCACATTCCCATTGCTGGAAATACTGGCGGGGACGGCCGCCCGGTCTATTCGAATCCCCGCCCCCGAGCCATCGGCGAACTGAATATTCACCCCGATGACCGGCACGTCGTCCGGAGCCCCTTCGGTCTCCACCTGCTTGAACTGCTTCGCGTCGCCCAGAGTTATCCGCCCCCCTTGACTGATCTCCTGATCGGGACCTGAAGCCATCCACAAAGGCTTGAACGTGTCATAGTCGACAACTTCAACCCTTTGCACCCTTTCGCCGTCACACAGCGGTGCGAAGAACTGAATCTCCCCTTTACCGTTCAACCCCACGCCGACCGGCCTCGCCTCCGGATGCTGGAATGGAATGCTGGCGCACCCGGCGAGCACCGTCATTGAAAGGGCCCCGCCGGCCACCAGGAGCAGTCGGCGCGCAAGACGCGACACGAGCACCACCCTCTAGCATTCGCTGTATGTTTTGTACACGGCATCCGCCTGCCGTTCATAGTTATTCTTGCACGGATCCAGCGGCTCGTTCAGATAGTAGACCAGAAAGGCATACCATTGGCCAGTCCTGTTCGCGTACCAGTACCCCTGCTCCATGTGCTTGGCCTCGTGCTTCAGTCGCCCGGGGGAGACCTGCCAAGCTTCCTTGCCCGTCAGGTACGTGTGGCCTATGGTTATCCCTCCGCGGCCATAGTAACTCTTCTCCAGCCCCGTGCACACGTTCAGCCCAGTTGCGCTGTTCCATGAACATTTGACGCCGGGAACTTTGGCGGCCCAATCTCTGACGCGCGTGCTCAATTCGCCGAGGGTGAGGTTGTCCGGCTGCTTCGCAAGGAATGCGAAGAGATCCACCGGCATCCCGAACACCGACGCCACCACGGTGGTTAGGTTTGCCCCTCCACAGTCGGGCGTGTTGGTTATCGCAGCGCACAACTTCGCCTTCTGATTCTCCCACTCCCGCTTTATGAGCTTTTTGCAGTCGCTGGTCCTGAGACTCTTGTCGTTGTCGCACCGCTTCAGGGTGAGTTCGATCCGTACGGTCTTCCCGGCAGCCACATTCTTCGCGAAGGTCGCATAAGCCTTCATCGCCTTACGACTCTTCGAGACGTCCTTCGCCGCCTTCCATACGATCTCGTAGTCGGATTCGCTGATGTAGGGAGCCACGGCCGTCCATCGGTCGCGCTCTGCGGCACTCCTCTTCCAGAAATCCTTCATGTTCTTGGGAAGAGGGCTGCCGTTCGGCAGGACGCCGATCCGTTCGGCCTCTTCGTCGTCGAAGACCGGAATGGTGGGCCGGACGAAGTTGTCGTAATACCACTTACGGTCGATCTTCGCGACGACGCTGAAGTCGGGGGCACCGCAGATGTTGAGCGCGGCCCCACTGCAGGCTATCGATCCTCCCCCATCGCCGATGGAACTCCCGCTCCCGCCACCACAGACCGCGACGACGGTGAGCGCGCTGCACGGGTCACCCGAGTAGCCGGCGGAGGTGTCGCCCCAGCCGGAGGTTCCGCCGCTGTTCCATGAGGTGGAAGGCTCGGTCGCGTGGCCGGTGGGGTCTGCGCCGGTGAGCGGGGTGGCGTTGGCGTAGGTGTAGTGGTTGGCCTGGACCGATGGGGCGGGGGCCAGGGTGGTGGTGTCGCGGCTGACGAAGGTACCGGCGCCTGGCTGATACCAGCGGGCGTGCATGTTCGCCTTGCCGGTGTCGGGATCGGTGTATTCGGATTGGTAGCCGAGGTTGCTCTTGGCACCGGTCTGCGCGGTGACGGCGCCGAAGGGGTCGTAGGCCGTACTCGTGGTCAGGCCCGTGGAGTTGACCGTGGCGACCAGGTCACCGTGGAGGTCGGTGAGGGTCGCGGCCGCAGCGCCGGCGCCTTCCTTCAGGCCGAGCAGTCCGCCGTCGGCGTCTCGGGCATACCTCGCCACGAGGCCGCCGGTGCTGGTGTCGGTGAGAGCGGCCAGGTCGTTCCCAAGGCCCGAGTAGGCGAAGGTCTGCTTACCCATGCCGCGGATGCGAGAGGCGACGCGGTCGAGGGCGTCGTAGGCGTAGAGGCTGTCGCCATCGGCGATCATGCGATCGAAGGCGTCGAAGGTGTAGCTGGTGGTGGTTCCGGCCTTGGTGCTGGTGGCGAGGGTGCCGCGTGGGGTGTAGGTGGAGTCGGTGCCGTCGCCGCTGGTCAGACGGTTGCGTTCGTCGTAGGTATAGGTCGCACTGCCGGCCTTGGTGCGGTTGCCGGAGGCATCCCATTCGTAGCTGGTGACAGCGTCGCCAGGGGCAGTCCAGGAGGTGAGGCGTCCGGTGTGGTCGTAGCCGTAGGTGTTGGTGCCCGCGCCGGTGGTGCCTACGGTGGTCTTGGTGGTGAGGTTGTCGTCCTTGTCCCACCCGTATGTGATCTTGGCGAGCTGGGTGCCGGAGTGGACTACATGGCCGGGCAGGTGAAGGTCGATGCTGCGCTGTTTTTCGGAGTATCGGTGGTCGGGGTCCACACCCTGCCCCTGGCGGTGTGCACTGCCCCGATGAGGCCCTGTCAGACGCCTTGGCGTATGTACAGGTCGCGCAGCAGGCCGATCTCGCCGCCGTGATGCGAGACCTCGACCAGGGCGTGCAGCGCGAGCTTCAGGTAGGTCTCATCGGCCCAACCGCCGGGACCCATGCCGATCGGGGCCAGCAGACGCTGGTCGCCAAGGGCGGCGATGCGGGAGGTGAATTGCTCCCAGTCCTCGGCGAGCGCCTCGATGCCCTCTTTCGCGGTGCCCGGCCACTCGTCGCGCTCGCCGAACTCGGGGGCGTCGTCGAAGAGGTAGATCACGTAGCCGCGCAGGCAGAGGTTGCCGATGTGCCAGACGCGCCAGGCGATCGTGGTGACGGGGTCCGGCGCATCCGGGCTCGACTCCGGAAAGACCGCGTCGACGCGGAAGACGCCGTCGTCGCCGGGGCGCAGGCCGACGCAGTCGCTGACCGGCTCCCAGTGGTACTCGGCGTCGGTCAGGCCCTCAAGGCGCCTGAACAGCATGGATCGCGCGCGTTCGAAGCTGGCGAGGATGTCTCGGGTGGCGGGATCAGTCATGTCCACCTGATGCACCCTATAGTCCGGATCATGGAGCGCTATGCCGCCCACGGCGTCAGCCGCGCCGCCATACGGACCGCCCTCGCCGATCTCCTTCCCAACCAGCCAGCCCCGGCCAGCGAGCCGTAAACCACGAGCCACAATCGTGATCTAGTGGCCCGTCTCTGAACGTTGACCCGGTAATTGATCTCGGCTGGTGAACCCGGAAAGCTGGCTGCCTCTGGAACCTGGGAGGTAGCCGTGGC
>NZ_JBEXYK010000037.1:0-99185 GCF_040630865.1 Nonomuraea sp. NPDC005730
GCGCCTCCACGGCCCAGGGCACCTACCCGATCACCGTGACCGGCACCGGCTCCACCACGCACACCGCGACCTACACCCTCACGGTCGGCACCGGCGGCCCCGGCGGCCAGGACCCGCCTGACGTCAGCGTCGCCAACGTCAAGACGCACCTGGCGCAGCTCCAGAGCATCGCCACCGCCAACGGCGGCAACCGCAGGTCCACCGGCCAGGGCTACCTGCAGTCGGTCTCCTACGTCGAGCAGAAGCTCCAGGCGGCCGGGTACACCGTGACCCGCCAGTCCTGCAGCGTCTCCTACTGCACCAGCGGCGCCGGCCCCAACCTGATCGCCGACTGGCCCGGCGGCGACGCCAACCAGGTCATCATGTCCGGCGCCCACCTGGACAGCGTGTCCGCGGGACCGGGCATCAACGACAACGGCTCCGGCTCGGCCACCCTCCTGGAGGTCGCGCTGTCCCTGGCCCAGAAGAACCCCACGATGACCAAGCACGTGCGGTTCGGCTGGTGGACCGACGAGGAGCAGGGCCTGAACGGCTCCGAGGCCTACGTCGCCTCGCTCAGCTCGACCGAGCGGTCGAAGATCAAGGTCTACTACAACTACGACATGGTCGGCTCGCCCAACGGCGGCTACTTCATCAACAACATCACCACCACCGGCGCGTCCTTCCTGAAGGAGTTCTACGACAAGCTGAACCTGCAGCCGGAGGAGAACACCGAGGGCGCCAACCGGTCCGACGACGCCTCCTTCCGCAACGCCGGCATCGCCAGCTCGGGCGTGGCGGCGGGCGCGAGCGCGACCAAGACCTCGGCGCAGGCGACCAAGTGGGGCGGCACGGCCAACCGGGCCTACGACTCCTGCTACCACTCCGCCTGCGACACCACCTCCAACATCAACGACACCGTCCTCGACCGGGCGGCGGACGCCGCGGCGTACGCCATCTGGAAGCAGGCGGTCGGCGGCACCACCCAGCCGCGTGACTTCTCGCTCTCCGCCAACCCCGGCTCGGGCACGGTGCAGGCCGGCTCCACCGCCACGACGACGATCGGCTCGACCACCACGAACGGGACCGCCCAGACGGTGAACCTGTCCGCGAGCGGCCTGCCGACCGGCGCCACGGCCTCGTTCAACCCGGCCAGCATCACGTCGGGCGGCTCGTCCAGCCTGTCGATCGCGACCTCGCCCACCACCCCGGCGGGCAGCTACACGATCACCGTGACCGGCACCGGCGAGACGGCGACGCACACCACGTCGTACGCGCTGACCGTCCAGGGCACCTCGGGTGGCCGGACGTTCACCAACGACACCGACTACCAGATCAGGGACTACTCCAACACCCAGAGCTCGATCACGTCCACCGCGACGGGCACCGCGGCCTCCCCGGTCAAGGTGTCCATCACGATCAGCCACACCTGCGCCGAGGACCTCGACATCTGGCTCCGCGGCCCGAGCGGCACCTGGTACGTGGTCGACGCCTACGGCGGCACCACCTGCACGCAGTACGGCACCAGGACCTTCTCGATCCCGGTCAGCCAGCAGGCCGCCGGCACCTGGACGCTCGACATCGAGGACGTCTACGCCGGTGACACCGGCTTCCTGGACAGCTGGAGCATCACGGTCTAACCATCGGAATCAGGGGTAGCGAGCCCCGGCCGGTCATCCGGCCGGGGCTCCTTCACGTCGTTGCGGGTGCGCACGCCGAGCTTCTGCAGCACCCGCGCGACGTGCGTGTCCACCGTCCGCCGCGACAGGAACAGCACCTCCGCGATCTCCCTGTTCGTCCGGCCCAGCGCGACCAGCCTGGCCACCTCGGCCTCCCGCGGCGACAACACCCCGCTGCGGCCCTTCCTGCCCCGGCGTGGCGCGCTGCCCGGCCCGATCTCGCGCAGCAGGTGGCGGCAGCGGGCGGCGTCGTGGGTCGCGCCCAGGCCGGCGTACCGCTCGCAGGCGTCCGCGATCAGGTCGGCGGCCCGTGCCCGGTCGCCCATCGCCAGCCGGGCCGCCGCCTCGGACTCGGCCGTCCTGGCCACGCTGTAGGGCCTGGGCATCGTCTCGTACGCGGCCCGCGCCCTGGCGAAACACCTGGCCGCCTCCTCGTACGCGCCCCGGTCCAGGGCCAGCGAGCCGGCCGCCGCGTCGAGGCCGGCGTGCGCGGAGGGCGCGTCCCGGCCCTCGATGCCCGCCGCGAACTCGGCCACCAGCTCCTCGGCCTCCTCCGCCCGTCCGGCCTTCAGCAGCGCCGCCACGGCCGGCGGCACGAGTTGGTCGCCCCACACCCACATGCCCTTGCGCCGCAGCCTGGCCACCGCCCGCTCGGCCTCGGCCAGCGCCTCGTGCGGGCAGTCGCGGGTCAGGTGCAGCTCGATCAGGCCGCCCGAGGCCACGGCGGCGACCGGCAGGAACCCCGACTCAAGGTCGTTGACCCCCGCCGCCAGCAGGTGCTCGGCGGCCTCCTCCCACTCACCCCTGGCCAGGGCCAGCATGCCGAGTGCGAGCCGGGCGTCCACGGCCAGCAGCGGTGCCTCGGCCGTCATCTCGACCGCCGCGACGGCCCGTTCCCGCAGGCCCTCCCAGCGGCCGGTGAGCAGGGCGAGCCGGATCGAGGACATCTCCACCAGGAACACCGGGTACTGCGCGCCCGTCTCCTCGGCGATGCGCCTGCTCTGGTCGGCGAAGCGCTCGGCCGCCGCGTAGTGGCCGAGCGCGATGGCCGCGTCGAACAGGTTGGAGTAGCCGCGCGCCACCTGCCTGCGCACCGCCGCCGACGGGTCGTTCGCGGGCAGCGTCGCGGCCAGGTCGAAGGCGTCCGGCGAGCCGAGCATCATGGCCAGGCTGATCTTGTTGGCGTGCACGGCGGCGGTCAGCTCGGGATCCTGGTCCTCGACCGTGGCCAGCAGCTTCTCCGCGCGGTTCATCCACTCCTCGTGGACGGTCAGCGGCTCGTCGCCCCAGGCGGGCATCGCCAGCAGCGCCAGCCCGCGCGCGGCCAGGCTCGGCCGGTCGTGCAGGTCGGGCAGGGCGAGCAGGATCTCCTGGCGGCCGGCGGCGACCACGCCCGCCTGGTTGGACAGCAGCACGCCCAGGTTGAGCCGGGCCTCGCCGCGTACGTGCCGGGACAGGAAGTCCTCGGCCAGCAGGTGGCGCAGCGAGCGCACCACCCGCCGGTAGGACAGCCCGATCGCGGCCACCCGGCTGAGCCGCAGCGCGAGCGGGCCCCGCGCGTCGTGCGGGAGCTTCGGGTCGGCCAGCATGCCGGCCAGCACCTCGACGGCGAGCGGGATGTCGCCGATGGCGGCGGCGTGGTCGGCCGCCGCCGGGCCGTGCCGCTGCCAGGACTCGAAGTCGCCCGCGCGCCTGGCGTGGTAGGCGAGCTGGACGAGCGGCGGCGGTTCGAGGGCGGACAGCGCGGTCACCGCCCGCTGGTGGATGAGCCGCCGGTCGGGGCCGGGGATCGCGTCGTAGACGGCCTGCTGGGCGAGGGCGTGGCGGAAGCCGTACTGGCCGTCGTGCTGTTCGAGCAGCACGCCGGCCTTCAGCGCCTGGCTGAGCCCGTCGCCGAGAGGGTGGCCGGAGACGGCGGCGATGAGCTGCTCGTCGGCGGGCAGCCCGAGCACGGCGGCGGCGTGCACGGCGTGCAGCGCGGCCGGCGAGAGCCCGGTGAGCTGCTCGGTCATCGCCTCGCGCAGCAGCAGCGGCACCGCCATGCGCTCCAGGACCTCAGGCTCCTCCTCGCCGCCGAGTAACTGGCCCTCGTCGTCGAGCAACGAGCGCACCACCTCCTCGATCACGAACGGCACCCCCGCCGTGCGGTCGCGCAGCTTCGTGACGAAGTCGGAGGTCAGCGTCGAACGGCCGAGCAACGCCCCGGTCAGGCGGCGCACCCCCTCGACGTCGAGCGGCGTCAGCGAGATCACCTCGCTGCGCACCCCCGGCGGACGCCGGTACGCGCGCCCGAACGGCAGCCCCGGCACCGGCAGCCCCTCCCGGCGGAACGTCACCACCAGCGCGAGCCCCGCCGGCGGCTGGTCGGTGAGGAAGCGCAGCAGGTCACGGGTGCCGTCGTCGGCCCAGTGGAGGTCCTCGATCACCAGCACCGCCGGGCCGGCGGCGGCCAGCAACGCGTGCACCGCGCGGAACAGGCGGTGGCGCTCGGCGCGCGGGTCGTCCAGCGGGGGCGGCGACGGCACCGGCGGCAGATGCCCGGCCAGCTCCGGCAGGTAGCCGCGCAGGGCGCCGGTGACCGGGTTGAGCGTGCCCGTCTCCGGCAGCGCGCACCCGACGTGCCGCAGCGCGTCGAACACCGGGCCGTAGGGGAACGGCTCGCGGATCTGGTGGCAATGGCCGATCAGGACGGTGCGTTCGCCGTCGGGCAACAGGTCGAGCGCGGCCCTGACCAGCCGGGTCTTCCCGATGCCCGCCTCGCCCTGCACGAGGATGACGGCCGGAGGGCCGGTGATGGCGTCGACGAGTGAGCGTAACTGGGCGTCACGCCCGATCAACCCAGGAGAAGCCAGGCTTGTCATCGGGGTCTCCGTAACAGTGCAGGTTTACTCCCCCTGTCGGAATACTGTTATCCATCACGGGTCAGCGCGGGTCAAGCCTCTGTTTTCCGGTCAAATGTCCTGCCCTTGGTGGCGTCGGTGATCCCGGTGCCCTCGGCCGCCCCGTCCCGCGCGGGCGTCGCCTCAGGAGGCGACGGGGGTTCTGCCGTCACCCGCCGGGGCGGGTTCGGCCAGGTCCACGCTGTCGCGGAGCTTGGTCGGCTTGAGGAACAGGGTGGCGATCACGCCGATCACGGCGATGCCCGCCGAGATCAGGAAGATGTGCCCGGTGGCGTCGCCGTACGCGGCCCTGACGATGCTCTTGAACGGCTCCGGCAGCGCCGCGATGTTGAGCGTGCTCCTGCCGCCCGCGGCCGCCTTGGCCGGGTCGATGCCCGCCTTGGCCAGCCCTTCGGCGATGCCGGTCGCGACCTGGTTGGCCAGCACCGCGCCGAGCACCGACACGCCCACCGTGCCGCCCAGCGAGCGGAAGAACGTCACGGCCCCGCTGGCCGCGCCCAGCTCGCGCAGCGGCACGGTGTTCTGGATCGCGAGGACGAGGTTCTGCATCGACATTCCGACGCCCGCGCCGACCAGCACCATCGCGCCGGCGATGAGCACGAGCGAGGTCTGGTGGTCCATCGTGGACAGCACCAGGAACCCGACGGTCAGCACGACCGCCCCGGTCACGATGTACGGCTTGACGTTCCCGCTCCTCGACACCATGCGCCCGGAGATCGCCGAGGACAGCAGCACGCCGAGCATCATCGGGATCGTCAGCAGCCCCGCCTCGGTCGGGCTGTAGCCGCGGCCGATCTGGAAGTACTGGCCGAGGAAGACCGAACCGCCGAACATCGCCATGCCCACCGCGAGGCTCGCCAGGATGGCCAGCGCCGGGGTACGGCGGCGGATGACGTGCAGCGGCACGACCGGCTCCTTGACCACGGTCTCCACCCAGGTCGCGGCCGCCAGGACGACGACGCCGCCGAGCACCATCGCCGCGGTCTGCCAGGACAGCCAGTCGAAGGAGTTGCCCACGAAGGTCACCCAGATGAGCAGCACGCTCACGCCGACCGCGATCAGCGTGGCGCCGACGTAGTCGACCTTGACGCCCGCGCGGCGCACGTGGGTCACCCGCAGGGTCTTCTGCAGCAGGAAGAAGGCGACCACGGTGAACGGCGCCGCCACGAAGAAGCACCAGCGCCAGCCGAGCCAGGAGGTGTCCGCGATCAGGCCGCCGAGCAGCGGCCCGGCCACGGTCGCGACGGCCATGACGCCGCCGAGGTAGCCGTTGTACTTGCCCCGGTCCTTAGGGCTGATCATCGCCGCAATGATCACCTGGACCAGGACCTGCAGCGCGCCCATGCCGAGGCCCTGGAGGGCGCGGAAGGCGATGAGCTGGCTGGTGTCCTGGGCGAAGCCGCAGGCCACCGAGCTGACCATGAAGATCACGATAGAGATCTGCAACAGCAGCTTCTTGCTGAACAGGTCGGCCAGCTTGCCCCAGATCGGGGTGGAGGCCGTGGACGCCAGCAACGAGGCGGTGATCACCCAGGTGTACTGCGACTGCGTGCCGTTCAGCGCGCCGATGATCTGCGGCAGCGCGACCGACACGATCGTGCCGCTGATCATCGCCACGAACAGGACCAGCAGCAGCCCGCTCAGGGCTTCCATGATCTGCCGATGGCTCATCTGACCCGGCGGCGCGGCCGGGACGGTCGGTGCGCTCATGCGCGGCCTCCTCCTACGTTAAAACAATGCCCAATGGGAAAGTTTGCCCGCTGAGCATATATTCCCGGACGGTAGGCTTGGCGCATCATGGACAGCACCGGCGGGCTGCGCGAGCGCAAGAAGGCCGAGACGCGGCAGGCCGTGCACGAGGCGGCCATGCGGCTGGTCGGCGAGCACGGCCTCGACGCCGTCACGGTCGAGACCATCGCCGACGCCGCGAACATCTCGCGCCGCACGTTCTCCAACTACTTCGCCGGCAAGGAGGACGCCGTCCTCTACGGCGAGGAGCAGCGCATCCGCGACCTGGTCGAGAAGGTGGGCGCGCAGCCGGCCGGCCGTACCGCCTGGCAGGCGCTCTGCGGGGCGATCGACGACGTGTTCGAGGAGGTGGGCGAGCCGGCGCGGGAGTGGGCCGTGCGCGCCCGCCTGGCCAAGCGGCACCCGTCGCTGCTGGCCCGGCAGCTCGCCAACCACGCGGCGCTGGAGCGCGACCTGGCCCAGGCGATCTCCGAGCGGGAGAGCCCGGTGCGTCCCCAGGTCATGGCGGCCGGGTTCCTCACGGCGTTGCGGCTCGGCTCGCACCTGTGGGTCGAGGAGCGCCAGTCGCGCTCGTTGCGGGAGGTCATGGCCGAGATGCTCGACGAGATGTCCCGCCCGTTCAGCTGACCGCCCGTCGTCCCCGCTGACCTGCGGGAACGCCTGAAACTTTCATGCCCTGGTAGTGCCAGGTGGAGTGCGGGTCCTCGTGGCCGCGCCAATGTGCCAGGACGCGTCCGTCACTTGAATGGCGGGCATGACGATCACGCGTATGACGATCCCCGGGCGCTGGGTGGAGGGGGCCGGGCTGGTGCTCGGCCCGGCGCTGCTGCTCGCCGGGGTCCTCGTCCGCCTCGGCGCCGACGACTTCTTCCCCGGCCAGCTCGCCGCCTACGCCGCCGACCCGGGCCGCATGGTCCTGTCCTACAGCCTGTACGCCGCGGGCGCCGTGCTGCTGTGGCCGGCGGTGACCGCGCTCGGCCGGGTGATCGCCGCCACCCATCCGGCTCTGGCCGGGTGGGGCGTGACGCTGGCGGTGCTGGGGCTGTTCGGCAGGGTGTTCCACGCCGGGGTGAGTCACCTGGCGTTCCAGCTGGTGGACGCGCTCGGCCCGGAGGCGGCCGAGCGGGTCGTCGCCGGCACGTACGGGGCCTTCCACGTGTTCAAGGCGGTCAACGTCTGCATCATGGGCGGCTGGCTCGTGCTGGCCGTGGGCGCCTTCCGGGCCAGGGCCCTGGGAGCCGGACCGGCCGGCGTGGCCAGGTGCGTCGCGCTGGCGCCGGCGGCCGGGCTGCCGCTCGGCGTGCTCAAGGGCAGCAGTGACCCGATCGCGCTGGCCGGGCTGGCCGGGCTCGTCGTCGCGCTCGTGCCCATGGGCGTCGCGGTGCTCCGGACGGGCCCCGCGCCCCGCTGGTGGGCGCTCGTGCTCACGCTCGCGCTGGTCCCGGCGGCGTTCTTCGTGGGGATGGCGGGCTGACTCCCTTATAGTTGACATCAACTAGCCGACGATGGATAGTTGAAATCAACTAAAGGGGACTCCGATGGAGAAGCGCCGCAAGGTGGCCAACCCGCTCGCGCTGGCGGTGCTGGCGTTCCTGCTGGTCGAGCCCATGCACCCGTACGAGCTGGGCCGCCGCCTGCAGGAGACCGACAAGGACAAGAGCTTCAAGTACAACCGCGGCTCGCTCTACATGGTCGTCAAGCAGCTCGCCAAGGCGGGGTTCATCGTCGAACGGGAGACCGTCCGCGACACCGAGCGGCCCGAGCGCACGCTCTACGAGCTCACCGGCGAGGGCCGCGAGGAGCTCTACGACTGGCTGCGCGAGCTGGTCGCGACGCCGCAGGAGGACTATCCGCACTTCGGCGTCGCGTTGTCGCTGATCAGCGTGCTCGACCCGGCCGAGGCCGTCGGGCTGCTGGAGCGGCGCGCGGCGGCGATGACCGCCCAGCGGGCCGAGCTCGCCCGGACGGCCGACGCCGCCCGCGCGGGCGGCGTGGCCTGGGTGTTCCTCGTGGAGGACGACTACCGCCTCGCGGTGCTCGACGCCGAGCTGGCCTTCGTCGCCCGCCTCATCGAGTCCCTCAGCGCACCTGACTACGCCAGGACCTGGCACGAGATGTTCGGGAGTCGGCAATGACAGCAGTGAGCACGGCATTGGTGATCGGCGGGGGCATCGCCGGCCCCGTCACCGCGATGGCGCTGCGCCGCGCGGGGATCGAGGCGACCCTGTACGAGGCGTACGACAGCGGCGCGGAGGGCGTCGGCGGCACGCTCACGATCGCCCCGAACGGGCTCGCGGCGCTGCGGGCCGTCGGCGCGGAGGAGGCCGTCCGGGCGGTCGGCCAGCCGGTGGCGCACACGGTCGTCCGCGACGGCGCGGGCAGGCGCATGGGCGAGCTGGCCGGCCTGCCCGACCTGCCGCCCAGCCAGGCGATGTGGCGCTCGCAGCTCTACGGCGCGGTCCGCGACCAGGCCCTGGCCGCCGGCATCCGCACGGAGTACGGCCGCCGCCTGGTCGGTGTCGAGGAGCACCCCGGCGGCGTCACCGCGCGCTTCGCCGACGGCGGCAGCGCGAGCGCCGACATCCTGGTCGGCGCCGACGGCATCCGTTCCGTGGTCCGGTCCCTGATCGACCCGGCCGCGCCGGGGCCGCGCCACGTGCCCCTGCTGAACTTCGGCGGCCTGGCCGACGTCGCCGTGCCGGCCGGGAGGCAGGCGTCCTACTTCGTGTTCGGGCGGCGGGCGTTCCTCGGCTACTGGGTGCAGCCCGACGGGCGCACGGCCTGGTTCTGCAACGTCCCGCACGCCGAGCCGACGACGTCCGCGCAGGCGCGCCGGGTGCCGGCCGGGGAGTGGCTGCGCCGCCTGGGCGAGCTCTTCGCGGGTGAGGAGCCGGGGCAGGAGCTGGTGCGGCACACGTCCCCCGAGAACCTGGTGGCGCTCGGCACGGTGGAGATCATGCCGAGCGTCCCGCGCTGGCACCGCGGCAGGATGGTCCTGGTGGGCGACTCGGTGCACGCGCCCTCGCCCAGCTCGGGACAGGGCGCCTCGCTGGCCGCCGAGAGCGCCGTCCAGCTCGCCCGCTGCCTGCGCGACCTGCCCGGCGTGCCCGCCGCGTTCGACGCCTACGTACGGCTGCGCCGCGACCGCGTCGAGCGGGTCGCCGCCCGCGCCGCCCGGACCAACAGCAGCAAGACCCTCGGGCCCTTCGCCGTCACGATGATGCGGCTGATGATGCCGGTGGCCACCCGGACGTTCCTCGCCCCCGAACGCGCCCTCGGCCCCGAGCAGCGCTACCACCTCGACTGGGACGAGCCGGTGACCGCCTAGGCGGTCAGCAGCTTGACGATCGCCACCACCCCGATGCAGACGACCGCACCGCGCAGCACCGGCGCGGGCAGCCTGCGTCCCACCCGCGCCCCCAGGAACCCGCCGACCGTCGAGCCCAGCGCCACCAGCAGCACGGCCCACCAGTCGACGTCGGCGACCAGCGTGTACAGGACGGCGGCCGTGGCGTTGACCACGAGCGACAACACGTTCTTGGCGGCGTTGACGCGCTGCAGCTCCTCGTCGAGGAAGATGCCGAGCAGGCCGATGAGCAGCACGCCCTGCGCCGCGCCGAAGTAGCCGCCGTACGCCCCGGCGGCCAGCACGCCCAGCCACAACCAGGGTCCGCCGTGCGCCTGCCGCGGGCGGCTGGCCAGCAGCCGGCTGATCCTGGGCTGGGCCAGGACCAGCACGCAGGACAACCCGATCAGCACCGTCACGACCGCCGTGAACGTGCGCTCCGGCAGGTTGAGCAGCAGCAGCCCGCCGATCAGCGAGCCAAGCGCGGAGGCCGAGGCCAGCCGGAGGAGGCGGCCGCGCTGACCCTTGAGCTCTTCGCGGTAGCCGAGGACGCCGGTCACGCCGCCGGGCACCAGGCCGATGTTGTTCGAGACGTTGGCGGTGATCGGCGGCAGTCCGACGGCCAGCAGCGTCGGGAACGTGATCAGCGACCCGGAACCGACGACGGCGTTGATGCCCCCCGCTCCGATGCCGGCCGCGAAGACCGCGGCCATCTCCCAAGGTGTCATGGCGGGTGACTCTAGTGCGTGGCCCTGGTGTGGTCGCTGGTCAGGTGGGGGTCAGCGGGTGAGGGTGCCCGCCCGGACCAGCCAGTCGACCGCCTCCGCGACCGCCTCCAGCGAGGTGTGCCGGGGGCGGTGGCCGAGCAGCCGCCCGGCCTTCTCCATGCTGCAGTGAGGGCTGTGCGCGATGTGGTCGTAGGTGACGCGGGCGTCGTGCTCCGGCACGGTCTCCCGCCACTGCTCCCACGGCAGGTACGACAGCCGCGCCTCCCGGCCGGACCAGCCCGCCACCGCCTCGGCGTAGCCGCGCAGCGTCAGCGCGGTCACGGCCACCGAGTGGAAGCTCTCGCCCCTGGCGGCGGCAGGGTTGTTCATGGCGTCCACGAACAGCCGGGCGACGTCGTCGGCGTGGACGTGCTGCACGGTCTCCATGCCCAGGTTGGGCAGCCGCACCTCCGCGCCGTCGGCCAGCGCCTGGAACACGGCCGGGTCGAGGTTGCCCGCCGGATTGACCGGGATCCAGCCCGGACCGGTGATGTGCCCGGGATGGACGATCGTGGCCGGGAACCCCGCCCGCGCGGCCAGGTCGAGCAGGTACGCCTCGATCGCGGCCTTCTGCCGGCCGTACTCGCCGATGGGCCGTTTCGGGCGGTCTTCGGTCGTCGGGACGCGGGTGCTCGGGCCGTGCACCCAGATCGTGCCGCAGTGGAGGAACTGCCGGACCCGGCCGGCCAGCGCCCCGGCCAGGTGGCGGGCGCTCGCCTCGGTGAAGCAGATGAGGTCGACGACGACGTCGGCCTCCAGCTCGGCGATCCGCCGCCCGAACGTGCCCGCCGCCTCCTCGGCCTCCCGGTCGGCGACCATGGTGGCGACCCGCTCCCACGCGCCGTGCGGCGTGTACGGCTCCCGCTTTCCGCGGCTCACCGCGACCACGTTGTGGCCCGCGTCCACCAGGCGCGGGACCAGATAGGTGCCGATGTGCCCACTCGCCCCGATCACCACTACGCGCATGCACCCACCCTAGACCGGCTCGGTCCGGCCGCCCGGTCGCCAGCTCCGGGGGCGATCAGGCGGAGCGCCCGGTCGCCAGGTCCGGGGGCGTTCAGGCAGTACGGCCGATCGCCAGGTCCAGGGCGTGGGCCGCGTCCTGGCCCGGCGACGGGCGCCAGGCCACGTGCTGGTCGGGGCGTACCAGGGCCAGAGCGCCGGCCGCGTCCGGCAGGTCCACCTCCCGCAGCGGCACGCCCAGCTCGGCCGCCCGCTCCACCAGCACCTTGGCCTCCGGCGACGACAGGTCGCCCACCAGGCTGAACCCGGGCCCGAGCCGGTCGTAGAGCGACTCCCCCGGAGCGAGCCACCGGTGCGGCAGCCGCTCGCCGCACCCGCCGGCCACCACCGGCGACCCCGCGTACGTGTACCCCAGCACCAGGTCCAGGCTGTGGAACTCGCGGTCCTTGGTCCGCCGCACCGCCTCCGCGACGGCCGGGCGCACCCGCTCGAACTCCGCGTCCGAGCCCATCAGCGCGGGATCGGCCAGTTCGGGCGCGAGCGTGGCCATGTTGGCGGCGGCGGCCTCGATCGTGGCCGCCGCGACCGGCCGGCGCTCGGCCTCGTAGCTGGCCAGCAGGGTCGCCGGAGCCCATCCGTTCAGCACGGCGGCCAGCTTCCAGCCGAGGTTGACCGCGTCGCCGATGCCGGTGTTGAAGCCGTGGCCGCCGTAGGGCGGGTTCTGGTGCGCGGCGTCGCCCGCCAGGAACACCCGCTCGCCCGCGTACCGGTCGGCCAGCAGCATGCGCGCGGTCCACGGGTCGGTGGCCAGGATCTCGACCTCGACGTCGGCCCCGGCCAGGTTGCGGACCAGGCGTACCGGGTCGGCGCCTTCCGCCGGGACGCCCTGGGCGATGCACCACCACAGGTCCTCCAGGTCGAGCCGGCCGAGCATGCCGGGCTGGGCCGGGTTCAGCACCCAGTAGTGCACGGCGGGGCCGTGGGGCACCCGTTCGGCCAGGCCGGGCGCGCGGAAGACGACGTTGAAGTTGGGCCTGGCGTCCTGGCGGCCCTCGTAGCGGGCGCCGATGGCCGCGCGCGTCACGCTGCGGGCGCCGTCGCAGCCGACGACGTACGCGGCGCGCACCTGGCGGGTGTCGCCGCCCGCGGTGGCCAGGTCGGCGGTGACGCCGTCGGCGTCCTCGCGCAGGCCGGTCACCCGCCAGCCGGTGAGCAGCGCGTCACCGGCGGCCTCGCGCAGCACCTCCTCGACGATCGGCTGCGGCACCTGCTGGCCCGGCTCGGCGGCCAGGTCGGAGCCGGTCAGGTCGAGGCCGAAGCAGCCGCCGATCCTGGTGATCTCGCGGCCGAGCAGGCCGGTGGTGAACACCGCCTCGTCCGACCAGGAGACCGCGAGCGGCGCGCGGGCGCGCACCGTCTCGGCCAGCCCCCACCTGCGCAGCAGCTCCATCGACCGCGCCGACGTGGTCTTGGCGCGCGGACGCAGCCACGACACGCTCTCGCGCGGCTCGACGACCATGCTGCGCACCCCGTGATGGGCCAGCTCCACGGCCGTCGCCAGCCCGACGGGCCCGCCTCCGGCGATCAGTACCGGTATGTCGGTCTGGCGCACGCTTGCTCCCATTCGTCATGGTGATCAGCGGCATACTCCAAGCGCCGCGCGTCCCACGTCAAGCTCGGGCCGAAACCGCCGCCCGGATCACCGATCGGGAACGATCTAGAGGACGGCCGCCGGACTTGTTACGGTCGTTCCATGACTGAGTCCTCGGCGGTGCCGCTGCACATGCGGCGGGTGGAGTTCGATCCGGCCCCCGAGCTGGGCGAGATGCGCGACCAGGAACGGATCAAGCGCATCGACACCCTCCTCGGCCTGAAGGTGTGGGTGGTGACCCGGTACGCCGACGTCCGCGAGGTCCTGGGGGACGCCGACCGGTTCAGGCTCGCCAGGCAGGGCGCCGCCCGCATGCCCGGAGCGCCCGAGCTGACCGAGGAACAGCTCGCCGAGCTGCGCGCGGGCAACCTGCTGGCCCAGGACCCGCCCGAGCACACCCGGCTGCGCAGGCTGCTGACGCCCGAGTTCACGATCCGCCGGATGAAGCGGCTGGAGCCCCGCATCAGGGACATCGTGCGCGAGCACCTCGACGCCATGGAGGCCGCGGGCTCCCCGGCCGACCTGGTGTCGGCGTTCGCGCTGCCGATCCCGTCGCTGGTGATCTGCGAGCTGCTGGGCGTGCCCTACGAGGACCGTGCCGACTTCCAGCGGCGTACCGGGCGCATGCTGGACCTGTCGCTGCCGGTCGAGGAGCGGGTGGCGGCCAACTTCGAGTCGCGGGCGTACATGCGCGACCTGGTCACCCACATGCGCACCGACCCGGGCGAGGACCTGCTCGGCATGCTCATCCGCGAGCACGGCGACGACCTGACCACCGGCGAGCTCGTCGGCATCGGCAACCTGCTGCTGCTCGCCGGGCACGAGACCACCTCCAACATGCTCTCGCTCGGCACGCTCGCCCTGCTGCGCAACCCCGGGCAGCTCGAACTCCTGCGCAAGGAGCCCGAGCGCATCGACGCGACGGTCGAGGAGCTGCTGCGCTGGCTCAGCATCGTCCACTCCGGCACGATCAAGATCACGTCCAGGGAGGTCGAGCTGGGCGGCCGGACCATCGGCGCGGGCGAGATGATCCTGTGCTCGCTGCCCGCCGCCAACCGCGACCCCGGCTTCATCGCCGACCCCGACACCCTCGACATCACCCGTGGCGCCCCCGGCCACGTCGCCTTCGGCCACGGCGTCCACCACTGCCTGGGCGCGCCCCTCGCCCGCATGGAGATGAAGATCGCCTTCCCCGCGCTCTTCGAGCGTTTCCCCGGCCTGCGGGCGACCGAGGCCACGCCGGAGTTCCGCTCCTACAACGTCGTCTACGGCCTGACCGAGCTGGAGGTCGCCTGGTAGCGGCGCGCACGCGGATTTGTCGGTGACGGCGGATAACGTGCGGGTGTCATGCCAACCGAAGCCAGGCCACACGAGCTGATCGGCAGGGACCACCCCGCCGCGCTGCTGCGTGCCGAGATCACGCGGGTGGTCGACAGCCACGGCGGCCTGGTCCTCGTCACCGGCGAGGCCGGCATCGGCAAGACCACGCTGGTCAGCAGCGCCGCCGCCGAGGCCAGGCGCAGAGGCGCGCTCGTGGTCGGCGGCGCCTGCTGGGATTCCGGCAGCGCCCCCGGCTACTGGCCCTGGGTCCAGGTCATCCGCGCCCTGCGCCGCTCGGCCGCCCCCCACGAGTGGGCCGAGGCCGAGCAGTCGGCCGGGGGCAGCCTGGCCGCCCTGCTCGGCGAGGCGGCGGCGCTCGCCCAGCCACACCTGGAGGTCACCGCCGACACCGACCCCGCCTCCGCGTTCCAGATCTACGACGCGGTCACCACCGCCCTGGTGGCGCTCTCGCAACACCACCCGCTGGTGATCGTCATCGACGACCTCCACGCGGCCGACCCCGCCTCGCTGCGGCTCCTGGAGTTCGCGGCCCGCCAGACCTGGTTCGAGCGCCTGCTCCTCGTCGGCACCTACCGCGACGCCGAGGTCGAGCCGGTCGACCACCCGCTGCGCGACCTGCTGTCCCCGCTCGTCGCCAAGGCCACCACCATCACGCTCACCGGCCTCGACCAGGCCGGGGTGGGCGCCCTCATGGCCCGCACCGCCGGTCTCGACCCGCCCGCCGACCTGGTGGCCGAGGTCCACGTGCGCACGGGCGGAAACCCGTTCTTCGTCGAGCAGACGGCCCGGCTGTGGCGCAGCGGCGGCTCGGCCACGGCCGTGGCGCCCGGCGTCCGCGACGCGCTGCTGCGCCGGCTGTCCCTGCTGCCGCGGCCGGTGTCGGAGCTGCTGCCCGCCGCGGCCGTGCTCGGGCGCGAGTTCCACCGCCAGGTGCTGGCCGCCACCGTGGCCGCCCCCGTCGCGCACGTCGACCGTCTCCTCGATCTCGCCGTGATCGCCAGGCTGGTGGTGACCAAGGGCGGCGGCCGGTTCGCCTTCGCCCACGACCTCGTCCGCGAGACCCTCTACGACGCCGTCGCCGACGTGCGCGACCTGCACGCCGCGGTGGTGCGCGCCCTCGACGGCGCCCCCGACCTGGCCCGCCGCATGCTGCCGAGCGACCTGGCCCGGCACGCCTACCTCGCCGGCGACCGCGTCGACCCCGAGCGCGCGATCGACCTGCTCCAGGCCGCCGCCCGCGCCGCCCGCAGCCGGCTCGCCGGCGAGGAGGAGCTCGGCCACCTGCGCCGCGCCCACGAGCTGAGCGCCGCCGCCGCGCCCCGCCGGCGCGTGCTGATCTGCCTCGACCTCGGCAGGGAGCTGCGCCACCGCGGCGAGCGCGACGAGGCCCGGCGTATGTTCGAGGAGGCCGGCGCCGTCGCCGCCGATCTCGGCGACCCCGAGCTGACCGCCCGCGTCGCGCTGGTCTTCCGCTCCCACTACGGCCACGACGACTCCCTCGACCGGTTGCGCCGGGCCCACGCCGAGCTCGTCGGCGAGCCGGCCCCCGACGACCGCCTGGCCCTCGACCTGGTCTTCCACCTCGCCGCCCAGGCCCGCCAGGGAGGCGACGACGACGTCCTGGCCTTCAGCCTGTGGGCCCACCACGACATCATCTGGGGCCCCGGCACGGCGGGCGAGCGCGTGGCCCTGACGGGCGAGCTGCTCGACGTCGCCCGGCGCACCTCCGACCGCGAGCTCGAACACTTCGCCGGCGCCCTGCGCTGGGTGGCCATGATCGAGGAGGGCGACCCCCGCTACCTCGACCGGTTCCACGACTACGCGGCCAGGGGCCGCAGCGCCGACGACGCCCACCTCGCCCTCACCACCTCCGTCGACGCCAGCATCGTCGCCGCGCTCGCCGGGCGCTTCGCCGAGGCCGAGGCGCTGATGACGGGGCTGTCCCTCGACGGCAAGGACCACGACTTCGACGTCATGCTCGACCACCACCACTGGGCGATCCGCTGGCTCCAGGGCCGGGTGGAGGAGCAGGAAGACGTCCTGCGCAGGATCAGGTCCGGCCGCCACCCCGACCGCGGCCTGCTGGAGGCGCTGACCGCCCTGCAGGCCGGCGACGTCGGCACCGCGCTGCGCCACCACGCGGCCGGCGCGAGGGTGGGGCGCATGGCCGAGCCGCTGTGGCTGCGTTTCCAGGCGGAGCTGGCCGCCGCCACCCACGACCGGGAGCTCGCCGCCGGGGCGCGGGCCGCGCTGCTGCCGCACCGGGGGCGGTGGGCGGTGTCCTACTACGGCTGGGACATCAGCGGCCCCTACGACCTGTGGATCGCCGTGCTCGACCTGGCCGAGGGGCGGTGGGCGGAGGCGGCCGAGGGGTTCACACGGGCGTACCGGTCGGCCGACCGGATGCGGGCCCGCCCGTGGTCGGTCCTGGCCCGTGCCCGCCTGGCCGAGGCCCTCCTGGCCGGGGGCGACACCGGCCGGGCCCGTTCCCTGCTGGAGGAGGTCCGGCGCGAGGCGGCCGAGCTCGGCATGCACCACGTCCTCGACACCCTCCCGGCGCAGGGGAGTGCCGCCGCCGAGCCCGCGCCCCCGCCGGCCCCCCAACGCGACGAGAGCCCCGGCCCCGACCCGGCCGCGGGCGACTTCCGCAAGGACGGCGAGGTCTGGGCCCTCAGGTTCGCCGGGCGGCTGGCCCACATGCCCGACGCCAAGGGCCTGCGCGACCTGCACCACCTGCTCGGTCACCCCGGCGCCGACATCCCCGCCGTCGCCCTGCTCGCCCCGGAGGGCGGCGACCTCGTGCTGGCCGCCCGCGCGATGGGCGGCGACGCCGTGCTCGACGAGGAGGCCAAGGCCGACTACCGCCGTCGCCTGTCCGTCCTCGACGACGAGATCGACCGGGCCGCCGACCGCGGCGACGACGACCGGGCGGCCGAATACGACCGCGAACGAGCGGCCCTGCTGGAAGAGCTCCGCACGGCCGCCGGGCTGGGCGGCCGCTCCCGCCGTCTGGGTGACGAAGCCGAACGGGCCCGCAAGACGGTGACCGCCAGAATCCGCGACACCCTCCGCAAACTCACCCAGACCCACCCCGAGCTCGCCACCCACCTCCGCGCCACCATCTCCACCGGCGCCACCTGTCGCTACCAGCCCACCACCCCCATCACCTGGCACCTCTGACCGGGCCGCCCCCGCCCCACGCCGGCTCGTTCGCGATCGCATCGAGATCTCGGGACGCGAACCTCTCCCGCGTCAGGCGGATCTCATCCCGCGGACGCCCCAGCAGAGGAGACGCCCTGATGCCGCCGACCTCCGGAACCACGATCGGACGACGCCCAGGGCGGCATGCTCTCGCCCTGCTCGCACTCACCGCCGCGACCGGATGTCTCCCGTTCCCGACCACCCCGAGCTTCGGCGGCCTGACCGGCATCACGGTCAACGCCGACGGCAGGCTGACCTTGGTCATGGCGTGGTGCGGACGGCCGCCGGACGGTGTGGTCGTCTCTCGCAGGAGTGGCGAGGGCCTCGTGGACCAGGCGCGCCTCACCGCGCCGCCCCTGCCCGGATCCATGGCCTACCTGGACCTGGAGAAGCTTTCGCCGGGATGGTCGGTGACCGGGGGTGATCTGGAATTCCGGCGGGAGCGGAAGTACACGGCGGCCGGCCACGACGTCCTCCTCTCCACCGCCGAATTCACCGCCCGGCTCCAGTACTACTGCTAGCCCGGGGAGGGCCGCTCTTGCCGGCGCAGCGCGAATCGGGCGCGAAGGCAGGGGATGCCTGCTTCGCGCCCGATCCGTGTGGGGGGCTATTTGCGGTTGTAGAGGCGCATGGTCAGGGTGCCGAAGACGGTGATGAGGAGGACGGACGCGATCAGCACCCAGGCCAGTTCGCCCATGTCCGGGGTGCCGGCCATCAGGGAGCGGACGGCGGCCACCAGGCGGGTGATCGGGTTGACGTTGACGAAGATCTGCAGCCAGCCGGGCATCGTGGCCGGGTCGACGTACACGTTGCTGAGGAAGGTCAGCGGGAACAGGACGAGCATGCTCACGCCCATCACCGACTTCTCGCTCCGCATGAGCAGGCCGAACATCGTCCACACCCACGAGAAGGCGAAGGAGAAGCCGAGCAGCAGGACGATCCCGGCCAGTACGCCCGTGACGCCCCCCTGCGGACGGAACCCCAGGACCAGGCCGACGGCGAGGATGACCGTCGAGGCCAGGGTGTAGCGCAGGACGTCGCCGAGCAGGTAGCCCACCATGGTCGAGGGACGCCAGATCGGCAGGGTGCGGAAGCGGTCGAACACCCCCTTCTCGATGTCCTTGTTGACCTCCACCCCGGTGTACATGGTGATCATCACGACGCTGCTGACCATGATGCCGGGCAGCAGGAACTGCAGGTAGTCGGTCGGGGAGCCGGCCAGGGCGCCGCCGAACAGGTACGTGAACATCAGCGTCATCATGAGCGGGAACGCGGTCACGTCGAACAGCTGCTCGGGCACGTGCTTGATCTTCAGGATGGCCCGCCAGCCGAACGTGACCGACGCCGACCACGCGCTCGGCCGAGGCGGCTTCACCCCGGGGGCCAGGACGGTGCCGAGCACGTCGGCGGCGGGGGAGTAGGTCGTGGCGGTCTCGGTGGTGGCGGTCATGCTGCGGCCTCCTGCGCGGTCGCGGACTCGGCGGTCTCGGTGGCGGGGTGGTCGGTGAGGGCGAGGAAGACCTCGTCCAGGCTGGGCTGGCCGAGGGAGAAGTCGTCGACGACGATCCCGGCCTCGGCCAGGCGGCCGAGCGCGCGCGAGGCCTGCTCGGCGGCGGCGGCCTCGCGGCCGTGGCCGGTGATGCGGGCGGTGAGCGACACGGGGTCGGCGTCCAGGTAGACGGGCGCGTCGAGGGTCTGGGACAGCAGCCGTTCGGCTTCGGGACGGGTGCCGGGGTCGCGCAGCCGCACGTGGACCGAGCCGGCGCCGACGGACGACTTGAGCTCGCCCGGCGTGCCCTCGGCGATGACCCTGCCGTGGTCGATGACCGCGATGCGGCCGGCCAGCCGGTCGGCCTCCTCCAGGTACTGGGTGGTGAGCAGCACGGTGGTGCCGTGGGCGACGACGATGCGGACGATGTCCCAGACCTGGTTGCGGCTGCGCGGGTCGAGGCCGGTCGTCGGCTCGTCGAGGAAGAGCAGGTCGGGCGTGTTGAGGATGCTGGCGGCGATGTCGATGCGCCGCCGCATGCCGCCCGAGTACGTCTTGACCTGCCGCCCCGCGGCCTCCGTCAGCCCGAACGCCTCCAGCAGCTGCGCCGCCCGCTCCCGGGCGGCCGGCTTGCGGTGGCCGAGCAGGCGGCCGAGCAGGATCAGGTTCTCGGCGCCGGTCATGTCCTCGTCGACGGAGGCGTACTGGCCGGTCAGGCTGACGCGGCCGCGTACGGCGTCGGCCTCGCGCACCACGTCGTGCCCGAACACGGTGGCCTCGCCGCCGTCCGGTCGCAGCAGGGTGGCCAGCATGCGGACGGCGGTGGTCTTGCCCGCGCCGTTGGGGCCGAGCACGCCGTAGACGGTGCCGGCAGGCACCTCCAGGTCGAGGCCGTCCACGGCGCGGTTGTCGCCGAAGACCTTGACCAGGCCGGAGGTCTGTATCGCCAGGTCTCGCATGGGTGTTCCTCTCATGAGCAGTACGGCTGGGCGCGCCGGGCGTCCCGCAACGCCCGGCCCCACCAGGTGAGCTGGTCGAGCATGGCCGCGACCGCACGTGCGCGGTCGTCGGTGTCGTACGGTTCGCCGCTGCCGGCCACGTCGTCCCCCAGCAGGTCGAGGCCGACCCAGTCGCGCATCGTCACGACGTGCAGGGCGGAGAAGACGGTACGGAGCTGCTCGACCGCGTACAGACCGGAAGATCCCGAGCCGTAGGCGACGAAGCCGGCCGGCTTGGCCTGCCATTCGTCGTAGGCGTAGTCGATGGCCTGCTTGAGCGAGGCCGGGAAGCTGCGGTTGTACTCGGGGGTGACGACGGCGAAGGCGTCGGCCTCGCCGACGGCCGCGGTGAAGCGGCGCATCGAGGGGGTGCTGCGCTCGGGGTAGCGGTCGGGGAAGGCGTAGTCGGCCAGGTCGAGGAGGTCGACCGCCAGGTCGGGACGGTCGCGGGCGCGGCCGGCGAACCACTTCGCCACCGTCTCGCCCATCCGCCCGACGCGGGTGCTCGCGATGATCACCGCGAGGCGGAGCGGTGCGCCGCTCCCGCCGGCGGTGTCGTCCCTGCCCGTCATCGTCCACCTCCCTTTGGCCCGTTCCGGGGCTCTCACCAAGGAGGCGCGAGACGGCCGCCAGACGTCCGCTAGACGGGATCTAGCGGGCTGTCAGGCGGCCGGTCTGAGCACGTAGCCGACGCCGCGCAGGGTGTGGATCATCGGACGGCGGTCCGCGTCGATCTTGCGGCGCAGGTAGGAGATGTACAGCTCGACGATGTTGCCCTGGCCGGCGAAGTCGTAGGCCCACACCCGGTCGAGGATGTGCGCCTTGCTGAGCGCGCGTCCCGGATGGCGCATGAGCAGCCGCAGCAGCTCGAACTCGGTCGGGGTGAGCCTGATCTGCCGGCCGGCCCGCCGTACCTCGCGGGTCTCCTGGTCGAGGGTGAGGTCGCCGACGGAGAGGGCGTCGGCCGAGCGGCGCAGCAGGCCGTGCAGCCGGATCACGACCTCGTCCACGCCGAACGGCCGCATCACGTAGTCGTCGGCGCCCGCGCGCAGTCCGAGCGACGGGTCGGGCAGGGCGTCCGGCGCGGTCAGGAAGAGGACCGGCACGCCGGGCAGCGCGGCCCGCAGCCGGGGCAGGCAGCGGCCGCCGCCCCTGACGTCCAGGACGATCGCCCCGGGACGGAACCCGCGCGCGGCCCGGACCGCCTCGCCGCCGCCCAGGCTGCGCACGTCCCAGCTGCGCATCGCGCGGGAGAGGGACCGGCCGAGCGGGTGCTCGTCCACGACGAGGACGGCGTACGAGTCACGCGCGGATCCGGGCGCGACGGTCGAACCGGTCGGGTGCATGCCGGGAACGATGCCGGTCGTGCATGAGGTTTGTCTGAGGAGCGCTTGTGACGCGGATGAGGACCGCTCGTACGTGGCTGAGGATGCGCTGGTGAGGCGCATGAGGATGCGCTGGTGACGCGTACGAGGCCCGGGGAACAGCGGAAGGGCCCGGCCGCAGCCGAGCCCTTCCCATCCCTTGAAGCGCGATCACCGTTCCTGCCGCTACCCGGAATGTTTGGCTTATCACCCAGCAGAGTCGGTTCTTTGACTAGACCTTCACTGCGGTTGAGGTTCTAGGCTGCCTTTCATGAGCGGAATTCTGGTGACCGGCGCGACCGGCAACGTGGGCAGGCATGTCGTCTCCTCCCTGGCGGAGGCGGGACACGAGGTGCGGGCGCTGGTCCGCGACCCGGCCGGGGCGGTGCTCCCGGCGGGCGTCGAGCCCGTACGCGGCGACCTGGCCGATCCCGGCAGCCTTGAGGCCGCCCTGCGCGGCGTCGACCGGGTGTACCTGATGTGGCCCGGCATCCCCGTGGATCCCCGGGTGGTGACCGCGGTGGCCGGACGGGCCGAGCAGGTCGTGTACCTGTCGGCGGACGTGCCCGACCTGGCGGACGGCGAGCCCGCCACGATCTACCACCAGGAGATCGAACGGCTGATCAGGGCGTCCGGGACGCGGTGGACGTTCGTCCGGGCCATCGACTTCGCCACGAACGCGCTGGCCTGGGCCGCCCAGATCCGGCGCGGAGTGGTCCGGCTCCCGTACGGCAAGGCCGCCAGATCGCTGATCCACGAGCGGGACATCGCCGACGTCGTCACCCACGTGCTCACCACCCCCGGCCACGACGGCGCCAAGTACCTGATCACCGGTCCCGAGTCGATCACCCAGGAGGAGCTGGCGCGGACCGTCGGCGAGGAGATCGGCATCGAGGTGCGCTGGGAGGACCTGCCGCCGGAGATCGCCCGCGAGCAGCTGACGGCCGCCTGGGGGGATCCGGCGTTCGTCGAGGCCCGGCTCAGGGCGTGGGAGTCGTTCACGCACACCCCGGAACGCGTGACCGGCACGGTGCGGGAGCTGCTGGGCCGGCCCGCGCGCACGTTCCGCTCGTGGGCCCGCGACCACGCGGCCGACTTCCGCACGGCCTGAAGCCCGCGCCCACCTTGGCGCTCGGCGGCGCGCCAAGAGGTGCGGCACGCCAGGAGGCGGCGGCGCCTACGCGGTCAGGCTCACCGCCGCGACCGTCTCGCCCATGTCGTCGAGCAGGGCGGCGACCACCGGGCCGGCCTGCAGCCGCCAGGCGAGCGCCTGCAGGCCGTGTCCCGGCACCGGCACCTCCCGCCCGGCCAGCCTGACGGTCTCCACCTCGGCCGACAGCCGCAGCAGCCCGTAGGCCACCCACCGCTTCGGCCGGGGCATCCAGCGACCCGCGTTGGTGTCGAAGCGCCCGTTCTCGTCGGTCAGCCCGTGCTCCTTGAGCACCGAGACGCCCTGGCGGTGGGCCAGCAGGTCGTCGCTGCGCGCGGCCGACATGCTGTCGCCGGCGCGCAGTGCCCAGCGTCCGCGGTGGAACGACAGCAGCCAGACGTCCACCCAGGACAGGCCGAAGCCGTCCAGGCGGGCGAAGGCGGTCGCCGCGATCCGGTCGCCGACGTACAGGGAGGCAGGGGTGAAGCGGAAGCGTCCGCTCAGGTTGCCGGGAAGGGACCTCGGCAGCCCGTGATCGATGAGTCGCAGGCTCTCGACGGCGGGGTTGTACCCAAAATCATGAGTACGTTCCACAGCCTCACCATACACACGGACGGCCCGAATGAGATGCGCGCTTTGTTCCTGATGGGTGAATGATGATGGTCATGGACCGAATCGAAGCTTCTGGCCGTCAGCGGGCCCTGGTGCTCGGGGGCGGCGGCGTGGCCGGCATCGCCTGGGCGACCGGCGTGCTGGCCGGGCTGGCCGACGAGGGCGTGGACGTACGGGACGCCGACCTGATCGTGGGCACCTCGGCCGGCTCGGCGGTCGGCGCCCAGGCCCGCAGCCGGCTGACCCTTGAGGAGCTGTTCCAGCGGCAGGTCGATCCCGCGCTGCAGGCCAGGGAGATCCCCGCGGTGTTCGACGCGGCCTCCTTCGCGGTCGCCCTCCAGGGCATCCTGACCGGCGCCCACGACCGGGACGAGCTGCACCGGCGCATCGGCGCCTGGGCGCTGGAGGCCCCCACGGTCGGTGAGGCGGAACGGCGTGCGGCGGTGGCCTCGCGCCTGCCCGAGACCGACTGGCCGGAGCGCCCGCTCGTGCTGGTCGCGCTCGACGCGGCGACCGGGGAGACCCGCCTGTTCGACCGGGCGTCCGGGGTGGACCTGGTGGACGCGGTGGCGGCCAGTTGCGCCGTGCCCGGGGTGTGGCCGCCGGTCACCATCGAGGGCCGCCGCTACGTCGACGGCGGCGTGCGGTCCAGCGACAACGCCGACCTGGCCGCCGGCTTCGAACGGGTGCTCGTGGTCTCGCCCCAGCCGCCCGGCGCCCCCGCCTCCCCCTGGACGTCGCTCGAACAGGAGGCGGCCCTGCTGCGCAAGGAGGGCTCCGCGGTCGAGGTCGTCAGCCCGGACGAGGGGGCCGTCGCGGCCATGGGCGCCAACCCGCTCGACCCCGCCGTACGGTCACCGGCGGCCCACGCAGGCCGCGAGCAGGGCCGGCGGGTGGCCGCCGTCGTCCACAGCCTGTGGACCTAGCCGGCCGCGGCGCGCTCGGCGAGCGGGCGGCGGCGCAGCGCCGGGTCGGTCAGTGACGCCGGACGCCACGCGCCGTCCGGCTGGTACATGTCACGCCCCGGCGGGACGATCTCGTCGATCCGGTCGAGCGCGGCGTCGTCGAGCGTGAGCGCGGCGCCCTTCAGCAGGTCGTCGAGCTGCGCCATCGTCCGCGGCCCGGTGATCACCGAGGTGACCGCCGGGTGCGCGGCGGCGAAGGCCACGGCGAGCTGGGGGAGCGTGCAGCCGAGATCGTCCGCGACCTCGACCAGCTGCTCGACGGCGTCGAGCTTGGCGGCGTTCTCCGGGATCGACGGGTCGAAGCGGTGGGGGGTCAGCGCGGCCCGGCCGGTGGTCAGGTCGATGTCGCCGTTCTTGCGGTAGCGGCCGCTCAGGAAGCCGGACGCGAGCGGGCTCCAGGTCAGGACGCCCATGCCGTACCGGCGGCAGACGGGCAGCAGGTCCTTCTCGATGCCGCGGGCGAACAGCGAGTACGGCGGCTGCTCCGTCCTGAACCGGTGCAGCGCCCGCCGCTCCGAGACCTGGTGAGCCTCGACGATCTCCGCCGCCGGGAACGTCGAGCAGCCGAAGGCGCGGATCTTGCCCTGCCGCACGAGGTCGGTCAGCGCCGACAACGTCTCCTCGATGTCGGTCGTGTGGTCGGGCCGGTGGATCTGGTAGAGGTCGATCCAGTCGGTGCCGAGCCGCCGGAGGCTCTGCTCGACCTCCTTCATGATCCACAAGCGCGAGTTCCCGGACCTGTTCGGCCCCTCGCCCATCCGGAAGTGCACCTTGGTGGCCAGTACGACGTCGTCGCGGCGGCCCTTCAGCGCCTTGCCGACGATCTCCTCGGACTCGCCCGCGGAGTACATGTCCGCCGTGTCCACGAAGTTGACGCCCTGGTCGAGCGCGGCGTGGATGATGCGGGCGCAGTCGTCGTGGTCGGGGTTGCCGACGGCGCCGAACATCATCGCCCCGAGGCAGTGGACGCTCACCTCGATGCCGGTGCCGCCGAGTACGCGGTAGCGCATTGTCATAGTCCGCGACTCTAGGACCTGGAGTCCACTCCACCTCAAGGGCTCGGCGGCAGGTGTGACGGGGGCACCCAGGGGCACCGGAGGCGGATGGGGATGGTGACGGTGTCGTCCTGGCGCGAGCTGGACGACGCGATCAGCGCGGCCGGCCACACCGAAGGCCCGGCCCAGGCGCACTCGACGCTGGTCTTCCGCGGCCTGGCGAAGAACACGTACTCGCACGTGCACAGCCTGGCGCGGCTGGCGGGCGACTACGCCACCCTAGAAACCCACTTGATACGAAATTTTAGGAAATACGCGCACAGAGCCGCACCCGGCCCTTCCGTCTGGGACTGGCTGGCCCTCGGCCAGCACCACGGCCTGCCCACCCGCCTCCTGGACTGGACGTTCTCCCCGCTGGTCGCGCTGCACTTCGCCACGGCGTCCTGGCCCGGCGACGACGCCGTGCTGCTGGCCGTCGACTGCGCGGGCGCGCACCGCCTGCTGCCCGAGCCGCTGCGCGAGGTGCTCGACGGCGAGGGCGCGCTGCTGTTCAGCACCGAGATGCTCGCCGAGAGCGCCGCCGGTCTGGCCCGCTTCGACGCGCTCGGCCGCGACCGCCCGTTCGTCGCCTTCTTCGAACCGCCGTCGCTGGACGAGCGCATGGTCAACCAGTCGTCGGTGTTGTCGGCGATGTCGGGGGCGACGTACCAGCTCGACGACTGGCTGGCCGAGCATCCCGGGCTGTGGCGGGGCTGGTCGATCCCGGCCGGGGTCAAGGTCGAGATCCGGCGGCGGCTCGACCAGGCCGGGATCACCGAGCGGGTGCTGCTCCCCGGCCTCGACGGGCTGGCCGAGTGGCTGCGCCGCTACTACTCCCCGGGCAGCGTCGACGCGCCGGCCGGCGGCTCCAGCATGTCCGGGCCCGAGCGCCTCGGCCAGCAGGAGGGCCGCATGAACGACTGACCGCTCATCCGGGCAGCGTGCCGCGCACGGCGTCCTCGGTGCGGCCGATCACGGCGTGCCCGTCGTCGGCGGTGATGATCGGCCGCTGGATCAGGATCGGGTGCGCGGAAAGCGCGGCGATCCAGCGCTGGCGGGCGTCCGGGTCACGCGGCCAGGCGTCGAGGCCCAGCTCGGCCGCGGCCGGCTCGCCCGTACGGGTGATGTCCCACGGCTCCAGCCCGAGCCGGGCCAGGACGGCGCGCAGCTCGTCCGGCGACGGCGGGTCCTCCAGGTAGCGGCGGACCTTGTAGTCGGCCGCCTCGGCGTCGAGGATCGACAGGGCCGAACGGCACTTGGAGCAGTCGGGGTTGATCCAGATTTCCATGACGCCGAGGTTCTCACGCCGGGGCGCCGGCGCGGGTCAGCCGGCCGACGAGGCGAGCCGGGCCTGCAGGCCGTCGAGCACCCGGTCGAGGCCGTAGCCGAAGTCCTCCTCCCGGACGCGCTCCGGGTCGCCGAACCCCTTGGCCGCGTACTCCGCCCGCACCCGCGGGTGGTCCTCGAACGCCTGCTCGGCGGTCGGCCGCACGGCGTCGATCCACTCCTGCTCGGTACGGCCGCTGCGGGCCAGCGTCGACAGGTACGCCGCCTCGGCGATCGCCACGCCGATCACGTACGCCAGCACGGTGGTGACCGCCCGGTCGGCCTCGCCGGGGGCGAACCCGGCCGAGTGCGCCAGCGCCAGCAGGTCCTCCGAGCGCCGCATCACGTTGGGCCCCAGGCTGGTGAGCCCGACCTGGCCGAGCACGGGCCCCATCCACGGATGGCGCAGGATCACCGCCCGCAGGCTGTGGGCGGACCTGGCGAGCCCGTCGCGCCAGCCCTCCGCCTTCTCGACGGACGGCACGCGCAGCTCGCCGTAGACCTCGTCGACGACCAGCTCGATCAGCTCGTCCTTGTTGGCGACGTGGCGGTAGAGGGAGGTCGCGCCCGCGTCGAGCCGGGTGCCGAGGCTGCGCATGCTCAGCGCCTCCAGCCCCTCTTCGTCGAGCAGTTGGACGGCCTCGAAGACGATCCGGTCGAGGCTGAGCGCGGGCCGCTCCCGCTGCCGGCGCTGACGGACCCAGACCGAGGGGACGGGCGGCTGCGATGCTGGCATGACCCGAGCCTAGCGCACACTGTACGCAACTGCGAACGCCAGCTTGCGTACATCGCTTTCCTCTGCGTACAGTGTGCGCATTCTGAGAGCGACGTACGCAAGTCGAAAGGGAGAAACCCATGAACCGCCGCTGGTGGATCCTGGTGGTGTTGTGCCTCAGCACATTGGTGCTGGTCGTCGACAACATGGTGCTGACGGTGGCGGTCCCGCCCCTGGCGGCCGATCTGGGCGCCGACGCCCAGGACCTGCAATGGATCCTCGACTCCTACATCCTGGTCTTCGCCGGCCTGCTGCTGACCGCGGGCAGCCTGTCCGACCGCTACGGCCGGCGCCGGGTGATGGTCATCGGCCTGGCGCTCTTCGGGGCCGCGTCCCTGCTGGCCGCCTACGCCGCCGATCCGGCGCAGCTCATCGCGGCCCGCGCCGCGATGGGCGTCGGCGGCGCGCTGATCATGCCGAGCACGCTGTCGATCCTGATCACCGTGTTCGACGAGGCCGAGCGCCGCAAGGCGATGGCCGCCTGGAGCGCGGTGGCGATGATCGGCATGGTCGGCGGCCCGGTCCTGGGCGGCGCGCTGATCGCCTGGTTCTGGTGGGGCGCGGTGTTCCTGATCAACGTGCCGGTGGCGCTGCTCGCCATCGTCGCCTCCCTGCTGCTCATGCCCGAGTCGAAGGGCCCCTGGACCAAGCCCGACCCGCTGGGCGTGATCCTGTCGGCGACCGGCATGTCCGCCCTGGTGTGGACGATCATCGAGCTGCCGCACGGCGTGTCCTGGCCGGCCCTGGCCCTTACCGTGTTCTCCCTGGCCGGCTTCGTGATCTGGGAGCTGCGCACGCCGCACCCGATGGTTCCGCTCGCCCTGTTCCGCGACCGCACGTTCAGCGGCGGCAGCTTCTCCCTGACCCTCGTCCAGGTCGGCAACGGCGGGCTGCTGCTCGTGCTCACCCAGTACCTGCAGTACGTGCTCGGCTACACGCCCACCGCGGCCGGGCTGGCGTTCCTGCCGATGGCGGTCGCCTCGCTGATCTTCAACGGCCTGGGCGCGAGCCTCGGAGCCCGGCTCGGCAACCGTCCCATGATCGTCACCGGGCTGCTCGTCTGCGCCGCCGGGTTCGGCCTGCTCGCCACCGTCTCCGCCGGCAGCGGCATCCTCCTCACCGGCACGGCCCTGTTCGTGATGGGCGCGGGCGGCGGCCTGGCGATGCCCGCGGCCATCGCCGCGCTGATGGGCACCATCCCGCCCGAGCACGCCGGCGTCGGCTCGGCGCTCAACGACACCATCCAGCAGGCGGGCGCGGCGCTCGGCGTGGCCGTCCTCGGCAGCGTCCTGGCCGGGGCCTACACCGGTGGGATGCCGGCGGGCGCGCCCGAGGCGGCCCGGCGCTCGATCGGCGACGCGCTCGCCCTCGGCGACGCCGGTCTCGCCCAGGTGGCCCGCGAGGCGTTCACCTCGGCCATGTCGGCCGCCTTCGGGATCAGCGCGGCGGGGGTGGTCGCCGCCGCCGTCCTGGCGCTGGTCGTGATGCGCGGCGAACGCAAGCCGGCGCAGGAACCGTCCCTCACCGCGACCCACTGAGCAGGAACCCACCATGAACGACGTCCACGTCACGCTGCCCGTCACCCGCCCCGCGGGCTGCCCCTTCGACCCGCCCGCGGGCCTGGCGGAGCTGCGCGAGCAGGCGCCCGTCACCCCGCTGGCCTTCCCCGACGGGCACCGCGGCTGGCTGGTGACCGGCCACGCCGAGGCCAGGGCGGTGCTGGCGGACCGGCGGTTCAGCTCGCGCTACGAGTTCATGCACCACCCGACGGCCGCGCTGGGCCCGCTGCCGGCCGCCCCGCCCGGCGACCTCACCGGCCTCGACGCGCCCGAGCACACCCGCTACCGAAAGCTGCTCACCGGCAGGTTCACCGTCCGCAGGATGAACCTGCTCACCGAACGCGTACGGCAGATCACCGCCGACCACCTGGACGCCATGGAACGCCTCGGCCCGCCCGCCGACCTGGTACGCGTCTTCGCCCAGCCCATCCCCGCGCTGATGATCTGCGAGCTGCTGGGCGTCCCGTACGCCGACCGCGACGCCTTCCAGCACCACGCCGCCGCGCTGACCGGCGTGGACACGGACGAGCAGGAGCAGCTCGCCGCCTACGCCGAGCTCCAGCGGTACATGGACGGCCTGGTCCGAGCCAAGCGCGACCGACCCGCCGACGACCTGCTCGGCGACCTGACCACCACCGACCTCACCGACGAGGAGCTGGCCGGCGTCGGCACCTTCCTGCTCGCCGCCGGGCTCGACACCACCGCCAACATGCTCGCGCTGGGCACGTACGCGCTGCTCAGCGACCCCGGCCGGCTCGACGTGCTGCGGGCGGAGCCGGAGCGGGCGGCCCAGGCCGTGGAGGAGCTGCTGCGCCACCTCACCATCGCCCACACCGTCGTACGGGCCGCGCTGGAGGACGTCGAGCTGGCCGGCCGGCTGATCAGGGCGGGCGAGTCGGTCGTCGTGTCCCTCTCGGCCGCCAACCGCGACCCCCGCAGGTACGCCGACCCCGACCGTCTCGACCTGCGCCGCGACGCCACCGGCCACCTGTCCTTCGGCCACGGCATCCACCAGTGTCTCGGCCAGCAGCTCGCCAGGGTGGAGCTGCGCGCGGCCCTTCCCGCGCTCGTCACCCGCTTCCCCGGCCTGCGCCTGGCCGTCGCGCTCGAGGAGGTGCCGGTACGCGCCGGCACCGACATCCACGGGGTGCTCAGTCTCCCGGTGCGGTGGTGACCGCACGGACTATCATCGTGATCATCCTGGCCGGGTACCACTGCGCGTCACCGAGGCGAAAGGACCGCCATGTCCGGGGAGACCAGCAGGCGAGAGCGCACCGAGGTCGTCGTCATCGGAGCCGGTCCGGCCGGGCTCACCCTGGCGAGCCTGCTCCGCCAGGCCGGCGTCGAGTGCGTGGTGCTCGAACGGCAGAGCCGCCCGTACGTCGAGCAGCGCCGGCGCGCGGGCATCCTCGACCACCACGGCGCCCGCGTCTTCGAGGAGTGGGGCCTGGCCGACACCGTCCTGGCGGGCATGCCGCAGGAGACCAGGTTCGAGTTCCGCGTCGACGGCGAGCGGCGTTTCCTCGACGTGCCCGCGATCACCGAGGGCCGGACGGGCCGGCTCGTGCCGCAGCAGGTGCTCGTCGGCAGGCTGCTGGCGCGCCTCCTCGAATCCGGCGGCGACCTGCGCTTCGAGGCGGCCGAGGTGACCCCGCGCGGCGTGGACGGGTCCGCGCCGACGGTCACCTACCACGACGCCGGCGGCGTCACGCACGAGATCGCCTGCTCCTACGTCGCCGGCTGCGACGGCCACCACGGCGTCAGCCGGGCCGGCGTGCCCGCGCACGCCCTCACCACCTACTCCCACGACTACGGCATCGGCTGGCTGACGGTGCTCGCCGACGTCCCGCCGCCGAGCTACCCGCTCATGGCGATCACGGCCCACGGGTTCGCCGCCCACTTCCCGCGCGGCCCGCGGGCCAGCCGTTTCTACCTCCAGTGCGCCCCCGACGCCACCGTCGCCGACTGGCCCGACGAGCGGATCTGGGCCCAGTTGCGGCTGCGCCTGGCCGACGACGGCCTGCCGGACGGCCCGATCGGGGAGCGGGCGTTCGTCGAGATGCGCAGCCACGTCGTCGACCCGATGCGCCACGGCCGGCTCTTCCTGGTCGGCGACGCGGCGCACATCATCACGCCCATGGGCGGCAAGGGCATGAACCTGGCGGTCGCCGACGCCGACGTGCTGGCCCGCGCGTTGCGCGCCGCCCTGCGCGAGGGCGACGAGGAGCCGCTGGCCGCCTACTCCGCCACCTGCCTGGAACGGGTGTGGCACCACCAGGAGTTCTCCCGCTGGATGACGGAGATGACCCACGAGGCCGGTGACGAGACGCTGGCCGGGCCGTTCCGCCGCCGGCTGGCCAGGGCGCGGCTCGACCGGCTGTTCACCTCGGGCCCGGCGGCCCGCGCCTTCGGCGACATGATGGCGGGCGGCTGAGGTTGACTTGAACCGCGGTTCAAGTACGACGATCGTCCCCATGAGGATTCATCACCTGAACTGCGGATCGGTACGGACGATCGAAGCCACCTACGACGGCCCGCTCGCCACCCCCGCCGTGAACCACTGCCTGCTGGTGGAGACCCCGGCCGACGGGCTCGTGCTGGTCGAGACCGGGCTCGGGCTCGGCAATGTGCGCGACCCGGCCGGCACGCTGGGCGCCGACTGGGTGGCCATGGCCGAGCCCGCGCTGGACGAGGAGGAGACCGCCGTCCGCCAGGTCGCCCGGCTCGGCTACCGCCCGGACGACGTGCGGCACGTCATCGTCACCCATCTGGACGTCGACCACTGCGGCGGGCTGCCGGACTTCCCCGGCGCGCGGGTGCACCTGCTGGCCGCCGAGCTGGAGGCGGCGCTGGCCGAGTCCCCGAGTTTCCGCTACCGCCCGGCCCACTGGGCGCACGGCCCCGACTGGGTCACCTACACCCCGGAGGCGAACGACGACTGGTTCGGCTTCGCCTCGATCAAGCCCGACGGCCTGCCCGAGGACATCAGGCTGGTCCCCCTCGGCGGGCACACCGCCGGGCACACCGGCGTCGCCGTCCGCGCGGGGGACCGCTGGCTCCTGCACTGCGGCGACGCCTACTACTACCACCGCGAGCTCCAGCCGGACCCGCATCCGCACCCGCTGATGGACGTCGTGCAGACCCGCGCCGAGGTCCATCACGACCTGCGGCTCGGCACCCAGGCCCGGCTGCGGGAGCTGGTACGGGACCATGGCGACCAGGTGAGCGTCTTCTCGGCCCACGACCCGTGGGAACTGGCCGCCGCGGTGGCCGGTTGATCAGACGCGGTCGGCCGCGATGAGCAGGTACTGGAAGCTGCCGTTCTTGTAGGCGTCGAGGAAGGACTGCTCGATGCCCGTGGCCAGATGGGTGCGGGCGCGCAGCTCCCAGTACGGGATCGTGGCCGCCGTCAGGTCGACGACGCTGACCGGGACCAGCCGGTTGGCCGCCATCTGCTCGAAGTAGGTGCTGCGGGGGTGGATGTCGCAGATGTAGTGGGCGTTGATCTGGCTGACCGCCCGGGACGGCAGGCCGTAGGCGTCGTTGTAGCAGCCGGTGACGCAGACGTACCGGCCGCCCCGGCGCAGCAGCCGGGAGTGCTCGGCGAACAGCAGGGACAGCTCGACGTACATGGTGCTCTCGTTGTTCCAGCTCGCCTGGAACGATCCAGTCTCGAAGCCGGTCTCCAGCATGTTGCGGAAGTGGAAACGCACCTTGTCCTCGACGCCGCGCTTCCTGGCCTGGTCGTTGGCGAAGGAGACCTGCGACTCGGAGATGGACACGCCGTCGACCTCGCAGCCGTACCGCATGTTGACCAGGAGGCTGCTGCCGCCGCGGCCGGAGCCGGCGTCGAGCACCCGGTGATGGGGTTCGAGCGGGCCGAGGTGGCTGAGCAGCAGGTCGGCCTGGGCGGTCTCCAGGCGGTGGAGCTCCTTGACGATACGGTCCTCGCGGGTGTCCTCGGGGCCGTCGAGTACCGTCCAGTTCACCTCGCCGATGCCGTAGTGGTGGTGGTACAGGCCGTCGACGTCGCCCAGGCGCAGGTTGACCGGGTTCTTCTCGGCGTTCCAGTAGCTGGCGACGGAGTGCTGGTAGTGGCTCGTGAGGACGGGGGACTGGGTGTTGACGGTCACCTGGGAAGAGCTCCTTTCCGGCCGGGGGCGGCCGGTCGTCATGAGTGGTAGCGGCTGCTGCTGCCGTGCCATTCGAGGCAACCGGCCATCCAGCCCTGGGCGCCGCGCAGGAATCGCTGCAGTTCCACGGACGGAACGGCGGCGAGCTCGCGCTGGCTGGTCTCGAAGCCTTTGACGAAGTCGTTGTGCAGCGCGACGGCGCGTTCGGTGGCCTCGCGCGTGGAGCACTTCTCCTCGCCCGCGATGAGCAGGACGACGTTGGAGTCGGGCAGCTCGTCGGCCGCCTCCCGCGCCACGGAGTGGAGGTCGTTGACGATGACGCTGGCCGTGCCGGCCTGCATGAGCGCGGTGTGGAACCGCCGGTCGTAGAACAGGTTGGCGGGCAGCTCGTAGGCGGCGACGACGTCGATGAGGGTCATGGAGGTGTAGAAGCTGTCGTGCTGCCGGGCCGCGAGGTAGCGCCAGACGGGCGGCGGGGTCTCCAGGTAGCGCCAGGCGGCGTAGGCGGTCCAGCTCACGTACATCTGGAAGGTGGTGTTGCAGGCCCGCATGACCTGCGACGGCGTGCCGTGGCGGGACAGGTGGCCGGTGGCCGAGCGCAGGGAGACCAGCACGGGGTCGGCCTCGATCGCCTCTTCGAGTTGCTCGGTGTACCCGCCCGCGGACGGGGGCGGGTCCATGGCCGACATGACGAGCGCGAGGCGCGGCGGCAGCTCGGTGGGGCTCGCGCCGAGGTCGGTCTCGTCGGCGTAGTAGTCGTCGGCCGCCCACCAGGCGGTGTTCATCTGCGCCGCGATCAGCAGCAGGTCGGGGTCGTCGCTGTCGGGGTGGGCGAGCATCGCCAGCCGGCCGAACCCGGTGGCGGCGAACTCGTCCATCCGCCCGGCGTGCAGGCCCACCTTCTCGGCCCACGCCACGAGCCGCCGGTCGACCTCCGCGCCCAGCGCCGGGTCGTCCCGCACCGTCTCGGGGCAGTAGAGCGGCGGGTAGGAGCCGTCGCCCCACTCCCGCTCGACGTAGGGGACGGGAACCGGGAGCTGCCGCGGCGCGGGGGGCGGAGCGGGGATCGGAAGGTGGAGCGCGGAGGTTCCGAGGCCGGTGGGGCCGGTCGGGAGCCGCGGGACCGCGGCGTACTGGGGCATGGCGCGCCTCTTCCCTGAGGAGGAGCAGGACATTACCGAAAGTAGTTATTCAGCTACTAAAAGTAGAGTAGCCAATCGGTAATGAGAGCCTTACCCTCCGGCGGGCGCACTCTGCCGGTCAGGGCCTTGTGTGCAGGCTTTCGAAGTCGTCGAGGCTCTTGCGGTAGAAGGCCAGGTCGTCCTCCAGCTTCGCCCGGGTCAGGCGCTGCGGCTCGGTCTCGCGCACGGTCCTGCCCAGGTCGCTCCAGAAGGCGTCGGACGGCAGCTCGGCGGCCTCCGGCGGGAAGAACTTCAGCGCCTCGGCCACCGCGTCGGCGGCGAAGCGCCAGCCGGTCGCCACGGCGTCGTACCGCTCGGGGACGGCCGGGCCGACGGCGTAGAACAGGCCCTCCTCCAGGGCCCGGCTCGCGTACGTGGTGGCGATCAGCACCCACTGGCCGGGGTCGAGCAGCTCAGACAGGCCGGTGCCGAAGGTCGCGCCGGTCTCCCTGGCCGCGCGCTCGGCCTCGACGGGGACCTCGACCTCCACGTCGTCGAGCCGCACCCGCAGGCTCTCGGCGTCCTGGGCGACCGTGGCGCCGCGCGAGGCGCCCGGCGTGCCGGAGTGGGCCACCAGGTCGATGTAGACGTAGGCCTCGACGAGCGAGCGGCCCAGACCCTGCTCAGGCATACTCACCCGCCAGCGCCTGGTAGGTGTCGCGGACGACCAGCAGCCGGTCGAGCTGGAACCTGCCGGGCTCGGCCGCCCGCACCCCCTGCCCGCGTTCGGACCAGAACCCGTCGTCGGGCACCGTGTCCGCGCCCGCCGGCACGAACTTGACGACCTCCTCCACCGCCGCGGCGGCGATCCTCAGCGTGCGCAGGGCCTCGGCCCGGTCGGCCACCGGCACGTCGCTGGCCGTCAGGTCGGCCACCCACAACCACTCGCCCGCGTCGAGCAGCTCCGACGGCTCAGGGCCGCCGAACGTCGGGAACCCGGCGGGCAGCACCGGACGCTCCGGCAGCCCGAACACGAACTCGCGCGGCGTGCCGCACTCCTCGCACGGGCCGAAGTAGCGGTTGACCAGCTCGCCCTCGACGTCGACCAGCCCGTTGCGCCAGGTCGTGTCGGTGGACCCGCAGGCGCAGGGGTTGAGGTCGAGGTAGAGATGTGCCTCGTCCCTCGTCCGCGCCACCGCGAAAGCCATAGCCGTCCTCTCCTCGGGGTTCCCATGATGCCCGACGTACCGGCCGTCACACGGCCACCGCCTCGGGGCCGGGCGCCGGCGTCACCAGCTGGGTGTGGTTCAGCCGCAGGCCGCACACGCACGGGCCGTCGTCCGGGCACACGCACTCGCCCTCGGGCGGGTTCCAGCCGGTCGTGTTCGCCAGCGCGCGGACCTGGTCCAGGATCGCGGACCAGTCGCGGGGGCGGCGGCCGTCCGCCAGGGTGGCCAGCTCGGTGGCCACCTGCGGGGGGAGCAGCCGCAGGATCTCCGGACGGGCCCCGGTGACCAGGTCGAACAGCACGCCGAGGCGGCCCAGGCGCTGCCTGGTGTTGGCCACCCGGACCTGGCGCACGGCCTCGTGCAGCTCGGCCAGCTCCTGGCTGTCGGCGGGCGGCAGGCCCAGCGCGCGGGCGATGGCGGCGGCGGCCGTCCCGGCGGCGGCCCGCTCGTTCGCGCCGACCGTGCGGGCCGGGTCCACGTCGTAGGTCAGGACGTCCGGGTCGGGCTCGCCGGACCCGGGCCGCCGGACGTCGACGGTGATGGGCGCCCGGCCGGGCAGCACGATGTCGAGAAGGCCGGGACCGTGGATCACGACGCGCGCGCCCATGAGGGCGGCCGCCCGTACGACCGCTCCGGCGGCGGCCGTCTCGGGCAGCGTCGCGTGGCCGCGGATCGCCGTGACGTGAGCGGCGGTGAGGTCGCCCGAGCGGGACAGCTCCGCCAGCCTGGACGGCGCCCCCTGCTGGTCGCCGGCCAGCCCCAGCCGCCGGGCCTCCTCCTGGAGCGCCGCCCGTTCGGCGCGCGAACGGATCGGGCCCGCCTCGGCGACCGCCCGCGCCAGCCCGCGCAGCCGGGCCAGCGCCGCCGCCTCGGCCGGTCCGGGCCGCCCGCCCTCCGCGGGACGGTTCTGCGTCGATCGGCCGGTGGCGGGGTCGCCCGCGAGCGTGGCGGCGTGGGCCGCGACCTGCTCGGCGACGGCCGCCGCGGCCCGGGAGCCGGCGTCGGCGGGCACCCGCAGCGTCAGGTGGCCGGGAGCGCTCGACTCGACGGTCACCCCGGCCGCGCCGGGCGCGGCCTCGGCCAGGGTCAACGTGAACTCGCCGCCGGGGGTGGTCACCGTGAACGTGTCCGCCGGCCCCACGTGCGGGGCGGCGCCGTTGACGGCACCGGTTCCCGGGGTGATGGCGGGCACGCCGGCGATCTCGGCCAGCTTGCCCAGGCCGGGCGGCGAGGTGTCCAGGCCGGTGGCCGAGCCGCCGTTGAGCAGGCGGGCGATCCGGCTCTGCGGCTCGGGCGCGGCAGGCGCGCGGGGCCCGGTGCCCCACGGCGGGGCCGGCGGGGTGTGGCCGCGCCGGCGGATGTCCTCGGCGACCGCGTCGATGGCCGCCGCCAGGCGCTCCCGCCGGGCCGGGTCGGTGGTGGCGTGCCACTTGTCGGACAGGTGGGCGTGCTCGTCCATGCGGGGGAGCAGGCACAGGTCGGTGCCCTCGGTCTGCTCGCCGTGCGGCGACGTCCTGAGCACGCCCTGCGGCATGCCGGAGGCCGCCGCGGTCGCCGCCTGGACGACGTGCGAGAGGTCGTGGACCAGGACCGACGAGACCAGGTCCGGATGCACGCGTCCCCAGATCCGCAGCAGGTGCGGCTCCTCGGCCGTGCCCGCGCGCGGCACGGTGATCGCGTTCAGGCCCTCGCCCGGCTCTCCGACCTCCACGCGGACGTGCTGGTCGGGCGCGCCCGGCACCTGGACGGTGAGGACGTCGTCCCCGGTCCAGCCAACGTGGGCGGCGGCGCCGCCGAGGTCGACGGCGGACAGGGGCTGGCCGCGCAGCTCGTCCAGGCTCAGGTCAGGGACCCCTTCGGGGCGCGACGACCTGCTGAACGGCGTGTTCTCGATCGCGGGGGACGGCATCCCGGCGGCCGGCGTCACGCCCTGCGCCACGCTGCCGCCCACCGGGTCCGGGTGCCCGGCGGTGACCGGGGCGGCGGCGGGCCAGGCGGGCGGCGGGGCGGGCGCCGGAAGGGCGTCGAGGGCCGCGAGCGCGGCCGTGAGCTGCTCGGTGAAGGTGCCGGCCGTGCTCGGGTTCATGTAGACGTCGCGCAGGTCGAGCCCGGCGCCGACGGCCGCGTCCAGCAGTTCGGGGGCCAGGCCCGCGAACGCGTCGGCGAAGCCGCCGTCGGCCGTCTCGCTGTGCAGCGTGCCGTCCGGCATGACGCGGTAGCGGTGCACGCCGTCCGCCTCCCAGACCGCCACCCTGGCCACCTCGCCGCGGTCGCGGGCGGCCAGGCGGGCCTCCTGGAGGGTCTGGATCGGGTTCTGGTTCTCGGCGGCGGGCACGTAGGTGAACGTCGCGGGCGGCGGGCCGCCGGGACGCGGCGGCGCGATCCGTACGCCCGCCTCCATGCGGGCGCGCAGCTCCTCGATCTCCTCCCCGAACATGATCACGTCCACCTCGCCGGTCGACGCGCCCACCATGTGCACGGGCTCGCCGACCGGCCGCTCGTTGCCGTCGCGCAGGCGCGCCGTGTACTGGAAGTCGACGTCGTAGTCCACCCGCAGACGTACGGTGTAGAGCTTGCCCCTCTCGAACATGCTGCGCTCGCGGCGCGCCCCGTGGTGGTCGCTGACGCTCTCGGACGTCTGCTCGCCGCCCCGGGCGCCGCCGTTGACGCCGGTCGAGGAGTCCGACCCGTTGACGCCCCAGCCCACCGGGGTCGTGTGCCCGCGGGAGACGGTCACGTTCTGGGCGTCGGCCTGCCGGTCGACCTGGCCCTTCTCCCCGTCGTACGGCCCGGCCACGATCGTCAGGTCGGACGTGCGGGCGTGGACGGTGACCGTCACGCCCTGGTCCTTGAACTTCTGCCTGGACACCGGGACGACCGGCTCGCCCGAGGGGCCCGTCATCCGCTCGAAGGCCGTCAGCAGCGCCGACGGCGCCAGCCGCCTGATCAGCTCGGGGCGGCGTTCCTGGACCGCCGCCGCGCCCAGCATCTTGGTGAGCTGGGCGGTGACGACCTCGTACAGGCTGGGCTTGGCCGGGTTCTCCCACAGCGCCTCCGGGAAGAAGCCGGGATGCAGCTCGGCCTGCCGGGGGTCGCTGGTCATGACGACCGGCCCCGGGTCTTCCCCGGCGGGCCTGGTCATGCCGGTTGGGATGCGCCGCACCAGCGTGGCGTTGTAGACGACCGGCGGCGTGGCGCGCGGCTTGCGCTGGAGCCTGTCGGCCGCCTGCTTGGTGGTGGCCGCGACCTTGCCGCCCCGTACGGGCCTGCGCTCGACCTCGATGACGAGCCGCATCTCCTGCTGCACCCGGGTCAGCCCGTTGAACAGGCCGATCCGCTGCAACCTGGTGTTCTGGTGGTTGGTGGAGCCCGAGTACCCGCGGGTCCTGTCGGTGGACAGGCCGCCGCCCTGGGCGCCGTTCGGATCGCCGGCGCCCTGGTCGAGGCCCGCGGACCAGGACCCGTTGTACGACTCGGAATGCGACAGGTCGGTGTACCGGTAGTGCTGGACGATCAGGCCGGACTGCGACGTCTGGCTGAGCATCCTCGCCGCGCGCGGGTCGCCGACCGGCTCCAGGCGCACCCGGACCGTCACCTCCTCGGCCTGCGTCACCTGCGCGCCCTGCTGGACGTGGTAGCTGCGCTCGAAGCCGCGGGTGGACCACATGTCGGTGACGTGGATCAGCGCCGCGTCCTCGGAGAAGTCGACGTTCATCTCCTCGCCGAGGGTGGGACTCTCGTCCAGCGCCCCCGGCACGGCGTCCTGCACGGCGCTCCGGACGGCGTCGAGCACGTCGACCGGGTCGCCGTTCTCGTCCGTCAGCGTCAGCGACTCGGTCGAGCTCGCGCCCACCGACCGGTCGTACGGTGGCGCGAGCACCACGTCCCTGGAGCGTTCGAGCTGGTCGGCGGCGTTGTCCAGGGCCTGGTCGAGCTTCTCCTGCGGGCTTCCGCTGTCGGGGTTGTCGAGCCCGGTCACCTCCTTGAGCTTGCTCAGCAGGGCCTGCGGGGTGTGGCGGTCGCTGTACTCGTTGGTGACCCCGGACTGGGTCATGTCCTTGACGTAGCGCTGGACGAGCGGGACCGCGAGGCTCCGGTCGAGGGTCAGGCTGCCGTTGAGGAACCGCTCGACCGCGTCGCCGACCAGGTGGGGCGGCAGGTCGAGGTCGCCTTCCGCGTACATCAGCAGCGCGTCGTACTCCGAGACCGTGAACAGCGCGGTGCCGGACGTGCTCGTCGTCCTCGACTCGCTGAGGGGGATCCGCTCGCCGTTCGGCACGCCGTGCTCGGCGCTCTCGGAGCCGGTGAGGGTGAGCTCGACCGAGCTGCGCAGGATGTACTGGCGGCCGAACTCGATCGTCAGCTCCTCGCTGCCCCAGATGTCGAGGATCGAGGTGGACTCGGACGTGCCGCCGGACCGGGAGGGCAGCGAGAGCGTGCCGCTGTCGCTGGTCGTGCCGCCGTCGTCGAGGTCGCCCACGTTCGTCGTCATGCCGGCGGACAGCCCGGACGAGCCGCCCCACGAGATGCCGGCGCTGCCGAGCCCGAACAGGATGTTGCCCGTGACCTGGTCGACGACGCCCAGCACCTCGGTCTCGCCGACCTCGCCGGACACCGACAGCGACGAGCGCGTGGGGCCGTTCGGGCGGATCATGACGTCCGTGGTGAGCGGCCGGTTCAGCAGCTTGGGGTGGGCGACCAGGTTGCGCACGTTCAGGAACGCCATCAGGTGCTGGAAGGCCACGGAGTCGCGGATCGTGGCCCGCGGCAGCACCCGGCTGGCCGCGCTCATCGGCCGGCCGACGTCCACGTGCAGCAGCCGCGCCTTGGACCGCAGCTTCGGGGACATCCGCCCGAGCGGCGCGGGCGGCGTGGGCTTGGTCGAGGGCAGCAGGTCGGCGGCGAAGACGAGCTGGGCCGAGCCCTCGCCGGTCACCCTCATCGTCGTCGTGCCGTTGTGCAGCAGCTCGGCCGTCATCTCGTGGCCCAGCGTGAAGATCGCGACCCCGCCCTTGCTCTCCTGGAGGGTCACGACGTTGGTCGTGCCGCCGGCGCTGGAGCCGGCCGAACGGGTGCGGTTGCCGCCGCCCTTGACGCCGGCCTCGTGCGAGAGTCCGTCCTGCCCCTGGTTCGGGCCGTCGCTCTCGCTGACCCCCGCCCCGCCGCTGTACGTCCTGGACCTGCCGATGGCGCGGGCGGAGGTGTCGGAGCCGATGTCGAGGTTGACGACCGTCTGGGAGTCGGTGTGACCGACGTAGGTCGCCTGGTCGAAGTCCTGCTTCAGCGACAGGCGCAGCATGTAGTGCTCGGGGGCGGAGTTGAGCCCGTGCAGCGTCAGGTCGAGCATGATGCCGTCCTGGGCCATGGAGTCGTAGGCGGAGCGGATCCGGTGCTCCGAGAGCTGCTCCATGACCTCCTGGAGGTTGAGGATCTGGCTGGCGCGGGTGAGCCTGTTGGAGGAGTACTCCGGCACGCCGTTCACGGTCTTCGGGATGACGCCGCGCTCGGCGAGCCCGTCCAGCACCTTCTGCCGGAACTCCTCCAGCCCCTCGATGTCCTGCACCAGCCCGGGGCCGGCGCCGCGCATCTTCCCGGGCCCGTCGCCGAGCCATACGGGCAACTCCGGCTTGCGGCCGGGCGGCGGGCCGGGGTGCGGGTCGCCGCGCATGATCTGCTCGCCGTTGGCGTCGGTGACCGGCACGCCGTTCTTACGGGCCAGCGCCGCGCTGTCCACGGGCAGGCCGTACCGGTAGGCGGCCGACTCCCGCATGTCCACCAGCGCCTCGCTGAACATCGGCCGCAGGGTGACCGGCCGCTTGCCGACCTCCTCCACCGTGAACGTGGTCACCACCGTGAGCCGGTAGCTCTGCTTGTGGTGGGTCTTGCGGTGCACGCTCGGGTGGATCGCCTGCCTGTTGGCCGTGGCCGAGTACGACCGCGACGCCCCCCTCGCCCCGTTGCCCTTGGGGCCGATCGAGGGGCGGTACTCGCCGAGATCCACGGCCTGCAGCCCGGGGATCTTCAACCCGGCCGAGGCATTGCCTTCGAGCGAGGAGTTCGACGAGGCGCCCCCCGGCGTCTGGACGAAGTCGACGAGCACCTCCTCCTCCCACTCCGCGGCGGTCGCGCCGCCGACCGGCTCGGCGGTCTCCACCACGACGCGGCTCTCGGCACGGATCCGGACGTGCGGTTCGCCGTTCCTGGTGATGACGCGCTCAAGCCCGCCGTTCACCGCGTCCCGTAGCCGGTGGGGCAGCTCCTGGGTGACGAAGGAGCGCAGCTCGTCGCGGGACACGGTGCCGACCTCGGCGTAGTCGCCGCCGAGCGTCTCGGCGAGCGCGTCGACGGCGCCCTCCAGGTCGCTCATGCTCTGGACGACGACGTTGGGCATCTTCTTGCCGCGCTTGGCCCTGTCGATCCACTCCAGCCTGCGCGGCGGCTGGTCGGTGGCGGAGTGGGAGAACCACAGCCGCTGGCTCGAAGAGTCGCCGGGAGCGCCGGAGTCGACCGTTACGGTGCCCCGCCAGTTCTCGTCCTGGCCGGTGCGGATCTGGGCCGTCCAGGTGGCGGCGGCGTCGAACAGCAGCGACTCGCTCCGGTTGTCGGTGACCGAGCCGCCCTGCGCGAACATGCCGGCCCCGCCGCTCGTCGACCAGCCGCGCCCGAGCGAGGCGCCGAAACCGAGGTCCACCATCTTGGCCACCGTCGCCGCGATGTTGTCCTCGGGCAGGAAGTGCTCAAGGACGCTGGTGTCGAAGCCCGCCGACACCCCGCTGCTGCCCGACTGGGTGATCGAGGCCGTACGGCTGGCCTGGTAGAACAGGCCCACCATCATCTCCGACCCCTTGATGGCCGGGTCCAGCACCTCGACCAGGTCGGAGAGGGTCAGCTTGATCCGCACCTCGGCCGCCTTGCCGTGGTGCCCCACGGTCAGCACGAGGCCGTCGGGGGAGACGGCCTTGTGGAAGTCGGCCCGGATCGCCCGTTCCAGCTGGTCGGCGCTGTACCTGTGGCCGATGTCGTTGTCCGCCAGCAGGTTGTTGACGGCGTCGGTGAGGGTGGACAGGTGGGCCAGCCGGCCCGTCGGCTGGGCCGCGGCCAGGCTGATCTCCTGCGGCAACGCGTTCGCCAGCGCGTTCAGGTACGCGGCGTGCTGCTGGAGCACCTGGCGGGCCAGCCGCTCGGCGACGTGCCGCATGCCGACCGGCCCGCCGGGCGCGCTGGGGTTCTCGATCTCGTTCATCGCCGTGAGCAGCTGCTCGTACGTCTGCCGGGTGCGCGTCGCCTGGCGCAGCGCGACCTCGTACGCGTCGGCGATCCTGGTGTGCCGGTTACGCGTGGCCTGCTGGTTGCGGGCCTCCTTGCGCGCCGCGGCCGCCCGCTCATGGCGGCCCTGGTCGCGCTTCCGCTTGGCGTTCCGCATCTCCTTGGTGGACTTGCGGGCCGCTTCTTGGGCCTCCTGGGCGGTCTTCCGCTTGGCGTCGATCTGCTCCTGGAGCGCCGCCTCGGCCCGCTTGAGCGCGTCGATGACGGCCGGCAGCTCCTCGCGCGCGGGGCGGCCCTGCGGCACCGGCGGCGCGTGCGTGGGCCGGGCCCCCGGCTTGGGGGCCCAGGGCGGCAGCGGCGGGGTGTGGCCGCGCTCGCTGAGCTGGCGGGACACGCCGTCGATGTCGAGGGCGAGGAGCCGCTGCTCCTGCGGCGTCTGCGCCGCGTGCCACTGCTCGGCCAGGAACGCCAGCTCGTTGAGCTGGGCCTGGACGCACATGTCCTGGGTGGGCTCGCTGGTCGCCGGCTTGCGGCGCAGGAAGCCCCGCCGCTTGGGGGCGCTGTCCTCCTGGAGCTTCTGCAGGGTGTCGGTGATCTCGTGCAGCCAGACCCGGGACACCTGGCTCGGGTTCATGCCGGGGGCGAAGTGCACGACGTGGGCGTGCTGGGCGTCCTCGCCGGTCGAGAGCTCGGTCTCGCCCATGAGCCCCGCGGTCATCTCGCCGACGACCGGGCGGAAGTGGTGGGTGCCGTTGTTCCTGGTCCGGACGACGAGCGTGCCGTCGGCCGACCAGGTGATGTCCTGCACGCCCTGGTCGAGGAAGTGGGACGGCCGCAGGGCGTCGGCGCCCGCCTCGACCTCATCGGGCTGCAACGAGGTGCCCGATCGGGCGTCGGGGACGTGCCGGGTGCCCGGCACCGGCCTCGACGTGACCGTGCCCGGCCTGCTCGTGGCGGGCTGCCGGGTCTCGCCCGACTCCTGGGCCAGCAGCACCAGCGCGGTGGCCTCGGCCTGCAGCTCGTCGGCGTCGGTGACCTCCTCGGCGCGGGCGTCCAGGGCGGCGCGTACGCGGCTCATGGTGGCGGCGCGGATCACCCGTACGCTGCCGTCGGTGGAGGGGATGAGGAGGTCGTTGTTCGGGCCGACGACCGCGCCGGGGAAGTCCACGGTGAGCGAGTCCATCAGCGCGTTACGGGCCCGGACGGTCGCCAGGACGGGCGTGGGCGGCGCGGCGTCGGGGGCGGCGGCCGACGAGGTGGCGGGGGCGCCGTCGTTCTGCGGGGTGGCCTGTTGCGCGGTCGGCCCCTGCTGGTTGTCCTGCTGACCGTCCTGCTGCGTGTCCTGCCGGTTGTCCTGCTGACCGTCCTGCTGTGCGTTCTGCTGGTTGTCCTGTTGAGTGCTCTGCTGGTTGTCCTGCTGAGCGTTCTGCTGCGTGTCCGGCCGGTTGTCCTGCTGGGCCGACGGGGCGGGCCGGTCGTCCTGCTGGGGGGCCGGTTGCTGCTGGTCGTCCTGCCGGGTGTCCTGGGAGTCGTCCTGGGCCTGGGAGTCGTCCTGGGCCTGCGGGGAGGCCGGGGCGGCGGCGGTCTGCGGAGCCGGTGCGGAGCTGACCTTCGACTTCGGGTCCGGGGTCCGCGGCGTCGTGTCGGAGTCCGCCGAGGAGTCGTCGGTGGAGTTCTCGTCGGTCTCGGCCCGGGGGTCGCGGTCGGTGTTCTGCCGGTCGTCCCGCGAGGTGGAGCCGCGGCGCGGGCCGGCGTCCGAGTCGGGGGCGGACGTCGAGGGCGTGCCGCGCCTGACGTCGTCGTTCTGGCTGGAGGAGGACGCACCGGCCTGCGCGGCCCCGGCGGGGACGACGGGCCCGCCGCCTGAAGGGGCCGGGCTGCCGGCCGGCGGGTTCCCGACCCCCGTGCCGGGGTCGCCGCCACCCGCGTGGGCCGCGTCGGTACGGGCCGCGCTGTCGTAGGCCGAGGCCAGGGCGGTGACCGGGTTGGCCAGCGTCGTGTACACCTCGGGGTTGAACGGGCTGATCGACCCGGTACGCCCCGCGCCGCCCATGAAGCCGCCCATGATGGAGTCGGCCGTGAACGGGTTGTCCCACTGGCCGTACACCAGGCCGTTGGCGAAGAAGCTGCCGAACGGGGAGGCGATGGTGTTGGTCAGGCCGGTGGTCATCGCGCGGCCGGGGAAGCCCGGCATGTGCCGGGTGACTTTGGATATGGGCCCGGACAGCGCGGTGCCGGCGAGCGCGCCGCCGCCGGCGCCGATGATCGCCGCCCGGGACTTCTTCCAGTCCCATTCCTTCCTGGTGCCCATCTGGATCTGCTGGTACTGGGCGCCGGCGTCGATGAAGAACTCCTCGCCGATCTCCTCGATCAGCTCCTTGCCGATCGCGGAGCCGAGCAGCCGGGTGATGAGGCCGCGTCCGGTGGCGCCGCTGAGCGTGGTCACCCGGGCCAGCCGGCCGGCACCCACCTCCCTGGCGCCGATCATGGCGAGCCGGACCAGGATCCGGCTGATCGCCGCGCGGCCCGCCGCCGCGTACGGCCCGATGATCGCCGTCGAGGAGCCGGCGGTGAAGAAGGCGACGAAGAGTGCGATGGCGATGGCGACGACCGTGACCCAGAAGGCCACGTTGACGGACAGCTTGGAGTACTGGGTCTCGACCGCGAAGTTGTCCGACTGGCCCAGGTAGTCCTGCGACTTCCCGGCCGTGCCCGCCATCCCGGCCCCGTGGCCGAACAGGTACTTGGCACGGTAGACGAAGTCCGCGCTGGCGGGTGAGGACCAGCCGGTCGCCACGGTGCGCACGGCCGAGCCGGCGCGCGGCGCGGTGCCGATCGCCCCGGCGGCGAGCGCGTGGTAGGCGTGGGCGAGCTTGGACATCCCGCTCTCGCTCGCCTCCGGCCACTTCTGACCGGCCGACAACATCGGAAGCAGCCAGTTGACCACCCAGTCGGGCAGCACCTCGGTCTCCCAGACCGGCTCCACGTCCCGGTCGATGCGGACCGGGGGCTGGACGGTGGACACACCCGACGAATTCTGAGAAGTCGACCCCTGGGAGCCCGTGGCGCTGTGCGACACGCGTCAGACCTCTCGCGCTTTGAGGTCTTGCTCGATGGCGGCGTCCACGCTGAGGGTGTTGTCGATGCTGGCGCGCAGCCTGCCGCAGGCGTCCATCATCTGCTTGGAGAGGTCGACGCACTGGTTGAGCATGCGGTTGGGGCCGTCGTCGCGGAAATGGGAGTTCTTGAACGCCTCGCCCTCGGTGCCGCCGCCCCAGGGGGCCGCGGCCAGCGCCTCGACGACCGCGGCGACCAGCCGCTCGGACTCCTTCTCCCAGTCCTCGGCCATGGTGGTCCACTGGGAGATGCCCGAGTCCACGACGGGCTTGATGATCTGGGTGCCGTCCCAGGGCCTCATCGGCTGCCTCCCATGCGGTCGGCGAGCCGGGCCATGACGGTTTCGAGGTCGCCGCTCAGGTGCGCCTCGAAGTCCTCACGCGGGATCACCGGCTCGAAGATCTCGGTGACGCGCTCCTGGGCGCGCTCGGCGGCCAGCCGGGTGGTCTCGGCGATGGTGTCGGCGAGCTGACGGGCGTCGGGGCGGCGGTAGATGCGGGGGTCGAGATCGAGCCGGATCAGCTCGCCGCGCGAGCCGACGGTCACCGACACCAGGCCGTCCCGCGAGGTCTCGGTCACCTGGACGGCCTTGGCCTGCTGGTGCAGCTCCATGCCCACGTCCTGGATCTGGCGGAACATGTCGCGCAGCTCGTCGCCGTATGCCCGCATCCCCGCCACGTCAGGAGAATCCATGACACCCCCGCCCCAATGCCGCGTGTTTCTTACGTCACATCCACCTTTCAGGTCAGTTTCTGTCACATGAACAACAGGAGACAAGAGCTAATCCTCAAAAAGGCCCATTCTGGGGACTTATCGCCACAACTTCCTCGCGGAGCTCGGTGATCTCCGTCCGCGGGGCCCATGCCCGGTACACCCCCCGCTCGACCCGCTCCAGCCCCAGCGCGAGCGCCGCGGGCGCGGAGCCGCCCAGGTATTCGAGCAGGAGCAGGCCGTCCCGCTCGTCGTGCACCTGGAACCGCTCGCCCCGCCAGGTGCACTCCGTGGTCACGAACTGCAGGGACGCGCACTCGGTGACCGGCACCGTGCGGACGTGGCAGCCGGGCTCGACCTCCTCGAAGCCGTCGGCCGGGCCGGTGGTGCGCAGGCGTACCCACAGCTCCAGGGGGTGCGGCTCGGGGCTGGCCACGTAGTCGGCGCCCTGCCAGTGGGCGCGGTAGAAGTGCCAGGTCATGCCGCCGCCCTCCGGCCGATCAGCAGCCATCGCCGCAGGTCACCGTGGTAGAGCGCGCGCCGATGCTCGGTGCCCTCGTGGGTGAGCTCCCAGATCTCGGCGCCGTGCGGCAGGCCGACCCCGTACACCTTGTACTCGCGGATGACCTGGTCGACGTTGGGCACCAGGCCCATGCCCACGAACGGCGGCTCCTCGACCACCCAGCCGGCCACCGCGTCCCGGCCCCGCTCGTCGAGCCCGCCGTACGGGGTGCGGTAGAGGTCGAGGCCGACGGGATGCCAGCGCAGGATGTTCAGCGAGCCGTCCTCGGTCAGCATGTCGGGCTGCCCCAGCGCGTCGGCCAGCACCGTGGGCGTGGCGATGTGCGAGACGTCGAGGGCGTGGTGGCAGTAGCCGGAGACGCGCGGCTCGGCCGTCGCCAGCAGGTCGCCGATGTCGGACGGGGACAGCAGCTTCTGCACCACCGGCACCCCCGACCCGGGCGCGAGCCGCAGGTCCTGGACGAGCGTGGGCACCGCCAGCCTGGCCAGCGTCCCCGGCTCCAGCAGGAACTCGGCCCCGAGGCCCGGGTTGACCGCCAGGCCCCATCGCGGGTCCGGCCAGCCGGCCGCCAGCTCGGCGGGCGAGACGATCCGGCAGTGCGTGGCGAGGCCGCCGGTCGCGGTCACCATCGCCTCGACCGAGGTGAAGGCCGGCACCCACGTACGGCCGGAGTCCGTGGCCGTCGCCCAGGCGGGCGGCTCGGTCCCGGCCGCCGCGGCGGCGGTGATCGGCAACGCCAGGTCGGCGTCGCGGAGCAGGCCCAGGCACAGGGCGATCTGCCCGTCCTGGTGAGCCGCCCACAACTGTTCCTCGAACGGCGTGGCCGGCAGATGATCACTGGACGTCATCCGCCCAGTCTGCCCGCTACAACTCCAGGCGTACGCCGTAGGAGGTCAGCCAGACGTTCAGATCCAGCGCCAGCTCCAGGCCGTACCTGCTCATCGTGGTCGTCACCTTCTCGGCCGGCGCGAAGGCGGCCTCGCGGACGGCGTCGGCGTCGAGCAGCTGCAGCACCGGGGCGTCCTTGTCGGCGGCCAGCTCGCGCAGCGCGTCCCGGAGCGCCTGCTCGTAGCCCACGTCCTGGGTCACCGGGTACGGGGCCTTGACCCGGCGCACGATCGGCTCGGGCAGCAGGTCGGCCCCGGCCGCCCGCAGCAGGCTCTTCTCCCTGCCGTCGAACGTCTTCATCGACCAGGGCGTGTTGAACACGTAGTCGACCAGCCGGTGGTCGCAGAACGGCACGCGCACCTCCAGCCCGACGGCCATGCTCATCCGGTCCTTGCGGTCGAGCAGGAAGGGCAGGAAGCGGGTGAGGTGCAGGTAGCAGATCTCGCGCATGCGCCGCTCGCGGGCGTCCTGCCCGGCCACGTGGGGCACCTCGGCCAGCGCCGTACGGTAGCCGTCGGCGGTGAAGGCGTCGAGGTCGAGCTGCCGGATCAGCGACTTGTCGAGCATGTCGGTCGGCTGCTGCTCGCGCATCACCATCGCCAGCCACGGGAAGGTGTCGGCCTCGACCGTCTGCGGCAGGTGGAACCAGGCGTACCCGCCGAAGATCTCGTCGGCGGACTCGCCGGACAGCGCCACGGTCGAATGCTCGCGGATGGCGCGGAAGAGCATGTAGAGGGAGGAGTTCATGTCGCCCAGGAAGCTCGGCGCGTCCCAGGCCCGGACGACCGAGGCCCGCAGCTTCGGATCGGCCAGTTCCGCCGGCCCGAGGATGATGTCGGTGTGCTCGGAGCCGACGTGCTCGGCCAGCATCCGCACGAACGGCCGGTCCGGGTCGCCGCGGTACTCGTCGGCCCGGAAGTGCTCGGCGTAACCGGCGTAGTCCACGGCGAAGGAGCGGATCGGGCCGTGCGTCCTGGCCAGCGCGGTGACGACGCTGGAGTCGAGGCCGCCGGAGAGCAGCGTGCAGAGCGGCACGTCGGAGACCAGCTGCCGGCCGACGATGTCGTCGAGCAGCTCGCGCACCGTGCGTACGGTCGTGTCGAGGTCGTCGGTGTGCTCGCGGCCCTCCAGCGACCAGTAGCGGCGCAGCCGCGTGCCCTGCCGGCCCACGCGCAGCAGGTGGCCGGGCGGCAGCTCGCACAGGCCCTTGTAGACCGACCGCTCCCGGACGGTGGCCATGCTGAGGAGCTGCCGCAGGCCGTCGAGGTCGACCACGGGCGGGGCCAGCGGGTTGGCCAGGATCGCCTTGGGCTCGGAGCCGAACAGCACGCCGCCCGGCAGGGGGTAGTAGAACAGGGGCTTGATGCCCATGCGGTCGCGGATCAGCACGAGCTCCTGCGCGCGCTCGTCCCAGACGGCGAAGGCGTACATGCCGTTGATCCGGTCGGCGACGCCCTCTCCCCATTCCAGGTAGCCGCGCAGCACGACCTCGGTGTCGCTCCTGGTGCGGAAGCGGTGGCCCTTGGCGGCCAGCTCCTCGCGCAGCTCGCGGAAGTTGTAGACCTCGCCGCTGTAGGTGATGACGGCCAGGCCCTCGGCCTCGATCGGCATGTGGCCGCCCTCGACGTCGATGACGGCGAGCCTGCGGTTGCCGAGCGCGGCGTGCGGTTCGAGGTGGAGGCCCTGGTCGTCGGGGCCCCGGCAGCTCATGGTCGCGGTCATGGCGAGGGCGGTGGCCCGTTCGCTGGTCAGGTCGCGGTCGAAGTCCACCCATCCGGCGATGCCGCACATGCGAGGGTCCTCTCAGACGCAGTCCTGGTGCTGCCCGGCGTCGGTCTGACAACTTGCCTGACGCCCTCGCAACATAACCGCGCGGAGCTGATCGGTCCATACCCGATCAAATGCCCCCAAAAGCGGTCTGGGCCCGCACCTCCGAGAGGTGCGGGCCCAGACGCGGGCTGCGTGAGATCAGGCGGGAACGATGTTCTCGGCCTGCGGGCCCTTCTGGCCCTGCACGACGTCGAAGGCCACCTTCTGGCCCTCGGTCAGCTCACGGTAGCCACCGTTGGAGACGATGTTGGAGTAGTGGGCGAAGACGTCGGCGCCGCCGCCGTCCTGCGCGATGAAGCCGAAGCCCTTTTCCGAGTTGAACCACTTCACGGTACCGGTAGCCATAACGATCTCCTTCAGATGACGTGCAGAGACGGGATCCGCACCGCGCGGATCCCCGTGTCGCCGCGATGAGCCCATCCCGGAGATGACCGGAAAACAAAAACGCACCTGAAGTTCAGCTAGGTCAGGTGCGCACAAAGTCTTTTATGGGTACCACAACTGCAACAGGATTAAAGCTAGCACACGGTCTGCTCCAGTGGCAAACGCGGGACGGTTCACCGCGGATCGCGGCGCAGCGGATGGCCGGGCGGCACCTCCACCAGGACGATGCGATGGCCGTCGGGGTCGGCGATCCACATCTCGACCAGGCCCCACGGCTCAAGCCGCGGCTCGCGCAGCACCGTGACGCCCGCCTGACGCAGGCGCTCCTCCTCGCGCCCGACATCGCGCACCTGCAACCAGATCGACAGCGTGCCGCCGGTCGCGGGGCCGTCGGAACGCCCGGCGACCTCAAGGAAACCCTGGCCGAGGAAGAACACCACGCCGGGATCGTCGTCGGGGCCGAACTCGCGGTAGACCGCCAGGCCGAGGGTGTCGGCGTAGAAGCGGCGGGTCCGGCCGGGGTCGCTCGGCCGCAGGAGCACGCGGCTGCTCAGCACGTCCACGAGGTCATCGTAGGCCGCGGCGGGCGCGGTGGCCCGGATCCGCCGGACGCACGTCGTGGCCCCGGAACCCGTCATGGGGTTCCGGGGCCACGCATCCTGACGTGTCTGGCGGGACTTGGCTCACGCGGGCCCGTCAGGCGTTCGGGGGCTGGTCGCCGAGCCGGCGCTGGAGGTCGGCGATCTGCCGTTCCAGGGCCGCGACCTGCCCGGACCTGGGGTCCGCGGGCGGGCTGAACTGGCCGTAGCGCACCGACCTGGTCTGGTCGCCGCCGGGCTGCTGGGGAGAGGACTGCTGGGGAGAGGGCTGGTGGAAGTGGGCGTCCGGGGCCGATCCGTACGGGCTCGCGGCATGGCCGTTCGCGCCGTACCCGCCGGGGCCGTACCCGTCGCCGCCGTAGCCGTCGCCGCCGTGGCCGTACGGGCTCTGGGCCTGCTGCATCGGCTGCATCGGCGGTGAGAGCTGGGCCTGCGCCGCGGGGAGCTGCTGCCACGGGGGCGGCGGCACCGCGCCGTACCCGGGCTGGGGCGAGACGATGGCCGGCTGGGGCCGCCGGCGTCCGCGCAGGACCTTGACCACGACCGCGACCAGCACCAGGAGCAGCAGCACGCCGCCGGCGATCAGCACCCACATGAGGATCGGCTTGGGCGTCTCGTCCTTGCCGGCGGAGATGGCCTGCTGGGAGTCGCTGATGTACTTGGCCACGTACGGGTGGTTCGGGAACAGCGCCTGGACCTCGCGGAACTTCGGCAGCGCGTCGGAGTAGTAGCGCCGGAAGAAGTCGTTGAGCGCCTCGTTGTACCGGGTCGTCGTGATGGCCTGGGCGGGCTTGACGTTCTTCTCGCCGAGCTTCTCCTTGATGATGCCGACCGGCAGGACGAAGCTCTCGCTCTCCGACGCCTCGCCGCCCTCGCTCACCGTGCCCGCGATCAGCATGCCGACGACCTTGCCGTCCTTGCTGAACACCGGCCCGCCGGAGTTGCCGTGGTAGGACGGCGCCTGCGTCTGGATGTACGGCACGCCGGTCTGCGTGGTGCGCTTGGCGTTGTACGGGCCCTCGGTCAGGGCCGGCTCCAGCTTCGACTCCAGGCTGAAGAACGGCGTGTTGGTGACCAGGCCGGGGAAGCCGCTGATGTAGAGCGTGTCACCGGTGCGCACGTCGGCGTCGTCGCCGAGCGGCACGGTCGGCAGGTTCTGCTGGCCGTTCACCTTGAGCAGCGCGAAGTCCTTGCCCGGGTAGCTCTCGCCCACCGACACCAGCTCGGCCGGGACCGCCTTGGCCGTCTTGTCCACGCCGCCGCCGGGCAGGCTCTGCATGACCGACAGGCTCTGCTTGAGGTTGCTGAGCTGCATGTGGGTCGAGTTGAACGTGACGTAGATCTGCTGGGCGAGCTTGAGGATCTCCTCGTCGTTCTTGAGGTCGCCCAGGCCGCTGATGATCTCCTTGGCGTCCTGCTTGTTGAACTTGGCCAGCGCCTGCTGGGCGAAGAGCTGGCTGAGCTCGGTCTCGCCGACCTGGACGCAGTGCGCCCCGGTGACCATGTAGCCGTCGGGGGTGACCCACCAGCCGGTGCACATGCCGCCGACCTCGGCCTCGACCGTCCGCATCGGCGTGGTCGAGGACACGTAGGTGTCCACGTTGGCCGCGATCTGCTGGAAGACCCACTTGCCGATGCTGCGCTCGTCCGAGGAGATCTTGCCGGACTGAACGGCGGCGACGGCTTCCTGGACGATCTGGTTGTAGGCCGCCTCGTTGATCGTGTTGGACGGGACGGACACCGTCGCCGTGTAGGTGAAGCTGGTCAGCTGCACCGCGGGCTGCGTACGCGCCGCCAGCCAGGTGCCGACCGGGACGTCGGGCCGCTCGTCGGGGGAGTCGTCGGCGGCCGCCGGCAGCGCCGGCAGCATGACCGCCGCGACGACCGCCGCACCCGCGGCGACCCTCATCAGCCTTTTCCTGAAATATCCGCTCACAGGCGGAAATGATGAGTTAGCCCTCTTGTTCCTGGCTTGGAGCCGACTGGGAGCCTCCTCCAAGCCCTGCCAGAACCTGGGGCGTCAGGGCGCCGAGGGGGCGGTGACCACGGTGAGGTCGGCGTCGAAGTCGCGGTCGAGGGGGAAGACCGGCCGGGCCAGGCGCTCGTACGGCAGGCGCTGCAGGTCCTGGTCGACCCCGCCCGGCGTGAGCGCCAGCAGCCAGTCGCCCGCCGCGTCGAACAACTCGGGCTCCAGGTAGCCGATCTTGACCGTCACCAGGTCGACGTCGTCCACCTGGACGCCCAGCCGGGCGTAGGAGGCCAGCTCGCGGTACTGCATGCGCCGGGAGGTGACGAACACGCTCAGACCGCCCACCCGCACGCTGACGCACAACCCGCCGTCGGGGTCGTCGGCGACCGCCTCCAGCACGCCCTCGATCGGCAGCGGCCCCGGCTCGCGGGCGTCGATCCGGCCGCCGACGCGCAGGCTGACCGGCGAGCCGGGCGCGAGGCCGGCGAGCCGGGCCACGGCCTCGGGGTCGACCAGCGAGGCGTACACCGCGCGGACCGAGCCGCCGGCGATCTCTGGACGGGCCAGCATGCGTTCGAGGGCGAAGGTGACGTCGTCGGCGCCGCCCGCGCCCGGGTTGTCACCCGAGTCGCTGATGAAGAACGGGCGCCGGGCCGGGTCCTTGACCGCGGTCAGCGCCTGGTCGAGGCATTCGTCCATGGAACCGGTGGGCGCGACGAAGGTGAACGCGTCGCGCGCCGCCCAGAACTGCTCGCCCAGCTCGCGGGCGGCCTCGGCGGTGGCGGCGGCGTCGGTGCCGGTGGCGACGACCGCGCCGCGGCAGCGGGGCTCGTCGGCCCAGGCGAAGCCGATCCAGATGGCCGCGTCGATCACGCCGTCCCTGGCCTCGATCTCGGGGACGCGGGCGTAGAGGCCCTTGGCCGGCTCGACGCGCGTGCTGGTCATCTCGCCGGGCAGCAGGATCGGCACGTGCACGAGGGCCTTGTGCGGACGCTGCCCGCGGCGCAGGGCCGCCACCAGGTTGCGCGCGGCGCGCTCGCGGGTCTCCCAGACGTCGACGTGCGGGGCGGTGCGGTAGCAGGTGAGCAGGTCGCAGCCGTCGAAGAAGCGGTGGGAGACGTTGCCGTGCAGGTCCATGGCCGCCGAGACGAACGGCTGCCCGCCGGTCACCGAGCGGACCACCGTGATCAGGTCGCCCTCGGCGTCCTCCAGCCCGACCACGCTCATCGCGCCGTGGATGTCGAGCAGGACGCCGTCCACCGGGCCCGCGGAGGCCAGCCCGGCGGCGATCTCGGCCGCCCAGGCGTCGTAGGTCTCCCTGGCCACGGCCCCGCCGGGCAGGGCGCGGGCGTGCACGAGCGGGATCCACTCGACGTCGGCCGCCCACGGCTCGGCGAGCCAGCCGTACCGCGCCAGCAGGGCGTCACCGCGGGTGACCTCGAAGTCGGCGGCGGTGCTCAGGTGCGGGGAGAAGGTGCTGGACTCGATGTGCACGCCGCCGACGGCGACGCGGAGGGGACGGGACACGGGCGGGGGACTCCTTGCCTAGGAGGGACGGACGTCGGCCGAGGCACGCACGAGATGCCCGAGGCCGATCAGGGCGGCGTCCGGGCCGGCGGCGCTGGCCTCGATGGACAGTGACTGGGTCATGGACGGCAGGCAGCGCTTGTAGAGCATGCTCCGGGCGGCGGCCACGTAGACGTCGAGGCTGGACAGCGCGCCGCCGATGACGACGGCGTCGGGGTTGAGGAAGTTGACCAGGCCGGACAGGGCGACCCCGAGCAGCTCGCCGGCGTGGCGTACCAGGGTCACGACGGACGGCTCGGCGTCGACGGTGGCGGCGACGACGTCGCGCGGAGTGCTGACCCGCAGGCCGCGATCCTTGAGCTGGCGGACCAGGGCGGCGCCGCTGGCCACCGTCTCCAGGCAGCCGCGGCTGCCGCAGGAGCACTCGCGCTCGCCGCTGTCGGCCACCCGCACGTGGGTGACGTCGCCGCTGAGGCCGCGGCCGCCGCGGTAGATCTGGCCGCCGCTGACCAGGCAGCCGCCGATGCCGGTGCCGGCCTTGACGTAGATCATGTCGCCGGGGTCGCGGCCCCGGCTGACGTACTCGCCGATGGCGGCGGCCTTGGCGTCGTTGTCGACGACGGCGGGCACGCCGAAGCGCTCTCTCAGGTGGGTCTGGGCGTCGAAGCCGCTCCAGCCGGGCATCCGGGCCGGGCCGATCAGCCGGCCGTGCGGGTACTCGACCGGGCCGGGCAGCGCGACGCCGATGCCGAGCAACGCCTGGCCGGGGGCCATGGCCGTGCTGAGCTGCTCGTACGCCCGCCAGATGGCGTCGAAGACCTGGCCGGGCCCTTCCGCTATGTCGGTGGCGATCTCCCGTACGGCCAGCAGCCGGCCGTCGGGCGCGCACAGCCCCACGCGCGCGTGCTGGGCGCCCAGCTCGGACACCGCGAAGGCGCCGGGGACGTCGCGCAGGCGCAGGATCCGCGGCCGCCGCCCGCCGGTGGAGCGGCCCACGCCCTCCTCCAGGATCGCGCCCTCCTCCAGCAACCGCCGGACCACGCTGGAGACCGTGGACGGAGCCACCTGGAGGGTCTCCACCAGATCGGCGCGCGACGTCGCCGCACCGCTGGCCAAGAGGCTGAGCGCCTGCTCACGCAGGTTGGCGGGACTCGATGGCTCCGGCATGCCGCTCCTCTTTCAGGCCGGTTCCCCGGCAGGCCCGTCGTCGCAACAGAGCCCCATCATGAGGCACCGGCGACTTCGACTCTAAACCGAAACAAGTCTGCGAACAAAGCGTCTTAGTTCCGTTGACTTCATACGGGACCATCTATACATTCTCCGCATTGAACGCACCAGGCCCCCGGTAAGCGCAGGGCGCCGTGCGACGTCAACCGAGGAGATCCCATGGGGAGCAGATTCCACCGGCGCGGGCTCCGCGGCACCGGCGCCCTGGCGGGCGTGCTGGCCCTCGGGCTGGCGCTGACCGCGTGCAGCGGGTCCGCCGGCGGCGCGCAGAAGGGCGCCCAGAGCGGGGGCCAGAGCAAGGACGGCGTGACCGTCGCCCTCAGGACCCCGAACTGGATCCTGCCTATCTCGGCACCCGGCTTCACCCAGGGCGAGAACGTCATCTTCGGCTCCGCCCAGTACCGCCACCTGTACGAGTACCTGCTGGACGGCTCGGCGAAGTACAACATCGACCCCGGGCGCTCGATGGCCGAACCGCCCGAGGTGAGCGACGGCGGCAAGACGCTGACGATCACGCTGAAGGACAACACGTGGTCCGACGGCAAGCCCGTCACCACCCGTGACATCCAGTTCTGGTGGAACCTCGTCACCGCGAACAAGGACAAGTGGGCGTCCTACCGGGAGGGCGGCTTCCCGGACAACATCGCCGAGTTCAAGGTGAAGGACGACAAGACCTTCTCCGTGACGACCACGAAGACGTACAACACCGGGTGGTTCGTCGGCAACCAGCTCAACCGCATCGTGCCGCTGCCCCAGCACGTCTGGGACAAGGACTCGGCCACGGGCAAGGTGGGCGACCTCGACACCACCCCCGAGGGCGCCAAGAAGGTCTTCGACTTCCTCACCGCCGCGTCGAAGGACCCCAAGACGTACGCGACCAACGAGCTGTGGCAGGTCAACAGCGGCCCGTGGAAGCTGGAGAAGTACGTGCCGAACGGCGAGGTCGTCCTCACCGCCCGCGCGAACTACTCCGGCAGCGACAAGCCGAAGCTCAAGTCGGTCACGCTGCGCCCCTTCACCAGCGACGACGCCGAGTTCAACGTGCTGCGCGCCGGCCAGATCGACTACGGCTACGTGCCGCCGGCCAACCTGTCGCAGCAGAAGTACCTGGAGTCGAAGGGCTACCAGATCGCCCCCTGGTACGGCTGGTCCATCACCTACCTCCAGCTCAACTTCAACAACCCCGACTCGGGCCCCCTGTTCAAGCAGCTCTACCTGCGCCAGGCCCTGCAGTCGCTCATCGACCAGCCGACCATCAGCAAGGCCATCTGGTCCGGCATGGCGGCCCCGACCTGTGGCCCCGTCCCGGCCAAGGCCGGCACGAACGGCTCCAGCGAAGGCTGCGCCTACCCCTTCGACCCGGCCAAGGCCAAGCAGCTCCTGGAGAGCCACGGCTGGCAGGTGACCCCTGACGGCCAGACGACCTGCCAGAAGCCGGGCACCGGCGCCGACCAGTGCGGCGAGGGCATCAAGTCCGGCGCGGAGCTGGCCTTCACCGTCACCAGCCAGACCGGCTTCGCCGCGACGACCAAGATGTTCGCCGAGATCAAGTCGCAGATGGCCAAGCTGGGCATCCAGCTCACCATCAAGGAAGTGCCGGACTCGGTCGCGGTCACCCCGGCGTGCAAGTCGGCGGACTCCAACTGCTCGTGGGACATGTCGTTCTTCGGCTCGCAGGGCAGCTGGTACTACCCGGCCTTCCCCAGCGGTGAGCGGCTGTTCGCCACCGACGCCCCGGTCAACCTGGGCAGCTACAGCGACCCCGAGGCCGACAAGCTCATCGAGGCCACCCAGTTCGCCGACGACGAGGCGACGCTCAAGGCGTACAACGACCGGCTGGCCCAGGACCTGCCGGTGTTGTGGATGCCGAACCCCGTCTACCAGATCTCGGCGTACCGCGCCGGGCTCCAGGGCGTCACGCAGGACCCGATGAACAACATGTTCTTCCAGGACTGGTCCTGGAAGAGCTGAGACCGTCCCCGACTCCGGCGGCCCGTGCGGGGGTCGCCGGGGTCCCTGGAACAAGGAGGGGCCCCGCGTGGCCCGGTATCTGATCACCCGCTTGGGCCAGGCCCTGATCATCGTCGTGCTGGTCACGATGATCACGTTCGTCATCCTGCATCTGCTGCCGGGCGGCGCGGCGCGGGCCACCCTGGGCAAGGACGCGACGCTGGCCCAGCTCGCGGCGTTCGACCACGAGATGGGCTACGACCGCCCCTGGATCCAGCAGTACGTCATGTTCGTCGGCCGCCTCCTGCGCGGCGACCTCGGCTACTCCTTCCAGCTCAACCAGTCGGTGGCCGAGGCCATCGGCCAGCGGCTGCCCAAGACCATGGTGTTGTCGTTGTTCTCGACGATGCTGGCCGTCGTCGTCGCCATCCCGCTCGGCGTCGTCCAGGCGATGCGGCGCAACCGGTGGCCCGACTACACGATCACCACCCTGTCGCTGCTGGCCTACGCCACGCCGATCTTCTTCATGGGTCTCATGATGATCATTCTCTTCTCGCAGGTCTGGCCGATCCTGCCGCCGGAGGCCTCGCAGGGGTTCACCCTGGGCGAGGTGCTGGCCGACCCGGCCGGGCTCGTGCTGCCCACCGTCACGCTCGCCATCGTGACCGTCGCCGTCTACTCGCGGTACGTGCGCTCCTCGATGGTCGACAACCTCAACGAGAACTACGTGCGCACCGCCCGTAGCAAGGGCCTGTCGGAGGCGCGCGTCGTCGCCCGGCACACGCTGCGCAACGGCCTGTTCCCGGTCATCACCCTGCTCGGGATGTACCTGCCCGCGCTGTTCAGCGGCGCCCTGGTCGTCGAGGCCCTGTTCAACTACCCCGGCATGGGCCAGCTCTTCTGGCAGGCGGCGCTGAAGCGGGACTTCCCGATCCTGTTCGGCGTCACCCTGATCATCGCGATCGCGACCGTGCTCGGCGCCCTGCTCGCCGACCTGCTGTACGCCGCCGTGGATCCGCGCGTACGGCTCAGGACGGCGGCCCGCTCATGACCGCGCCCGCCGAGGCGACCGGCACGCCGGTCCCCGCCGACGAGGCGCCCGTACGCGGCCAGTGGCGCCAGGCGCTGACCGTCTTCGCCGAGAACCGCCTCGCCCTGCTGGGCCTGGTCATCTTCATCGTGCTGGGCGGCCTGTGCTTCCTCGGCCCGCTGTTCTACCGGACCGACCAGGTGCACACCGACCTCGCCTCGGTCTACCTGGCCCCCGGCACCCCGGGCCACCCGCTGGGCACCGACGGCGTCGGCTACGACCAGCTCGGCCGCCTGCTGCTCGGCGGGCAGACGTCCATCGTGGTCGGGCTGGCCGCCGGCGTGCTGGCCACGGTCGTGGGCACGATCTGGGGCGCCATCGCCGGCTTCACCAGCGGCTGGGTGGACGCGGCCATGATGCGGGTGGTCGACGCGATGATGTCGATCCCCTCGCTGTTCCTGTTCATGCTGATGGCGACCATCGTCACGCCGACCGTGCCGATGCTCATCCTGATCATCGGTGCCTTCGCCTGGCTGGGCCCGGCCCGGCTGGTCCGCGGCGAGGCGCTGACCCTGCGCTCGCGCGAGTACGTCCAGGCCATGCGGTCGATGGGCGGCACCGGCGGCCGGGCCGTACGGCGGCACATCATCCCCAACGCCATCGGCACCGTGATCGTCAACGCCACCTTCCAGGTCGCCGACGCCATCCTGTACGTCGCCTACCTGTCCTTCCTCGGCCTCGGCGTGCCGCCACCCGCGGCGAACTGGGGCGGGATGCTCTCCGACGGCCTCGCCAACACCTACAGCGGCTACTGGTGGCTGCTGTACCCGCCCGGGATCGCCATCATCCTCATCGTCCTCGCCTTCAACTTCATCGGCGACGGGCTGAGGGACGTCTTCGAGGTCCGCCTCCGGCGGCGCTAGGAGGAACGGAACATGAGCCCTTTGCTGCGCCTGCGCGACGTCAGCACCGACATCCCGCTGCGTCAGGGCGTCGTGCACGCCCTCGACCACGTCAACCTGGAGGTGCGGCAGGGCGAGACGCTCGGCATCGTCGGCGAGTCGGGCAGCGGCAAGACCATGACCGCCCTGTCGGTCATGGGCCTGCTGCCGTCCGGCGGCCGCGTCGTCGGCGGCGAGATCCTGTTCGAGGGCCGCGACCTGCTGTCCCTGCCGCCCGCCGAGATGCGCAGGATCCGCGGCGTCGAGATGGGCATGGTGTTCCAGGACCCGCTCACCTCGCTCAACCCCACCATGCGCATCGGCGCCCAGGTCGCCGAGCCGCTCCGGGTCCACCAGGGCGTCGGCAAGGCCGAGGCGCGCGAGCGGGCCGTGGAGATCCTGCGCCGGGTCGGCATGCCGCGTCCCGACAAGATCGCCGACGCCTACCCCCACCAGCTCTCCGGCGGCATGCGCCAGCGTGTGGTCATCGCCATGGCCCTGGTCTGCTCGCCCCGGCTGCTCATCGCCGACGAGCCGACCACCGCCCTCGACGTCACCACCCAGCGCCAGATCCTGGAACTCATCGACGACCTGCGCGAGGAGTTCCAGATGGCGGTCATCCTGGTCACCCACGACCTGGGCGTGATCGCCAGCCGCGCCGACCGGGTCGCCGTCATGTACGCCGGCCGCGTGGTGGAGGCCACGACCACCGCCGAGCTGTTCCGGCAGCCGCGCCACCGCTACACCGAGGCCCTCATGGAGTCGCTGCCCGGCGCGGCCGAGCACGACAACGGCGCGCTCTACAGCATCCCCGGCCTGCCGCCGGACCTGTCCCGGCCGATGACCGGCTGCCGGTTCGCGCCCCGCTGCCGCTTCGCGACCGAGGAGTGCCGGACCACCGACGTGACCCTGTCGGACGGCGAGCACCAGCACGCCTGCCTGCACCCGGTGCTCCAGCCGCGGGTGCGCGCCGAGGCCGCCGCGCCGCGGCCCGACCGGGCCGGGCCGCAGGCCGAGGCCGCGCCGATCCTGTCCGTCCGCGACCTGGTCAAGAACTACGACGGCACGGGCTCGATGGGCCGCAAGGCGCCGCAGGTCAGCGCGGTCGCGGGGGTCGGCTTCGACGTGCGCCCCGGCGAGACGTTCGGGCTCGTGGGCGAGTCGGGCTGCGGCAAGTCGACCGTGGGCCGGCTGATCGTCGGCCTGGAGGAGCCCACCTCCGGGCAGATCGTGGTGGACGGCGCCGACATCGCCACGCTCGACCGGCGCGCCCGCCGCGCCATGCACCGGCGGGTCCAGCTCATGTTCCAGGACAGCTACGCGGCGATGAACCCGCGCATGCGCATCGACTCCATCCTGGCCGAACCCCTGGAGATCCAGCAGGCCGGCGACCGGGCCGGCCGCCGCTCCCGCATCGGCACCCTGCTGGACCAGGTGGGCCTGCCGCGACGGGTGCTCGACCGCTACCCGCACGAGTTCTCCGGCGGCCAGCTCCAGCGCATCGGGCTGGCCAGGTCGCTGGCCCTGGAGCCGCGGCTGATCGTGTGCGACGAGCCGGTGAGCGCGCTCGACGTCTCCATCCAGGCCCAGGTGCTCAACCTCATGCGCGACCTCCAGCGCGAGCTGGGCCTGTCGTACGTGTTCATCAGCCACGACCTGTCCGTCGTGGACTACATGTCGGACCGGATCGGCGTCATGTACCTGGGCAAGCTCGTCGAGGTCGGGCCCGCTCGCGACGTCGTCAGAGCCGCCCGGCACCCGTACACGCAGGCGCTGATCGAGGCCGTGCCGTCCGCCGAGCCGGGCGTGGCGCCGCGCACGAGCGTCGCCATCAAGGGCGAGCTGCCCAGCGCGCAGAACCCGCCCTCGGGATGCCGGTTCAGGACGCGCTGCCCGCTCGCCCAGGAGATCTGCGAGACCGAGCCGCCGCTGGCGGGCGGCGAGCACCAGGTGGCCTGCCACTTCCCGCTGCGCACGGCGGAGTGAGGCCCAGGCTCGCAGGTCGCGGCCGTCAGCGGAGGGGATGGGCGCCCGGGTGCTCGTCCCACCACTGGCGGAAGGTGGGGTTGTCGTCGATGTGGTCCTCGAAGGCGGCGGCGAGCCCGCGGTAGATGGCCGCCGCCGCGTCCGCGCCGATCAGGTCCCTGCGCCAGGCCATGACCAGGTGCCCGACCTGCGGCTCGCCCACCAGCGGCCGGACGGCGGTGCCCTCGGGCACCGGCCAGGTCGGGTCCACCAGGCGCACGCCCAGCCCGGCGGCGACCAGCGGACGGCCGGCGCCGCTCGGGGCGTCGTAGCGCACGTCCGGCTCGAAGCCGGCGGCCCGGCAGGAGGCGCGCAGGGCGGCGAGCGAGCCGTCGTCGGCGCCGGGCGGGCTGATCCAGCGCTCGTTCCTGAGGTCGGACAGGTGCACCTCGGCCTGCTCGGCCAGCGGGTGCCCGGCGGCCATGGCCACGAAGATGGGATACCTGGGCACCAGCGTGCGGGTGACGACCGGCGGCGTGAGGGTGACGTCGAACCCCTCGATCATGCCCATGAGCGCGGCGTCGAGCTGGCCGTGGGTGAGCGCGTCGGCGAGCTGCACGCTGGACGGCTCGATGCGCAGGGAGATCGACCGGCCGGGTAACGCCTCGCCGACCCGGTCCACCACGCTGGCCACGCACGCCAGGTGGCTGCACCCGAGCCGCAGCCCGGTGACGGCCGGGTTCGCATCGTGCAGGTCGCCGAAGAGCGAGTCGATCTCCGACAGGACGATCCGGGCGCGGGCGACGACCTGACGTCCGAGCTGGGTGGGTTCGACGCCGTTGCGGCTGCGGGTGAACAGCTCACCGCCCACCATCTCCTCGATCCTGCGGAGCTGGGTGGTGATCGCCGGTTGGGACAGCCCGAGGCGCGCGGCCGCTTTGGTGACGCTGCCGGCCTCGGCGATCGTACAGACCATTCGGAGATGCCGGAGATCCAGGTCCATAGCTCAGGATTATGTGACATGTGATGGCTCTTGGCGACGTATTGGGAACGCCCATAGGCAACACTTATGCGGCGTCGTATGACCACGCCCTCCGGACGGACCGCACACTCGTACCCGACCTCGCATCCATGCGGATACCCCCCGGAGGTTCTTGTGCGCAAGGTCCTGCACGGCTGGCGGCTGATCGTTCCCCTGGCCGCGTTAGCCCTACTCCCACCGTTCGCCGCGACACCGGCGAGCGCGGCGGCCGAACCGCCCCCGGCCGCCCGCCTCGCGGTCCCGGCCGACGACACCCCGCACGTCGCCAAGTCCCGGCTCGACACCCGTGACCGGGCGCCCCAGCCCGCGGCCAAGGACGCCCTGCGCCGCGACTACGACGAACCCGCCACCCGGCCGGAGCACGCCAGACCGTCGGCGCGCAAGGGCGTCGCCGCGGCCGCCGCGTGCAACGTCTCCGACTTCACCAGCCGCACCGGCAGCGCCCTGGTCCAGCAGATCAAGGCCAGCGCCACCGACTGCGTCAACACCCTGTTCAACCTGACCGGCACGGACGCCTACAACGCCTTCCGCGAGGCGCAGATGACGACCGTCGCCTACGCCCTGCGCGACAACTCGGCGAACTACCCGGGCGACAACAGCACCGCCACGGCCCAGCTCGTCCTCTACCTGCGGGCCGGCTACTACGTCCACTGGTACAACTCCGGCGACGTCGGCTCGTACGGCCAGGCGCTCACCACCGCGATCCGGTCCGGCCTGGACGCCTTCTTCGGCAGCTCCCGGTCCTCGACCGTCAGCGACGCCAACGGCGAGGTGCTGGGCGAGGCCGTCACCCTCATCGACAGCGCCGAGCAGAACGACCGCTACCTGTACGTGGTCAAGCGCCTGCTCGACGGCTACAACAGCTCCTACGACGCGTCGTGGTGGATGCTCAACGCGGTCAACAACGTCTACACCGTGCTGTTCCGCGGCCACCAGGTGCCCGCGTTCGTCAGCGCCGTGCAGGCCGACCGCAGCGTCCTCGACTCCCTGAACTCCTTCGCCACGAACCACCTGAACCTGCTCGGCACCGACCGCGGCTACCTCGCCTCCAACGCCGGGCGCGAGCTGGGCCGCTTCCTGCAGCACACGGCGTTGCAGGCCACCGTCCGGCCGCTGGCCAAGAACCTGCTCGGCCGCAGCTCCATGACCGGTGCCACCGCGCCGCTGTGGGTGGGCGTGGCCGAGATGACCGACTCCTACGACAAGGCCAACTGCTCCTACTACGGCACCTGCGACCTGGCGGCCCGCCTGGCGGCCAGCGTGCTGCCGATCACCCACACCTGCAGCGCCAGCATCAGGATCCGGGCCCAGGAGGTCACCGCCGGCCAGCTCGCCGCCACCTGCGCCAGCCTGGCCAACCAGGACGCCTTCTTCCACAACCTGGTCAAGGACAACGGCCCGGTCGCCGGCGACAACAACACCACGCTGGAGGTGGTGGTCTTCGACTCCAGCACCGACTACCAGACCTACGCCGGCGCGATGTTCGGCATCGACACCAACAACGGGGGCATGTACCTGGAGGGCAACCCCGCCGCCGCGGGCAACCAGCCCAGGTTCATCGCCTACGAGGCCGAGTGGCTGCGCCCCGACTTCCAGATCTGGAACCTCAACCACGAGTACACCCACTACCTCGACGGCCGGTTCGACATGTACGGCGACTTCACCGCCGGGGTGAGCACGCCGACCATCTGGTGGATCGAGGGCTTCGCCGAGTACGTCTCCTACTCCTACCGCAAGGTCGTCTACGACGCGGCGATCACCGAGGCGGGCAACCGCACGTACGCGCTGAGCACGCTGTGGAACACCACCTACGACCATGACACCACCCGCATCTACCGGTGGGGCTACCTGGCCGTCCGCTACATGTTCGAGAAGCACCCGGCCGACGTCGCGACGCTGCTCGGCTCGTACCGGACCGGCGCGTGGAGCACCGCCAGGTCGTTCCTGACCAGCACGATCGGCAGCCGCTACGACTCCGACTGGTACACCTGGCTCGCCGCCTGCGCGGCCGGGGCGTGCTCCGGGGGCGGCACCGGCAACCAGGCGCCCACCGCCAACTTCACCTCCACGGCCAGCGGGCTGACGGCCGCCTTCACCGACACCTCCACCGACTCCGACGGCACCATCGCCGCCCGCCGCTGGGACTTCGGCGACGGCGCCACCTCCACCGCGGCCAACCCGTCGCACGCCTACGCGGCGCAGGGCACGTACACCGTCACGCTGACCGTCACCGACAACGGCGGTGCCACCGCGACGGCGTCGAAGCAGGTCACGGTGTCGACCGGCGGCGGCTCGACGCCGGAGTGCACCGCCTCCGACACCCGCAAGCTCGACAAGAACTGCAAGCGCAGCAACCTGTCGGCCACCCAGGGCAACTACGCCTACCTCTACATCTACCTGCCCGCGGGCACGGCCAGGCTGACCATCACCGCCTCCGGCGGCACCGGGAACGCCGACCTCTACTACAACGCCGCCACCTGGGCCACCACCTCGGCCTACACCCAGCGCTCCACCGCGTCGGGCAACGCCGAGACCCTGGTGATCAACAACCCGCCCGCCGGCTACAACTACATCAGCCTCCACGCCGCGCAGACCTTCTCGGGCGCGAGCGTCAAGACCGAGTACTAGACCGTCCGGGCGCCGGGGCCGGCGAACCCTCTCCCGCCGGTCCCGGTCCGGGCCCTCTCACCTCACTGGAGTGATCCGTGACTCTCCGTAACGTGCTGACCGCGGGGCTCCTGCTCGGCGTGGCGGCCTGCGGCGGCGGCAAGGCCGCCACCCCGGCGACGGCGGCCGGGGGCGGGACCCTGACGATCCTGTCCAACCAGGACTTCTCCCACCTGGACCCGGCCCGCAACTGGACGATGCCCCAGATGGACTTCGGCATCCGGCTGCTCTACCGCACCCTCACCACCTTCAAGGCGGGCAGCCACGAGATCGTCCCGGATCTGGCCACCGACCTGGGGACCGCCTCCGAAGGCGGCAAGGTGTGGACCTTCACCCTCAAGGACGGCGTGAAGTACGAGGACGGCACCCCCGTCACCGCGAAGGACATCAAGTACAACGTGGAGCGTTCCTTCGCCCCCGAGCTGCCCGGCGGCCCCAACTACGCCCAGCTCTACCTGGCCGGCGCCGACGGCTACAAGGGCCCGCTGAAGGGCAGGCACCTGGACTCGATCGAGACCCCCGACGACCGGACCATCGTCTTCCGCCTCAAGCGGCCGGTCGCCGAGTTCTCCTCCACGGTGACGCTGCCGACGTTCGCGCCGGTGCCGGCCGCGAAGGAGACCGGCGCGCAGTACGACAACCGGCCCTTCTCCTCCGGGCCGTACAAGATCGAGCGCTACGACCGGGGCAAGGAGATGGTCCTGGTGCGCAACCCGCACTGGTCGGCGGCCACCGACCCGGTGCGCAAGGCCGCGCCCGACCGCATCGTGGTCAAGCAGGGCCTGCGGCAGGGCGTGATCGACGACCGGCTCATCGAGAGCAGGGGCGAGGACGCCACCTCGATCGCCTACACCGACGTCAGCGCCGCCAGCCTGGCCAAGATCCTGCCCCGGCCGGACGTGAAGTCCCGGCTGGTCAACGCCATGTCGGGATGCACCGACATGATCGGCTTCAACACCTCCAAGCCGCCCTTCGACGACCTGAAGGCCCGGCAGGCGGTGCACTTCGCCCTGGACAAGCAGGCACTCCAGACCGCCGCCGGCGGCCCGGCCATGACCTCGATCGCCACCTCCTACCTGCCGCCGGCCCTGTCGGGCGGCACGCCGCAGGACGTGTTCCACCTCCCGCCGGCCGGGGACGTCGAGAAGGCCAAGGCCCTGCTGGGCGGCAGGACGCTGAACGTCCGGATGACGATCTCGACCGGCGACAAGGCGCTCGGCGAGGCCGTGCAGGCGTCGCTGAAGCGGGCGGGCGTCGAGGTCGTGCTCACGCCCGTCGATCCCTCGGTCTACTACGACACCGTCGGCGACACCGCCAAGACGCCCGACCTGTTCACCTACGGCTGGTGCCCCGACTACCCGTCCGGGGCGACGTTCCTGCCGCTGCTGTTCGACGGGCGCACGATCGTCGAGAAGGGCAACTCCGGCAACGTCTGGCAGTTCCGCGACGAGGCGGTGCAGAAGCGCATCGACGAGATCCAGGCCATGAGCGATCCGAAGGCCGCCGAAGCCGCCTGGGTCGACCTCGACCGGCAGGTCATGCAGTCCTCGCCGGCGGTGCCGTACGCGTGGGACCGCAAGCCGATCCTGGTCGGCAAGGACGTCTCCGGCGCGGTGGGCCATCCCGTCTGGTCCGGGCAGCTCGACTTCGCCGTCCTGGGGGTGCGGCAGAAGTGAGGAACGGCTACCCCGGATACCGGCGGAGCCGGACATGACGGCGACGGTCGTCACGGCGAGCCCGCCCGCCCGGCTGGTCAGGAAGCGCCTGCTGGGCGGTGCCGCCGCCCGGTTCGCGCTGGTCGTGGTGACGGTCCTGGTGCTGGTCGCGCTCGCCGCGCCGCTGCTCACCAAGGTGAACGGCTGGCCGCCGGACGCCTTCGACCCTTCCGCGATCGACCAGGAGCTGGCGGGCGTGCCCAAGGGGATGCTGGGCGGCGTCAGCGGCGAGCACTGGCTCGGCGTCGAGCCCGTCAACGGCCGCGACGTGTTCAGCCGCATCGTGTACGGCGCCCGCGTCTCGCTGATGGTCTCCACCCTGGCGACGCTGGTGTCGGTGCTGCTCGGCACCGTGTTCGGGCTGCTGGCCGGCTACCTCGGCGGCTGGGCGGACGCGTTGATCAGCCGGACCATGGACCTGCTCATGTCGTTCCCGAGCCTGATCTTCATGATCGCCCTCATCTCGGTCATGCCCGACGGCGACCGGATGGTCCTGCTCGTGTGTGTGATGGGCGGGTTCGGCTGGCCGTACATCGGGCGGATCGTGCGCGGGCAGGCGATCTCCGTCAAGCACCGCGAGTACGTGGACGCCGCCCGGGTCGGCGGCGCGCTGAACGGCGTCATCGTCTTCCGCGAGATCATGCCCAACATCACCGCGCCGATCCTCGTGTACGCGACGCTCGCGGTGCCCGCCAACATCGGCACCGAGGCGGCGCTGTCGTTCCTCGGGGTCGGGGTGCGCCCGCCGACCGCCTCCTGGGGGCAGATGATCCAGGAGGCGATGCTCTGGTACGAGGTCGACCCGATGTACCTGCTCGTCCCCGGCACCTGCCTGTTCCTGACGGTGCTCGCCTTCACCCTCCTCGGCGACGCCCTGCGCGACGCCATCGACCCCAAGGGGGCGGCACAGTGACGTCGTACCTGGCCAGAAGGGCCCTCGCGGTCGCCGGCGTGCTGCTGGTGATCTGCGCGGTGACCTTCGTGATCTTCTACGTGCTGCCGTCCGACCCGGCGGTCCAGGCGTGCGGCAAGACCTGCACGCCCGAGCGGGTCGCCGAGGTGCGCGCGCAGATGGGGCTGGACCGGCCGTTGTGGGAGCAGTTCGGCGGCTACGTCGCGGGCATCGTCGCCGGACGCCCCGGCTGCCACGTGCCCTGCCTCGGGTTCTCCTACCAGAACGCCCTGCCGGTCTGGGACCTGCTGATCGACCGGCTCGGCGCCAGCGCGTCCCTGGCGGTCGGCGCGGCCCTGCTGTGGCTGGCCGTGGGCGTCACGGTCGGGGTGGTGTCGGCGCTGCGCCGGGGGAGCGCCCTGGACCGGACGCTGATGATCGCCACGCTGACCAGCGCGTCCCTGCCGGTCTACTTCGTGGCGATGGTGCTGCTCCTGCTGGTGGTACGGGTGACCGGGCTGCTGCCCTACCCGGCGTACGTGCCGCTCACGGACGACCCCGCCGCCTGGGCCGGCAACCTGATCCTGCCCTGGGTCACGCTGGCCGCCCTCTACGCCGCCATGTACGCCCGGCTCACCCGGGCACAGATGATCGAGACGATGGCCGAGCCGTACATCAGGACGGCCCGCGCCAAGGGCCTGCACGAGCGGACGGTCGTCGCCAAGCACGGCATGCGCGCGGCCATGACCCCGGTCGTCACCGTCTTCGGCATGGACCTGGGCGGCCTGCTGGCCGGCGCGATGATCACCGAGACCGTGTACGGCCTGCCCGGCGTCGGTCGGCTCGCCTACGACGGCATCGTCAAGTCCGACCAGCCGGTGATCCTCGGCACGACGCTGCTCGCGGCCTTCTTCATCGTGCTGGCCAACCTGCTCGTGGACCTGGTCTACGCGGTCATCGACCCCAGGGTGAGGTATTCGTGATCCTTTCCGTGCGCGACCTGTCCGTGAGCTTCGGCGACGTCCGGATCGTGGACGGCGTGTCGTTCGGCGTCGAGCGGGGGCGGACCCTGGGCGTCGTCGGCGAGTCCGGGTCCGGCAAGTCCGTGACCGCGCTGTCGCTGCTGGGGCTGCACCGCCGGGCGACCGTCGCGGGGTCGATCGAGCTCGACGGGGAGGAGCTCGTCGGAGCCCCGGCCGAACGCCTGCGCCGGCTGCGCGGCAGCGCGGTGTCGATGATCTTCCAGGATCCGCTGTCGTCGCTGCATCCCTTCTTCACCGTGGGGGAGCAGATCGCCGAGGCGTACCGGCTGCACCGCCGGGCCGGCCGGCGGGCGGCCCGCGAGCGGGCGGTTGACATGCTGGCCGAGGTGGGCATCCCGGAGCCGCGGCGGCGCGCCGGGGAGCATCCGCACCGTTTCTCGGGCGGCATGCAGCAGCGGGTGATGATCGCGATGGCGCTGGCCTGCGAGCCGGGCGTGCTGATCGCCGACGAGCCGACGACGGCGCTCGACGTGACCGTCCAGGCGCAGATCCTCGACCTGATCGCGCGCATCCAGCGCGAGCGGGGGCTCGCGGTCGTCCTGATCACCCATGACCTGGGCGTGGTGGCGCGCATGGCCGACGACGTCCTGGTCATGTACGGCGGCCGGACCGTGGAGCACGCCCCGGCCAGGGAGATCTTCAAACGGCCGCTGCACCCGTACACGCGGGCCCTGCTGGACTCGGTGCCGGGCGCGGCGCCGCCGGACGTGCCGGCGGGTGCGGCCGCGGGCCGGGCGCGGCTGCGGGCGATCGCGGGGGCGCCGCCCTCGCTGCTCGCGCCGCCGCCGGGCTGCCGGTTCCACCCGCGCTGCCCGGCCGCCGTGGACGTCTGCGCGACCACGCGCCCGCCGCTCGCCGGCGACCCCCACCGGGTCGCGTGCCACCTGGAAGGAGCCGACCACTGATGCTCTCCGTGCGCGACCTGCGGATGACCTTCTCCGGACGCCGCGGGCAACGGGTCCGGGCGGTGGACGGCGTGAGCTTCGACGTGCCGGAAGGCCAGGCGCTCGGCCTGGTCGGCGAGTCGGGCTGCGGCAAGTCCACCACCGGGCGCATGATCGTGCGGCTGCTGGAGCCCACCGGCGGGACCGTCACCTTCGACGGCCACGACATCACCCACCTGGGCCCCCGGGCCCTGCTGCCGATGCGCGGCCGGCTCCAGATGATCTTCCAGGACCCGTTCGCGTCGCTCAACCCGCGCCACACCGTGCGGCAGATCGTCGCCGGGCCGCGCCGGACGGTCGACCGGGACGGCGTCGTCGAGCTGCTCCGGCTCGTCGGCCTGGACGCCGAGCACGCCGACCGCTATCCCCACGAGTTCTCCGGCGGCCAGGCGCAGCGGATCGGCATCGCCCGCGCGCTCGCCTCCCGGCCCCGTCTGGTCGTCTGCGACGAGCCGGTCTCGGCGCTGGACGTGTCCATCCAGGCCCAGATCGTCAACCTGCTCGCCGACCTGCGGGCCGACCTCGGGCTCGGCTACCTGTTCATCGCGCACGACCTGTCGGTGGTGCGGCACATGTGCGAGACGGTCGCCGTCATGTACCTGGGCCGGATCGTGGAGACCGGCTCGTCGGACACCGTCTACTCCGATCCCGCCCATCCCTACACGCGCACGCTCCTGTCGGCCGTGCCGGTGCCCGATCCGGAGGTGGAGGCCACCCGGGAGCGCATCGTCCTGCACGGCGACCCGCCCAGCCCGCTCGCGCCCCCGCCCGGCTGCACCTTCCATCCCCGCTGCCCGAAGGCGCAGCCGTTGTGCCGGACCGAGCCGCCCGTGCTCACGACGGTGAGGGGACGGCAGGTGAGCTGCCACTTCCCCGAGGAGTGAGCAGGCCCGCGTAGGGGCCCTGTGCAGGCGGCGACGGCCGGAGCGGTCGTCGCCGCCAGTACTTTTCCTCTCATCGTGAACCGCCGGAGCCGAGGGATGCGACAGAGAGGCATGACACCGATGAACGGGCTCCCGTGAGCGAGCACGAGACGTGGCAGGACGCCCGGCTGCTGGAGGCCGTGGCCGACGGCGACCGGCGTGCGCTGGAAGTCCTCTATGCCCGGCACGCGCCCTGGCTGCTCCTCCGGCTCACCCGCCGCTGCGCCGACCCGGCCGTGGTGGACGAGGCGGTCCAGGACACCTTCGTCGCGGTCTGGCGTACCGCGCGCAAATGGAACGGGCGGGGCGAGGTCGCGGCCTGGATCTGGGGGATCGGCGTGCGCCGCCTGCTCGACCAGCTGCGCCGCCGCCCCGCGGCGCTGCCCGCCCACCAGCAGGTCATGGTCTCCGCCGAGGAGCAGGTGCTGCTCGGCATCGAGTACGGCGAGCTCGGCCGGGCGCTCAACCAGCTCTCCCCGGAGCTGCGCGCCGTGGTCCAGGCGACCGTGCTGGACGGCCTGACCACCCGCGAGGCCGGACGCCTGCTCGGCATCCCGGCCGGCACGGTCAAGACCCGGATGATGCGCGCCCGCGCGCTGCTGAGGGAGGAACTGGCGTGAGCGCCTGGCACATGGACGACGGCATGGCCGCGGCGTACGCGGCGGGCGAGCTGCCCGCGACGCCCGCCGCCTCCGTCGAGGCCCACCTGCTGGCCTGCGAGCAGTGCCGGCTCCTGCTGGCCTCGCGGGTGCCGCGGGCCCGCCTGGACCGGGTCTGGGACGACATCGCCGACTCCGTCGACGCGCCCGCGCCCCGCCCGGTCGAACGGCTGCTGCGGGCCGCCGGGGTACGCGAGCACACCGCCCGCCTGCTGGGCGCCACGACCTCGCTGCGGCTGCCGTGGCTGGCCGCGAGCGCCGTGGCGCTGTTCTTCGCCGCGCTGGCCTCGGGGGAGACGACCCGGTGGGGGCTGCTGACGTTCCTCACGCTGGCGCCGGTCGTGCCGGTGGCCGGGGTCGCCGTGGCCTTCGGGCGGGACGGCGATCCGGCGCACGAGATCGGGCTGGCCGCGCCGTACTCGACGTTCCGGCTGATGCTGATGCGGGCCGCCGCCGTGGTGGCGTCGTCGTCGGCGCTGGCGCTGGCGGCCGGGCTGACCCTGCCGGGCGGCGGCTGGGCGACGGCCGCGTGGCTGCTGCCCTCGCTCGCCCTGACCTCGCTGACCCTGGCGCTGTCCAGCCGGTACGACCCGCGCCGCTGCGCCGTCGCGGTGACCGTGCCCTGGGTGGCCGCGGTCGTCGCCACGAACGTGCGCGAGCCGGACCTGGCCATGTTCGGGGCCGCCGGGCAGGCCGGCTACCTGGCCGTCATCGTGGTGTCCGTCGTCCTGCTCGTCGTCCGCCGCGGGGAGTTCTCATGATCGAGGCAGTCGGCCTGGTGAAGACCTACGGCCGCAGCCGGGCCCTGGACGGGCTCACCCTGAGCGCGGGCAAGGGCGTCACCGGCCTGCTCGGCCCGAACGGCGCGGGCAAGAGCACCCTCGTCCGGGTCCTCGCGACCGTCCTCGCGCCGGACGGGGGCGAGCTGCGGCTGCTCGGCCGCGACCCGGGCGCGGGCCGGCTGGAGATCCGGCGGCGGCTCGGCTACCTGCCGCAGGACCTGGGCTTCCAGCGCGGCCTCACCGCCTTCGAGTTCGTCGACTACGTGGCGGTCCTGAAGGAGATGACACACCGCCGGTCCAGGCACGACGAGGTGCGCCGGGTGATCGAGGAGGTCGGGCTCACGTCCGTGAGCGGCAGGCGCGTCCGCACGCTGTCGGGCGGCATGCGGCGGCGCCTCGGCATCGCCCAGGCCCTGCTCGGCGAGCCCGAGCTGATCCTCCTGGACGAGCCCGCCGCCGGTCTCGACCCGGAGCAGCGGCTGCTGTTCGGCGAGCTGGTCGCGCGCCTCGGCCAGGACCGCGCGGTCGTGCTGTCCACCCACCAGACGGAGGACGTCGCCGCACTCTGCGACCGCCTGGTCGTGCTCAAGGGCGGCCGGTGCGCGTTCACCGGCACCCCGGCGGAGCTCCGGGCGCTGGCCGAGGGGCAGGTCTGGGTGTCGGCGGAGAAGGCGGGCGGCCGCTCCCGGCGGACCGGCGACGGCCTGTACCGCGGCCTCGGCCCCGCCCCCACGGACGCCCGTCCCGCCGACCCGACCCTGGAGGACGGCTACCTGCTGCTCCTCACCGGCGCGACCACGGAGACGACGGCATGACGCGCCACGTGAGCCCCATCGCGCCGGGCAAATCCGACGAGCTGGAGAACGGCGGAGGACCCGCGCACCTGCTGCCCTCGCTCGCGCTGGCCGAGACCCGGCGGCTGATGCTGCACCCGCTCGCGATCACGGGCCTGGTCCTGTACCTGATCGGCCTGGCCACCACGGAATGGGCGCCCCGGCCCGCCTACAGCGCGCTCACCAACGAACTCGTCCTCCCGCTGGGCGTGCCGCTGTTCTTCGCCGCGACGCTCACGGCCTCGGCCACCAGACGCGCGGGCACCGACGAGCTGCTGGCCGCGACCCCCGCCGGACGCGACCTGCGCACCGCGGCCTCCTGCCTGGCCGCGCTGGGGCCGTTCCTGCTGGCCTGCGCGATGCAGGCCGTCCTGGTGACGGTCTACGCGGTCGCCGACGTCGAGCTGGAGCGGTTCCCGAGCGTCCACGAGATCGGCGCCGGGCCGTTGTGCGTGCTCGGGGCCGGCACGCTGGGGGTCGCGGTGGCCCGGTGGCTGCCGTGGCCGGGGGCTTCCGTCCTGGTGATGCTCGTGCTGATCGCCGTCAACGGGGTCGTGGAGCCGCTGCACTCGACGCTGACCATGCTGGGCTTCTACGTCGAGTTCGCGCGGTGGGGGCCGCCGCCGTACCTGGACGGCGTGGGCTTCGTGGCCGGCTCGCCCGACTGGCACGCCCTCTACCTGCTGGCGCTGGGCCTGGGGGCCGGGGCGCTGGCGATGACCCGCGACTCCGCTCGGCGCGGGCTCTGGCTCGGCATCGGCGCCGCCCTGGTCGCGATCGCGGCCGTGGCCGCCACCCGGCAACTGCCGTGACCCCGCCCACCTCGCGACACCCGCTCGTGCGGGTGCCGGGTGTGCGTGGCCGGGCGCGTGCGCTGCTGGTCCGGGTGCCCGGTGTGCGTGGCTGGGCGAGGGCGTCGCTCGTCCGGCGGCTGCGGCGGGCCGTCGCCGCCACCGGGCCGCAGGCCGCGCTGGCCGCCGTGGTCGAGCTGGTACGGGACGGGCTGCCGGCCGCCGGGGTCGCCGTGGAGCTGGCCGGCGTCCGGATCGTGTCGGGCGAGCCCTGGCCGGTGGCCCACGACGTGCCGCTCGTGTGGCACGGACGGGCGGTGGGCCGCCTGCTGATCACCCCGTCCGCCGACCCGCGGGCGGTCGCCGCGATCACCCCGTACGTCGCCGGCGCCGCCCACACCATGGCCGTCACCGCGGACCTGCGCCGGGCCAGGGAACGCGTGCTCGCCATCCGCGAGGAGGAACGTCGCCGCCTCCACCACGACCTGCGAGAAGGGCTCGGCCGGGCACTGCGCGACCTGGCCGGGACGGTCGACGCCGCCGCCACCGGCCACCGCACCGACCCGGCCGCTGCCGACCTGCTCCTGCACGACCTGAGCGCCGCCATGAACACGATCAGCCAGGAGATCAGAGCCCTGCTCCAGGACCCGCGCCCGCGTCCTCGCGTGCCGTCGCCGCGGCTCGACCGGGCGCGGGCTCATTCGGGGGCGACAGGCGTGACGTAGACCTCCCGGATCTCCGGACGCCGCCGCAGGCGTTCCTCGACCGCGGCCATGGCCCGCTCGGCCCGGGGCAGGTCGGTGGCCGAGGCGAGGGTCACCCGGGCGGCCACCATGACCTGGTGGGGCCCGACGATCACCGCGATCACCCCGCGCACCCCCGTGACACCCGGCACCTCGACGATCGCGCGGCGGATGCGGGCCAGGTCGGCGGCGTCCACGCTGGGCGCGGCGATGAGGTTCTGGTTGAGCCGCAGCAGCAGGCCCGAGACCGCGACCAGCAGGATCCCGATCAGCACGCTGCCCAGCGAGTCGAAGACCTCGTTCCCGGTCGCCTGGTGCAGCGCGAGGCCGGCCACCGCGATCGGGCCGCTGACCACGGCCGCCGCGTTGGCCAGGGTCACGGTCTTGGCCGCCGGGTCGCTGCCGGCCAGCAGCTCCGCCCACAATGACCGGCCGGTCACCGTGGCCCGCGCGCCGAGCGCCCGTACCGAGACGGCCAGGGCCCACCCGTCGCTGACCGTGATCAGCACGATCACCAGGTAGCCCAGCGCGTACGAACCGCCCGAGGCCGACGGCTCGCCCAGACCCTCCACGATCGAGGCGACGCCCCCGCCCACGAACAGCCCCACGGCGGCGAACAGCGACCAGAAGAAGATCTCCTGCCCGTAGCCGAGCGGGTGCCGCTCGTCGGCCGGGCGCGCCACCCGCGCCAGCCCGATCAGCAGGAACACCTCCACCCCGAAGTCGGCCACGCTGAACATGGCCTCGGCGTACAGGATGGCCGAGCCGGTGACCGCCGTCAGGACCCCGAGGACGACGGCCTGCGCCCCCACGACCACCATCGTGACGATCACGCTGGTCCGGCTGCTGGGCCGCGCGCTCATGCCCGCACGACCTCCCGGCCGGCGGTCATCGCTTGGGTGTCACCCGTACGACGGCGCGGCCGCGGTCGAAGGAGAGGAAGCGCAGGACGACGTCGTTCAGGGTGAGCGTGGTGACGCCCCGAATGTAGCCCGAGCAGCCCCCGCCCTCGTCGAACTTGCAGGTGGACGCGCCGCCCTGCTCGCCCTGGGAGCTCATGTCCCCGCCCCCGGTGAAGTCCGCCTCCCACGTGACCTTGTCGCCCTGGACGCTCGCGACGGCGAACCGGGAGACCCCGTGACGCTGCCCGAACCGCAGGACGTCGCCCGCCCTGAGGGTGACCTCGCACCGGGCGTCCGCGCACCCGCCGACCTCCCGCCCGCCCTCGCCCTCGGCGGCATCGGGAGACGACCCGCCCGGCGCGGACCCCGACGCGGCGGATCCGGACGGCGCGGGCGCGGACGGCGACGTGCCCCCGGCCGTCCCGACGGGACCGGCGCATCCGGTCAGCGAGCAAGCCAGCAGAAGTACAAGCCACTTGACCATGGCAAACACCCTAGGCTCCGGGACCGACCCGGCCCCGGAGCCTCGCCCGGCGCGCCGCCGCACGTGCTCAACGAGTGACGCGCAAGGCCCACTCGACGCACAGCCGCCGGGCCGGCCGGAGGCGCAGCCGTGCAGGGCGGTCGCGAATGGAACGGGTCCGGAACGGGATGGAACGCCCTGCATTACGTGAGTCATTCGTCGAAGTCCTCGATACCCGCCGGCCACACCGGCCACGTCACCGGGCGGCGCCGTTCTCCGGCGTCGTCGTTGGCGTTGCTCATCGCCGGTCAGGGGTTCTCCGGTTTCGGCGACCAGTTCTTCGTCGTCGCCCTTCCGGGGATCGTGCTGCTGCGGCACGGCACCGCGACCCTCGGCACGGTGCTGACCGTCTACGGGGTCTTCCGGCTGGTCGGGCTCGTGCTCGGCGGCCCGCTCGCGGACCGCTGGACGCCCAGGCCGGTCATGCTGGCGGCCGACGTCGTCCGGGCCCCGGCCGCCGGGCTGCTGTGCGCCCTGGCCTGGGACGGCGCCGACCGGCTCTGGGCACTGGCGGCCGGCACGGCGGTGCTCGGCCTGGCCGGGGGCGCCTTCCTGCCGGCCAACTTCGCCGTCATCCCCGACATCGTCGAGGAGTCGCGGGTCCAGAGCGCCAACAGCCGCAACTACGCGACCGCGCAGGCCGTCGCGCTGACCGGGCCGGTGGTCGCGGGCCTGTTCGTCGCCCGTCTGGGCCCGGGGCCGGCGCTCGCCGTGGACGCGGCCTCGTTCGCGGTGTCGGTGGCGACCCTGTGGTTCGTCCGGCCGCACCCCGGCCGGGTGCGTCCGGAGCGGGGCAGCGGCGGGCCCGGCATGTGGGCCGTCGTGCGCGGGTTCCCGCTGTTCAGGATCATCCTGACGCTGGCCGCCGTCGGCAATCTTGGGTTCGCCGGGATCCTGGAGGTCGGGCTGCCCGCACTGCTGCACGAGAGCGCGCCGGCCACGTTCTCCACCGCGTACGGGGTCGTGCTGGGGGCCTTCGGGCTCGGCGCGCTCGCGGGCAGCGTCGCGGCGGGCCTGCTGCGCGCCCCGCGCAACCCGGTACGGGTGGCGGTCCTGCTGATGCTCCCGCAGGCCGCGCTGCTCGGCGCGGTCGGCCTGATCGAGGGCCAGTTCTGGCCCGCGGCGCTCTTCCTCGGCGCGGGCGCGGCGAACGCGGCGGGCAACGTGCTGCTGATCACCGTCGTGCACACCGCGCTGCCCGCGGCGGTCCGCGGGCGCGTGTCCGGGGCGCTGCTGGTGGCCTCGTTCGGGCTCTTCCCCGTGGGCGCGCTGCTCGCGGGACTCCTGGCTTCCGCGGCCGGTCCGAGGGCGGTGTTCCTTCTCGGGGCCGCCCTCGTGGCCGCGGCAGGTGTGGCCGGTCTCGTCTCCGGGCCGGTCCGGGCATTCGCGAGAGGGGGTGAATCGCATGACGTACGAGATGAACGACCTGGGCACTGAGGCGCCGGTCGAGGTGAGCTGGATCATTTTCTGATCCCGGCGATAGACCCGCAGAAAGCGGCAGTCAGCAAGTGGGCATCCGGGGGGAACGGCCGCCCCCCGGATGCCCGTTCGGCCATTTCCGACCCGACGGCGCAGAAGGACGAAGGAAGATGCCCGTTTCGCTCGACAGACTCATCCGTGTCAAACCCATCTACCCGGTGTACCGGCTGGACGGCACCCGGTTCCGGATCGGCGCCCAGGCAGGCGTCACCGTCGACTTCACCGACCCGTACGGACAACTGTGGACCCTCGTCGAAGCGCTCGACGGCACCCGGACGCTCGGCGAGGTCGCCGCTGCGGTGGGCCGGGCGCACCCGGGCATCGGCGTCGAGGACGTGCTCGATGCGGTACGCGACCTGGACGGCCGCGGCTTCCTGGAGGACGCCCGCCCCAGCCCGTACGACGGCGGCGACGCGCGCCGCTACCAGGGCAACGTCAACTACTTCAGCCACTACGCCGGCCTGTCCGCCGCCCGCGAGCAGCCGCAGGACCGGCTGCGCGGCGCCCACTGCGTGCTGCTCGGCCTGGGCGGCGGCGGCTCGTACATCCTGCCCATGCTGCTGGCGGCCGGGTTCGGCCGGATCACGGCCGTCGACTACGACCGGGTCGAGCTGAGCAACCTGAACCGGCAGTTCCTCTACCGGGAGAGCGACCTCGGCGCGTACAAGACCGCGGTGGCCGCGCGGATGGCCAAGGAGGTGAACCCGGACGTCGAGTTCGCCGCCGTCCAGCGCAGGATCGAGTCGGCCGCGGACGTCGCCCGGCTCGTCCGGGGCGCCGACGTCGCGATCTGCGCGATCGACGAGCCGCCGTTCGTCGCGCAGCGGCGGGTGAACGCGGGCTGCGTGCAGGAGGGGGTGCCGTACGTGTGCGGCGGCTCGTTCGTCACCCGGGGCCGGCTGTTCTCGGTGCGTCCGCACGAGACGGGCTGCATGGACTGCCTGCACCTGTACTACTCGCGCGCCGACCCCAGCTACCTCGCCCAGCTCGCCGGGGCGCTGCGGGCCGAGCACGGCCGGGTGACCCTCGCCTTCGCCCCGCACATCGCGCTGGTCGCGTCGCTGATCACCGGAGAGGCGATCCGGCTGGTCACCGGCCACGCCGAGCCGATCGCCCTGGGCCGCCAGCTCGACGTGCACTTCGAGACCGGCGAGCTGGAGGTCATGTCCCAGTGGCCGCGCGACCCGGCCGGCTGCCCGGTCTGCGGCGACGGCGCCGACGCGGCCTCGTTCGCGGTGTGGGCGGAGGCGGAGAGCGGCTCGCCTATGCTTCGCTAGATGGACGTCATCCATCCCCCCAAACTCAAAGCGGGCGACGTCGTCCGCGTGGTCGCGCCGGCCTGCTCGCGCGCGATGGTCATGGAGCACGACCACAGCGCGATCATCGACGCCCGCTTCGCCGAGCTCGGCCTGACGCTCACCTACGGCCGCCACGTCGACGAGCGGGACGCCTTCAACTCCAGCAGCGTCGCCTCCCGCGTCGCCGACCTGCACGACGCCTTCGCCGACCCGTCGGTGGCGGCGATCCTGACCGTCATCGGCGGCTACAACTGCAACGAGCTCCTGCCGCACCTCGACTGGGAGCTGATCCGGGCCAACCCCAAGATCCTGTGCGGCTACTCCGACATCACCGCCCTGCAGAACGCCGTCCTCGCCCGCGCCGGGCTGGTCACGTACTCGGGCCCCCACTGGTCGACGTTCGGGATGCGCGACCACTTCGAGCAGACCCTGGAGTGGTTCGCCTCCGTCCTGTTCGGCGACGCGCCGGTCGAGCTGGGGGCGTCGAAGTACTGGACCGACGACCTGTGGTTCCTCGACCAGGACGGGCGCGAGCCGATGCCCAACGAGGGCTGGTGGCCGCTGCGGCCCGGCGTCGCCGAGGGGCGCGTCGTCGGCGGCAACCTCTGCACCCTGAACCTGCTGCAGGGCACGCCGTACATGCCGTCACTCGACGGCGCGCTGCTGATCGTGGAGGACGACCTGGAGTCCCACCCGGCGACCTTCGCCCGCAACCTCACCTCGCTGCTCCAGCTCCCGGGCGCCGAGACCGTCCGCGGCCTGGTGATCGGGCGGTTCCAGCAGGCCAGCCGGATGACCCGGGCCCTTCTCGAGCAGATCGTCGAGACGCAGCCGGGTTTGCGGGACGTTCCCGTCCTGGCCAACGTCGACGTCGGCCACACCAACCCGCTGGCCACCTTCCCGGTCGGCGGCCGGGCCCGCCTGGCGGTCACCCCCGAACCGTCGCTGACCCTCATCAGCCACTGACCCTCGCCGACCGGTGACCCGCCGCCGCTAGGACGCGGCGGCGGGCTCGCGGCGCGGGGCCGTGGCCTCGGCCAGGGCCTCGCGCTCGGCCTCGACCAGGGTGCGGCAGCGCGCCGCCTCGGCCTCCACCCGGGCCTCGTCCCAGCCGAGCAGCCCCGCCATCAGCCGCGCCACCACGGGGGCCGCGTCGAGCGCGGCGGGGATCGCCTCGATGAGCATCCGGGTCCGGCGCGACAGGACGTCCTCGGCGTGCAGCGCGCCCTCGTGCGTGACGGCGTACACGGCCTCGGCCCTGATCCACGGGCACCCCGCCACCAGCGGCTCGCCGAGCGAGCGGTCGTCGTCGACCAGGGCGAGCACCTCGGTCGCGAGCGTGCCGTAACGCTGGACGAGGTGCTCCACGACGTCGGCGTCCACGTCGTGGTCCTCGGCCAGCCGCCGTACGGACGCGCGCACCGCCGGCAGCCCGTCCGCGCCGATCAGCGGCAGCCGGTCGGTCACCGACTCCGGCACGTCGAAGCCCTCCAGCGCCGCGTCGACCACGTCCTTGGCCATGACCCGGTACGTGGTGAACTTGCCCCCGGCGATCGTGGCCAGGCCCGGCGCCGGCACGTCCACGACGTGCTCGCGGGACAGCTTCGTGGTCGCCGAGTTCTCGTCGGCCGCCACCAGCGGGCGCAGGCCCACGTAGACGCCCACCACGTCGTCGCGGGTCAGTGGCCGGGCCAGCACGGCGTTGGCGTGGTCGAGGATGTAGTCGATGTCCTCGCCGGTGGCGGCCGGCTCCTCGCGGTCGCCGTCGTACTCGGTGTCGGTGGTGCCGACGATCCACCGCCGTCGCGTCCAGGGGATGATGAACAGCACGCTCTTCTCGGTCGGGATGATCATGCCGGTGGACGAGGCGATGGCCTCGCCCGGCACCATCACGTGCACGCCCTTCGACATCCTGACCTTGAAACCGGCCGGCGCCGAGCCGGGCAGCCCGTTGATCGGGTCGGTCCACACGCCCGCGCACACCACCACGGCGTCGGCCCTGACGTCGAGGTCGCGGCCGGTCTCCTCGTCATGCACGCGGGCGCCGACGATGCGCTCGCTGCCCTGGTCGCGGAGCATCTCGACGACCCGCGTCCGGGTGGCGATCACGGCGCCGTGCGCGGCGGCCGTCCTGGCCAGGGTGAGGGTGAAACGCGCGTCGTCCACCTGGGCGTCGAAGTAGATCATGCTGCCCGACACCGCGTCCGCGCGGAGGCCGGGCGCCATCCGGCGCGACTCCTTGACCGACAGGTACCGGTGCCGGGGCATCGGCCGGCGCATGCCCTCCAGCGTGTCGTACAGGGTGAGCCCGGCCCCGACGTACGGCCGCTCGATGAGCCCGTGCTGCAGCGGATACAGGAACGTGACCGGCTTGACCAGGTGCGGGGCCAGCCGCGAGACCAGCAGGTCGCGCTCCTTCAGCGCCTCGCGGACCAGCTTGAAGTCGAACTGCTCCAGGTAGCGCAGCCCGCCGTGGATGAGCTTGCTCGACCTGCTGGACGTGCCGGCGGCCAGGTCGCGGCTCTCCACCAGCGCGACCCGCAGCCCGCGGGAGGCGGCGTCCAGCGCGGCGCCCGCGCCGGTCACGCCGCCGCCGACCACCAGCACGTCGAAGGACTGCTCCGCCAGCCGGTCGATGGCTGCCTGACGGTTCCTGGCGTCCATCGCCCCGGTCATGTTCATTGATCCCCCGAACAACACTTTGTGCTCAAACGCTCACGATCCGTATACGTTTCCCCGATCGGGGAATGGCACACAACGCCGACACCACGAAAGCGGGGACAGCGGTGGTCGAACGTGTAAAACGCCTGGAACTGGCCGGTGAGCTCATCGCCGAGTTCGCCGGCACGATGGTGCTCATCCTGTTCGGGGTGGGCGTCGTCGCCCAGGTGGTCGCGGCCGGCATCGGCGATCACGACAGCATCGCCTGGGCGTGGGGGATCGGCGTCGCGCTCGGCGTCTACGTCGCGGGCCGCATCACCGGCGCCCATCTCAACCCCGCCGTCACGCTGGCGTTCGCGACCTTCCGCGGGTTCCCGTGGGCCAAGGTGGTGCCGTACTCGCTGGCGCAGACCGCGGGGGCGTTCGTCGGGGCGCTGCTGGTGCGCTGGAACTACACCGAGGTGCTGAACAAGGTGGACCCCGGGCACACGCTGAAGACCCAGACCGTCTTCTCCACCCTGCCCGGCAACGGCTCGCTCCCGGTCGGCGCCTGGGGCGGGTTCCGCGACCAGATCATCGGCACCGCCATCCTGATGTTCGTCCTGTACGCCCTGTCCGACTCGCACAACCTCGCGCCCAGCGCCAACCTCAGCCCGGTGGTCATCGGCCTGCTCATCGTCGGCATCGGCATGGCGTGGGGCGCCGACGCCGGCTACGCGATCAACCCGGCGCGCGACTTCGGGCCGCGCCTGGCCAGCTTCCTCACCGGCTACGACGGCGCCTGGCGCGACCAGTACGGCGACCTGTACTTCTGGGTGCCCATCGTCGGCCCCCTGCTCGGCGGCCTGGCCGGCGCCGGGCTCTACCAGCTCATGATCGCCCGGTTCCTCCCAGAGCCCGAGCCCGACATCGAGGACGCGGGCCGCGTCTGACCCGAACGGAGGAGAACGACCATGCCCGATTTCGTGGGGGCCGTCGACCAGGGCACCACCAGCACCAGGTTCATGATCTTCAATCACGGCGGCCTGGAGGTGTGCAAGTTCCAGCTCGAACACGACCAGATCCTCCCCAGGGCGGGCTGGGTGGAGCACAACCCGATCGAGATCTCGACCAGGACGTCCGCGGTGATCGAGACCGCGCTCCAGCGCACCGGGCTGCACGACACCGACCTGGCCGCCGTGGGCATCACCAACCAGCGCGAGACCACGGTCGTGTGGAACCCGCGCACCGGCCGCCCGTACTGCAACGCCATCGTGTGGCAGGACACCAGGAGCGCCAGGATCGCCGCGCAGCTCGAACGGGACGGCCGCGGCGAGGTCATCCGCAGGAAGACGGGCCTGCGGCCGGACGCCTACTTCTCCGGCGGCAAGATCCAGTGGATCCTGGAGAACGTCGAGGGCGTACGCCAGGCGGCCGAGCGGGGCGAGGCGGTCTTCGGCAACACCGACACCTGGACCCTGTGGAACCTCACCGGCGGCGCCCGCGGCGGCGTGCACGTCACCGACGTGACCAACGCCAGCCGCACCATGCTGATGGACCTGGAGACGCTGGAGTGGGACGACGAGCTGCTGTCCTTCTTCGGCATCCCGCGCGAGATGCTGCCGGAGATCCGCCCGTCCTCGGAGCCCGCCTCCTACGGCACCACCAGCAGGTACGGCCCGTTCGGCGGCGAGGTGCCGATCACCGGCATCCTGGGCGACCAGCAGGCGGCCACCGTCGGCCAGGTGTGCTTCTCGCCGGGCGAGGCCAAGAACACCTACGGCACCGGCAACTTCATGCTCCTCAACACCGGCACCGACCTCGTACGCTCCGAGCGCGGCCTGCTCACCACCGTCGCCTACAAGTTCGCCGGCCAGCCGGCCGTGTTCGCGCTGGAGGGCTCGATCGCGGTGACCGGGTCGGCCGTGCAGTGGCTGCGCGACCAGTTGCACATCATCCGTTCCTCCGCGCAGAGCGAGGACCTGGCCCGGCAGGTGACCGACAACGGCGGGATCTACTTCGTCCCGGCGTTCTCGGGGTTGTTCGCGCCGTACTGGCGGCCCGACGCGCGCGGCGCGATCGTCGGCCTGTCCCGGTACAACAGGGACGCCCACCTGGCGCGCGCCACGCTGGAGGCCATCTGCTACCAGAGCAGGGACGTCGTGGAGGCCATGCAGCAGGACTCCGGCGTGGTGCTGGACGTGCTGAAGGTCGACGGCGGCGTCACCGCGAACAACCTGTGCATGCAGCTCCAGTCCGACATCCTGGGCGTGCCGGTCAGCCGCCCGGTGGTGGCCGAGACGACGGCGCTGGGCGCCGCGTACGCCGCCGGGCTGGCCGTCGGCTACTGGAAGGACACCGACGAACTGCGCGCCAACTGGGCCGAGGACCGGCGCTGGAACCCGGAGTGGAGCGACGAGCAGCGCGAGAAGGGCTACGAGGGCTGGAAACGAGCGGTGAGCCGCACCCTCGACTGGGAGTCCTGACCGCCGGCCGGACCCCGGACGGCCGCGCCCCGGCAAGGCCGCGACCGGGCGGCCCGGCCCGGCCCCCGATCCGGGCGCGGGCCGCCTTTCGGGCGGGTCGCTCACATGCCGGGCGGCGGGTACGCCTCCGGGTTCTTCTTCGGGTCGGGCATCTGGTCCCAGGACGGGTCGTCGATCACCTTGCACGGCTTGGCCGGCCCGTCGATCAGGAAGCCGCTGAACTGCCACAGCGCCCTGGGCTTCTCGGGGCCGGAGGTCTGGTCGCCGTTCTCGGTGAACTCCAGAACGGCGGTCTGCCCAGCCTTGATGCGCTTGGGGTCGATCCGTACCTGGCCGCCGCCCATCCGGAACGTCTTCGCGTTGGGGCTGTTCTCGATCGCCTCCCTGATCCTCTTGTGGACCGCGGGGTCCTTGCTCTGAAGCTCTTCCTTGGTGAAGGAGGGGCCGGCGTCGGCGGGGGCGCGGTCGGGGGCGCAGCGGGTGCCGGGCTTGAGGTAGGAGACGTCGGAGGGCACGCCGAGCGCCGCCAGGTCCTTCTCCACCTGGGCGGGGTCGCGGAACTCGTTGATCCGCAGCGTGATCGTGCCGTCGGTGTTCTTGGTGACCGCGTAGGCGGGGGCGTCCGAACCGTTGAGGAACGGCGTCACGACCGCTGCGGCGGCCGCGACGGCGGCCACCGCAGCGCCGGTGAGCAGGCGCCGCCTGGTGCGCCGGCGCCGGACCCCGTTGCGGGCCTCGATCTCGGCTTTCAGTTCCATCAGTACGTGCTCCTTGAAGTTCATCGGATTCCTTCCATGACGAAGGGAGCCATCTCCGGCACGTCCATGAGCGCGTGGCGGGCGCGATGCAACCTGGCCCGGGCGGCTCCCTGCCGGATGCCCAGTGCGGTGGCCGCCTCGCCGATCGTGAGCTGGTCGATGACGACCAGTTCGAGCATCGCGCGGTCACCGTCGGGCAGTCCGGCCATGGCCTGGAAGGCCCGCCTGGCCAGGTTCTCGGCGTCTATCCGCGCCACGAGCTCGGCCACGTCGTCGGTGTCGAGGTGCCTTCGCCCGCCGACGCGACCGGCCAGCTTCGTCTCCTTGTACGCCCGCCGCCGCTCGGCCGAGAGCGTGTTGCGCGCGACGCCGTACAGCCAGGCGATCTCACTGCCACGGCCGGGCCGGTAGGTGTGGGCGGAGTCGAGCACCGCCATGAACACCTCCGCCACCAGGTCGGCGGCCGTGTGGGGATCATCGACCCGGCGCGCGAGGAACGAGGTGACCGCATCGACGTGGCGCCGGTAGAAGGCTTCGAAAGCGTCCGGATCTGTAGCGATATCCGGCTGTTTGCGACGCACCGGCCGTGCTCCCTTCGTCGATTACACCCCTTCTTGGTCAGTAGCCGAGAAAACGTTATGAGAGCCAACAGAACAGACGTCTCGCGCCGGCTCTGACAATGCCGGGCGCGGCCTTGCTACGTTGCCCGGCATGGGCCACGGAGCGAGATCACTGAGCCGGACCGACGTCACCACGGCGCTGGTCATGACCCTCGACGCCGCGGGCGCCGCCGTCCCCTACCGGCTGTGCGGCACGGGCGCGGCGCTGCTGCAAGGCGTCCCCCTGCCGGCCGGGGACATCGACCTCCTGATGCCCGGCCGGGCGGAGCTGCACGCGTTCGCCGCGGCCCTGTCGCCGTTCCGCTGCCTCCACGCCCCCGCCTGGATCCCCGAGAGCGACCAGTACTTCGCCAGATTCGCGGTGAACGGGGTGGAGGTCGAGCTCAGCACAGTCGAGCGGAAGGCCGAGTCGGACGCCCTGGAGTGCGTCGGCGAAGGGCCGTGGCGGCATCACGTCCTGGTCACGTGCGGCCCGCACCAGGTGCCGGCGATCCGGCTGGAGATCCGGCTGGCCACCGAGCTCCTGCGCGACCGCGCCGACCGGTACGGGCCGCTCGTCGCCCACCTGCGCACCCACGGCTTCGACCCCGGCCTGCTGCGGCGCGCGATGGACGCCGCCGGCGTCCCGGCCGCCCGCCGGCGCCCGATCCTGGAGGATCTCCGGTGACGAACGCCGGGCTCAGGACCGCGAGAACTTCTTGAACAGGAAGAAGTAGAGCTTGATGTACTGCCCGACGAGGATGCCGTTGATGATGGTCCCCTCGCGGATGAACTGCGGGCCGCCCAGGAAGATCAGCCCGATCGCCGCGGAGACCACCAGCAACGTGCAGTCGAAGCCGGTCTTGAGGTTGCCCCATTTGAAGCCGGTCCGCCGGAAGACCGTGTTGACGAACATGTCGACCGGCATGAGCACCAGGTTGGCCCGGATCATCAGGAACAGGCCGAACGCCAACGTCGCGTCCGCGACCACCAGGAGGACGAACTTGGCGGCGTAGGCGTCCAGCGCGATCCAGTTCGTCAGCATCAGGTTCAGATCGAGGAACGTGGCCAGGACGAGGGCCGGGATCAACGCCAGGAAGTTCCTGAGCTTGAAGTCCTTCGGCAGGACGAGATAGGTCAGCAGCAACATCAGCAGCTCAAGGGCGAAGTTGAAGGTCCCCTGGCTGATCGAGGGAAAGACCAGGGTCATCGTCCGGGTGAGGCTGCTCTGCGGCGAGATGCCGATCCCCGCCCTGATGGCCAGGCTGACCCCCAGGGTCAGCAGGTAGATGCCGGCGCCGTAGGTGATCCAACGCCGCACCAGACTTCCGGTGTCGACGACTCCGGCCTCTTTTTCATGCTGTAGCACAGTTGCCTCCTTGGCTGTTGGCTGTTCCGGCCGGAGCCTGCCGGACGACGTGGTGTCCGTTCCTCAGAGCACGACTCAGACCATGAACCCGAAGCGGTCGAGTGAGATGAAGAGGGTCAGGAGCTTGTTGACGACCGGCTCGCCCTCGTTGTGGTTGCCCAGCTTCTCCAGGGCGGCGTCGATCGACCGGGTCGCGTCCACCAGCTCGGCCAGGCTCATGTCCGCCATCACGCCGTAGATGTCGAGGGGCAGCACGGCCTTCGCCTGCCCGTCCTCGGTCACGAGGCAGCCGCCGACGAAGGCGTCGAGCTGCCGGAGGTTGTCGCACATCTCGGCGCTGTCGCTGCCGACCACCACGAAGTAGGCGAAGGGCGCGGGCCAGAACGTCGACACGGCGCCCCGGTCGATCGAGACCCCCTTGAACAGCCCGTTGACGACGTGCCGGGCGCCGTCCGTGTAACGCTGGACGACGGAGATGCGGTTCAGCCTGACACCGTCCACCTCGGGCACGACGGCGCCGTCCGCGAACGGCACCCAGACCTCCTGGGCGAACTTGAGGTGGCCGCGTCCGTAGACGTCGAAGAGCAGGACCTTCGCCCGGCTCCCGTCGTCGGAGAGCTCGATCGGCGTGAGGTCGAGCTGTTCGGTAGCCAGGTCGGCGAGGCCGGGCCGGGGCTCCTGCACCATGACCGAATAGTCAAGATCGACTGGCTTGAGAAGCTTGCGGTCCCTGGCGACCAGCTCGCCGCCCTTGAACACGTACAGCGGGTTGATCTTCGACAGGCTGTCGGTCAGCACGATGTCGGCGAAGCGGCCCGGGGCGAGGGAGCCGAAGTCGTGGTCCATGCCGAAGGAGCGCGCGGCGTACAGCGTGCCCATCTTGATCGCCTGGATCGGGTTGAGGCCCATCTCGACGGCCAGGGAGATCACCCAGTCGATGTGCCCCTTGGTCAGCACGCGGTCGACCGAGATGTTGTCGGCGCACATCTGGAAGTTCTCGGCCGGCCAGCGGCGCTTGACGATGGCACGCAGCATGGTCCTGATCACCTCGGGGCTGCCGACGCCGAACTTGATCTGGGTCTGGAAGCCGTACCGGATGCTCTTCTCGATGTCGTCCTCGTTCCAGACATCGTGGTTGTTGTGCGCGCCGATCGCGGGCATGTAGTTCAGCAACATGTCGGGCAGCGCCGTCACGCCCCAGTGGCTGTTCACGAAGCCGCCGTTGGCGCGGCCCAGGGCGGACTTGCGGAAGTCGTCCTCGTTGCCCGTCATGTAGGAGAGGTGGGCCAGCTCGCCCAGCCCGATCACCGGGTCCATCTTCAGCATGGCGTCGGTGACCTCGACCGACGTCTTCTTGCCCGGCGCGAAGGCGTAGATCCGGTAGGGCAGCTTCTGGTAGTCCTTGAACAACGCCGCGGCGGCCTCGACGGCCTCCTCACCGGCCGCGCTGGCGAAGTCCAGGGTCTCGGCGAAGATGGTGGTCGTGCCGCTCGGCACGATCGCCTCCCCGAACGCCGCCGGATGGGCAAGCTGGGCGTCGAAATGCAGGTGCGCGTCGATCAGCCCCGGGATCGCGTAAAGGCCCTGGCCGTCGAACACCTCGCGGACCCGCACGATCGACTCGTCGGGGTTCAACGCGATGATCCGCTCGTTGTAGACGAGGATCGAACCCTGGAAGACGCTCTCGCTGTGCACATCCAGCACGCTGAGGTTCCGCAGCAGCAGGTCTGCCTCCCTCTCCCCGCTCAGGATGTCGAAGACCGCCCGCACGTGGTCGTAGTGGACCGAGACCCGGTCCGTCCCACCGGCCTGGCCCGTCTTCTCCTGTTGGAGCATGATTTCCTCGCTTCGTTGCTCGGCTGTTGGATTCCGCTCGCGGAACGAGACCCGCGGACGCGGCTCCGGGATGCCGGCGGCCGGTCGCGGAGTTTCATCAGAGGGCCGCCGGGGCCGTGTCGCTCGTACGCGCTGTGGCTATGAAATGGCACGGCACCGTTGCTGACAAGCAGCCGTTTTCGCACGGACTGTACTCTTTTTGCGCACGGTCCAGCCCAGGGAGGCCCCATGCTCCACTCACGCATGCTGCACTACATCGACGAGGTGGCGCGGTACGGCTCCATCCGGGCCGCCGGCGCGCGGCTGCACGTCGCCCCGTCGGCCATCAACCGGCAGATCCTGCTCCTAGAGGAAGAGCTCGGCGAGCCCCTGTTCGAACGCCTGCCGCGCGGCATGCGGCCCACACCGGCGGGCGAGGTCCTCCTCGCCCACGTACGCAGGACCCTGCTGGAATACCGCGAGGCCGTCACCGAGATACGCGACCTGCAGTCACTGCCGAGCGGCGAGGTGGTGATCGCCACGATGACCGGCCTGGCCAGCAGCATCGTCTCCACCGCCACCGTGAACTTCCACGCCCGCCACCCCGAGGTGCGCATCTCCATCCGCGCCCTGTCCACCCACGAGATCCTCCGCGCGGTGGCCGACAGCGAGGCCGACCTGGGCCTCGGATTCAACGTCCCCTCTTCGGCGCAGCTCGAACTGTGCTGGCAGATGGACACCCGGCTCGGCGCGGTCATCGCCCCCGCCCACCCGCTGGCCCGCCTGGAATCCATCCCCCTGGCCCAGTGCGCGGCCTACCCCCTCATCTTCGCCGACCGCTCGATGGTGATCCACGGCATCATCGCCGACACCTTCGCCGAGGCCGGCCTGAAGGTCGAGCCCGCCTTCCACACCAATTCGATCGAGACGATGAAACGCCTGGCCGCCGCGGGCGAGGCCATCGCCTTTCTCAGCAAATTCGACATGGCCGAGGACCAGCACAACGGAACTCTCGCCTTCCGGCCGGTGCGCGACCGCGCCTTCAGCAACAACATCCTCTCGCTCGTCCGCCGCGAGAAACACGGCCCCGGCCCCGCCGCCCTGCTGTTCGCCGAAGAAATCATCCAAACCCTGGAATCCGTGGCCCACCCACCCCTCTGACGAACGCGTCAGGGACATTCACCGCTGCGCGGAAGGACGGCGTCAGCGTGTGATCACGCCGGGGTGCGCGGCCTCGAAGGCGGCGAGTCCGTCGGCGGTGAGCCGGAGATGAAGGCCGCCGGCGACGTCCACCGTCAGGGGCTTGTCCGCGCCGTAGACCACCAGGGAGACGTCCAGCTCAAGGTAGGTGTTGTCGTGCTGCTCCTCCAGGAAGTTGCGTTCGACGATGTTGGCGTTCCGCGACGCGGCCTCGTCCGCCGTCTTCACGTTGCCGCCGACGCCGCCGAAGCCGAGGCTCCCGTCCTGCGACCCGGCGGACCCGCCCGCTCGGGCCGCCACGCCCCGGCCCTGCTCCTGGCCGTGCCCGGCCGTGCTCATGGTCTGGGCGTAGACACGCTGCTTGACCAGCGCGGTGGTGATCTCGCGGGCTCCGGTGACGTCGATGCCCACCCTGCCGATCCCTGGGATCTCGTAGTCGTGCGCGAGCAACTGCTCCAGGTGGGCGCGCATGGTCCGTTCCTTGGTGGCCTCGGCGAGTGACATGCCGGCCGGACGGGAGAGCTCGAACCCGTCGGGCCGGTCGGCTAGGGACGGGACCTCGCCTCGGAGTTTCGGCGGCACCGTGCTCATCGGCGCCCACTGCTCGAACAGCGTGGCGGCCGGGAACGCGACCTGGCTGACGTCCCCCTTGGGCACGCCGTCGCCCAGGGTGGCGGACATGGGGTTGGGCCCCGCCGCGTCCGCCCAGCGCGGATCCGCGGCGACGACCGGCGTACGCCCCGCGACCGGCGTGCCCTGCGGCACCTCCGTGGTGAGGTGTCCCGGTACCAGGAGGTCGACCCCGCCGTCCGCGACCGCCCTGGACGTCGAGGTGACCCCGGCGTGCCGGTCGAACAGCCTTCCCGCGCCGTCGTGCCCGGTCACCTCGCCCACCTTGAGCAGCACGTTGCGGGCCACGTTCCGCACGGGCTCCAGGAGCGGGCGGACCGGGACGTGTTCGAGCGTGATCTCGTACCTGACCGGATGCCTGAACTCCTGCGGGGCCTCGCGCGTCTGGTAGCGGTTGATCTCCTTCGCGATCGTCCCCTGCCCGTCCACGGTGTGGGAGTCGCGGTAGTTCGCGAACCCCGCCTCGCCGCCCCTGAGCTCGCCGTCCGAGGACTCCATGTAACGCGCGAGCGCCTCCGCGCCGCGGTCCGTCCCCGCCTCGCGCACGCTCAGGTCGCCGCTCAGGCGCTCGTTGCGCAGCATGAGGCTGGTGTCAGGACGCTCGCCGACGTGTACGCCTTCGCCGACCGCGGCCGTGACCCGGATGCCCACGCGTTCGGTGACCCGGTCGTGCTCGTCCGTGATGAACAACCAGGAGGACACGCCGTTCCCGCGAAGCTCGCCCAGTTTGGTGCCGAGCGCGCTCTGGCCGTAGTTGCCACGCAGGTGTTCGGCCACCGGGTGGTTCGTGAGCTCCTGGCCGGGGAGGAGGAGGCCGTCGCGGCGCAGCAGCTCCAGGAGCGCCGGTAGCACGGCCTCCGCGTCGAGGTGCTGGACGTGGGCGGTGTTCAACGCCGCCTCGGGCGCCGCATAGGCCCGCGTCGTGTCCCCGGCCGGCTTCGCCGGCTCCACGGCCTCCGGGCCGTCGAGCCCGTGCCGGCGGGCCACCTCGTCGGGAAGCACGAGGTCCATGATGTCCTCAACCCGGACGTACGTGGTCGGGCCCTGCTCGACCGTGCCTTCGCTGGTCCTGCTGGGGGTGACCTCCAGGACCAGGTCCGCGCGGTACCAGTGGGAGGTGCTGCCGTCGGAGTAGGTGACCCGGGAGACGTCGCTGCTGCCCAGGTAGGAGCTCTCCACGGCACTACGCTTGGCGGCGCCGTGCACCCCCGCTCGCGCCACGACCTTGCGCTCGGTCCCGCCGGCTTCCCCGGCTCCGTGCGCGGCCCCCGAGGCCTCGCCGTCGCTGAGGGTGACGCGCAGTCCGGTCCTGGCGTGCCCGCCGACCGTACGCCTGCCGCGTTCGCCGTCCAGCGCCCTGGAGTTGCTGCTGGAGTAGCTCTCGTGCTCCACCCCGGTCTCCGACTTGGCGTGCCGCACCCCGGCCACGTGGGCCTTCACGTGCACGTCGTGCCGCGATCCCGCACGGTCCGACACGGTGTAGTGCAGGCCGTCCGGATGCGACGTGATCATGGTCTCCAGGTTGATCACGTCGGTGGCGGTCTCGAACACCGGCGGCACGTCCAGCCGCTCCGCGGGCGCCGGCAGCCCCGCCCATCGGTGGTAGGCCCCCGCCAGCGTCGCGGGAAGGTCGGGCATGGCCCCCATCCGGACGATGGCCGACAACTCGTCGGCGCCGGGCCGCCACAGGTCGGCGGGCCGCTCGGCCGACGACTCGACCCGCCCCAGCTGCGCGACGTCCTGCGCGAGCACCGGCCGCTGCGGCAGGTGGACGTCCGGCACCAGGATCTCCGCCCGGCTGCCGCGCACCTCCCACGAGGTGTTCAGCCTCTCCGTGCCGTCCCGCGAGATCCTCATCCTGACGTCGAAGGACAGGTCCCGCGTGATGGTGAAGCCGCCGCTGGTCTCCGTGCGGTCGTACCTCGTGTGACCCGAGGAGAAGCCGGTGCTCTCCGACTTCGTGCCGCTCCCGGTGAGTGACAGGTTCAGCGGGTCGATCTTGAGCCGTTCGTGCACGTCGACGCGCGCGACCCCGCGCACCTCCGCACGGCCCGTGCGGGAGCTCTCCCGCTGGCTGGTGTCGGTGCGCGAGGTGATCCGGCGTTCGTTGACCGTCAGGTCGGACGCGCCGACCTCGTGCCGCCGGCCCAGCGTGCCCTCGGCCAGGATCTCGACGGTGTAGCCGCCGATCGTCCTGTCGTACCTGATGCCGTGGAGGGCGTGCGTCAGGTCGGCTTCCAGCGCCACGACGCCGAAGCGGCTGTCGACGTCCCGCATGATCTGCCGTCCGATCTCCGGCGGGAGGTCGGGCAGCGCCCGGTCGACGGCCTGGTGGATCTCCGTGCTGAGCAGCGTCTCCCCATGGACCCGGACGCCGCTGCCGAGCCCCGTGCCCCGGCCGGCCGCGAGCGTCTCCGGCTCCAGGACGTGCGGGTCGTAGCCGCGGTTCGGGTGCTCGCCCCTGGCCGGGTACTCGCCGACCGGTTCGCTCCGTGCGAACTCCGCCCGCACCTCGTCCATCTCCCGGTGGAGATCGGCGAGCTTGCGCTGGATGTCGTTGAACTCGCCCAGCGGGCGCAGATCGTGCCCGAAGACGTCCTGCTCCATCCGGGACGCGTCGCGGGTCGGGACGATCAGCTCGGCGTTCACCTCCACCTCGAAGGCGCCGAGCCTCTCGGTCTCGACCTGCAGCCGCATCCGGGCGTCGTACATGGTGACGTCGCCGAGCCTGGTCAGGACGGTGTGGTTGCCGTGCGCCCGATTGGTGGAGGTCACGTGGTCCGTGCCGTAACCGACCCCGCCGACGGCCCGCGCGACGACCTCGGCGCGGTCACCCAGCGGCAACCCGATCTTGCCGCCCGCGTGCACGCCGACGCTCGCGCCCTGCCGGTGCGACGTGCCCTCGCTCTCGCGCCGCCCCAGGTCGTCCCGGAACATCGTCTCGACCGGCGATCGCCCGCTTCCGTCGATCGGCTCGACCCGCGTGACCTCGCTGGTGATCCGGACGGAGTCCTCCTCCGACCGCAGCAGGGAGGTCTTGTACCGGATCGCCTCCGACGAGACCCCGCTCGACGACATCGACTGGCTGCGGTTCTTCATCCCCTGCTCGCTGAGCAGGCTGGAGGTGAGATGGTCGGTGATCCTGACCACCTCGCCCGCCGGCAGCCCCGCCGCTAGCCCCCTGCGCTGCATCTCCAGCACGAGAGGCGTGACGTCCAGTCCGGTGATGGCGATCCCGTGGTCACGGAACTTGTGCCCCGCTCCCTCCGGCACCTCGTGGCGGGGCAGCGGCGACGGATGGTCGGTGCTCAGCAGCGGCCCTTCCCGGGTGAACTGCTTGGGGAAGGGGATGGTCAGCGAGAGATCGGGCACCGCCGCCGTTTCGGTGACCTTCTCGCCGTCGCGGTAGATGTCGAGGGCGATGTCCGTGGCGAAGTAGTCATGGGCGGGGGAGATGGCCTTGTGCCCGCTGATGACCTCGACGCCGTTCGTGTGGGTCGTCCGTGCCGTGCTGCTGACGCCCGAACGGGGCAGGGCGTTCGCCTCGGCCTCGTCCGGCGAGTGGTAGAGGCCCTTCATCAGCCCCGCGGTCCGGTCCAGCGAGGAGCCCCGCGAGGACTTGCCCTCCACGCCGTCCCCGCCGAAGGCGACCGGCTTCTCCGGGGCCAGGCTCGGCTGCTCCACGTGCGTGAACTCGCTCGGCCGTAGCTTGAGGTAGATCACCTTGTCCCCGACGCCCAGCGCCACGCCCCTTTGGAGGTGGTTGGTCCAGACATCGCGGTCGCTGCTGGCCAGCGCCTCCGACAGCCAGAGGCGGATCACCGCTCGTTCCCGCGGGACGATCCCCGTGATCCCGGCGGTCATGGCGTGCGCCGTCGCCCTCGGGTCCACCGGCACCCTGACGTCGTGCACGGCCGTTTCGCCCAGGGCTCCCATCTCGACGACGCGAGGCGGATGGATCTCCGGCTTCGGCAGCCCCGGGTCGGCCGACGCCAGCTGGGACGTCAGACCTTGGAGCACGTCGGACGGCAGGTCGGGGCTGTGCCAGGCGGGCGACTCGATGGTCCGCTGGTTGTGGTTCACCGCCGCCAGGACCGAGTCGGCACCGTCCTTGGGCCCGTGCCCCGGCCCGCCGTCCGGACCGGCCGGCGGACGTCCGGACGAAGAGGACGAGTGAGGCGCGGACGGGCCGTCGGCGCCGTGCGGCAGGGGCGAGGCCAGGTGTTGCCCGTCCGCGCCGAGCGCGCTGGAGGTGATGCCCTTGGCCAGCAGGTCCCAGCTGAAGTTGCCATGGGCCAGCAGGCTGCCGGCCGTCGTGATGCCGCCGGTCAAGGCGAACTGCCCGGCCTGGCCGTACAACGAGGAGTGGGCCGCGGCCAGCAGCTTCTCGGCCGTGGACATCTCGGCCCTGGTCAGCCCGGCCCGCAGCGTGGGCGTCGCCAGGCGGCTCAGCCCGCCCGAGACCAGCCCCATGAGCCCGCCCATGGCGCCGCCGCTCACCGCCGAGATCGCGAGCTGCCAGGCATCGACGTCGTCCCTGCGGCCCTGCACCATCTGGGTGCCCTGGATGCCCAGGTCCATGCCGGCCACGATCCCGGCGAACAGCAGCATGTTGCGCCGGCACTGCCGGGCGATCTGATCGACCGCCAGCCGGGCGAGCTGCAGCCGCGGTGGCACCAGCGCCAGACTCGCCCCGCCGGTGGCCAGGGCCGCGGCCAGCAGATATCCCAGTTGCACGATCAGCAGCCAGACGGTGACCTCGATCATGTACTTGGCGTACTGGATCTGCACGCCCACGCCGTTGAGCGCCACCGCGGCGTCCACGAGCCGCTTGACCGCGAGGGCGACCTGACCGCCCGCCACCTTGCCGACGTGGGCGGCGAAGGCGAGATGGGCCTCCCCGTCCCAGTCCTTGCCGATCCTGCGCGCGCTGCCCGGCAGATCGGCGCCGGTGCCCTCGACGAGCCGGTGCGCGGCGATCACGCAGGCGTCGGCCAGCCGGAAGCAGCCGGTCTCGTCCCCCTCCGGCCAGTCCATGCCGACCACCCAGCCGACGTACGGCTTGGCGAACTCGGGCACCAGGAACCCGTCGAACCCCATGGACGATCAGTTCCGCGTGACGGGGGGAGGGGGCTCGGCCGCCTTGTAGTTACGGGCGCTCGTGTTCAGCCCCAGGGCGACGTCCTCGAGCTCGTCGATGAACTTCGTCAGGACGTCGAAGATGCCACGTTCCATCTCGGGCAGCTTCTTGGCCAGCTCCGCGCCGTACTCGTCGTCGCCGAGCGTGTTCCTGTCCCGGTTGAAGGCCGCGCGGAGGTCGTCGCGCACCTGCTCCACGTTCCCCGCGAACAGCTCGTACGCCCTGGCCTCCCGGTACAGCGCCTCCCGCTGCACGTAGTAGCCGCTCACTGAGCCGGCTCCACGGGGCCGGGGAAGAACGCGTCGAGCGTGACCCGCTCCCCGAAGACGTCCTCGTACGGCAGGCCGTCCGGCATGAGGGGGTCCAGCAGCTGCCTGCTCTGCTCGGAGACGGCGGCGGTGGCCGCGTTGGCCTGCCGCATGATGGCGTCGGCCAGTTGGGTGGGGGACAGGTTGCGATAGGCCCGGGGGTTCAGCTCGACGCCGCGCAACTGACCGTGGCGGCCGACGGTCACGGTCACCATTCCGTCCGCCGACCGTGCCGTGTGCTCCAGGGCGGAGAGCTCTCCGAATGCTTCGCGGACGCGGGCCACCTGCTGGTTGATCTCGCCCGCGAGGGCGCTGACCTCCGCCTCGAACGCGTCCGTCACAGAAGCACCTTTCACCCGCCTATTACCACCCGGCATCATACGACACCCTTTTTTACAGGATTCAGGGTGTCCGTATCGTTTACCTTCTGTTAACAAGAGTGTCACGAGTTGTCTGACCAGCGTCCGGCGCGTCGAACAAAGGTGGCCATTCATGCCTGCAGCTCGGATGCTTTAGCGCCGCCCGGACAGAGGAGTGCGGATCGCTTGCGCCGTCCCACAGCCGGCAGTACGGCACCGGAGATCATCGGGGCATCCGGCGGCCGCCACAGACGCAGGACCCGCACCGCGCGTACGCCGCGACCGACCAGCCGACGGACGCGATCCCGTCCCCGTGGGAACCACTGTTGTGGTGACTTGGTGGCCCGGGGGCCCACCGCTGGGCCCCGGCATGGCCGGGGCCGGAATGAGCCGGTCAGTCGCGCTGACGCAGTTCTTCGTTGATCCGCAGGGCCTCGGCGAGCTGGTCTTCCAGGATGATGATGCGACACGCCGCCTCCAGCTGGGTGCCCGCGTCGACGAGTTCGCGGGCGCGGGCGGCCAGGCGTAGCTGGTAGCGGGAGAAGCGGCGGTGGCCGCCTTCGGAACGCAGCGGCTCGATCAGTTTCGCGGTGCCGAGGCTGCGCAGGAACGCCGGGGTGACGCCGAGGATCTCCGCGGCCCGCCCCATGCTGTAGGCGGGGTAGTCGTCGTCGTCGAGCCGTTGCTCAGGGCTCTGGCCGGATGCGGCGGGTGCGGCGGTGGGGGGTGGTGAGACGTGATGCGGCTGGTGTCGGATGACGGTACCGGCGGCCTGAGCCTGGTCTGTTTGATCCATGCAACCTTCCTGAATGCGAACAGGGGCCCCGGCGCCATGATGCGCCGGGGCCCGAATGAGGTTTAACACCATCGATCGGCCTGCTGGCCGATTCACATGTTCCGCATTTGCTGGCCCAATGGGGCGAGATGCGGGGATCGCATAAGCGTGACCGTAGACCACCGTCCTGTTCGTGGAACTGCGGTACCCGTGCGGCGATACGCCGGCGACGGGCGATCCTGATGGCGTTCAACACTCCTTTCCGGTTTATCCGTACGCCGGCACCTCGATCTCTGTGCCGACTTCATGCAATGACAGCGCGTCCACCGCCACGGCCCCGTGTTCGATCATTCTGGCCGCGGCAGTCCGACCTTCTGTCCTTTCTTTCCTTGTTCTGTACTGCTGTGTTCTGTACTGCTGTCCACGTCGTCCGGGCGGCCCCGTCGTGGTGCTCGTCCTGCGCCGCCCTCGTGGATCCGGTCCTTGCGATGTCAGAAACTCTAGCTGCTCTCGACTGGAATGTCTACTGTGATGACTACAGATTTTCTCCTGTGCCACTGCCGTGGACGACTTCGACGCGGCGGCCGCCGGTTTTGGACTGGCACTCCATCTCGCTGCCCGCCGGTCGGGAAGGCGGTGCTTGCGGGTGGATGCCGGAGGTGTCCGGGGCCGGGGCGGCCCGGTCCGGGCCGCCTCTACGGCGTCGGCGCCCGGGGCAGGTGGGCGGGGCCGTGGGTGACATCAGCCGCCTTGCCCCGCCGGCGCAGACAGGCGGTAGGAACGCCGGATCCCCCTGCCCGGGCCGTGGAAACCGGCAGGAGCGGATCGACCGGAAGGTGTCATCGTCGGCGTTCGAACGGGCCAATGCCCACCTGCGGCGGGCCCGGACGCCGATGGCGTCAGGATCGGCGAGCCGCCTCCTGGAAGCTGGGAGGCGCCGGCGTCAGCCTCGTCCGTCGCCGTGGTCCTGATGGGCGTGACGATCACGAGTGGCGCCGGAGACGCGCTGTCCCCTCCTCGCCAAGCCGGTGTCGGTACGCGCCTCGTTCTCGGGGCCGGCGTATTGACGTCATTCGGCCCAGGGATCGTTGCGGACGATGGCCGGCACGCCGGTCACAGCACCGGGAAGCGGTGCTCCAGGCCGGTGATGCGCAGCAGCCGGGTCAGGCGCGGTGGAACGCCGGTCAGGGCCAGCGTGATGCCGCGCGCGTTCGCGCGGCCCTGCACACCGATGATCACGCCCAGTCCGCCGGCACCGCAGAAGGTGACCCGGGACAGGTCCAGGATGAGCAGGTCGGCGCTGTTGTCGAGGGTGCTGATCAATTGCCGGCGCAGCCGAGCTGTGGTGAAGATGTCGATGTCCCCCGACAGGTGCACGACGGTCGGCGCCGAGGCGCTCGCCCCGGCGAGCGGGGCGGTGTCGATGAAGCTCATGGAAGTCTCCTCACGGGAGATGTTGAAATTTCGTGGGATGCCTGACGACCGAAGATCGATCTGCCGCCAGCACGGGCGATACATGCGCTGTTCGATCTGGCCGGGCAGGCGGCACGCGGGCAACTCAGGAGTCGTGGGCCGTCGGCGAAGGGCTACGCCTGTTACCTGGCGGCCCGGAACGGCCGGCCATCGCACGTGGAGCGGGATCGGCCTGTTCGCGCACGAAGGGGAGGATCGCGCCGATGCTGAAACCGGACCGTGTCCTGGGCGCTGTTCTGAACCCTGTGCGGGGCGTTGCCCGGGGGGGCGTTGTCCGGGGCGGTGAGCTTGAGCGTGGCCTCGGAGGCGGCGGCGAGGCTGTCCGGCAGGACGATCGGTTCGCCGGTGGCGAAGGTGCCAGCGATCACGTGCGGGTCGGCGTGGCGGAAACCATCCGATGGCCGCCGATTCGCCCCCGGGCGGAGACTGGGCTGTAGCGCGGAATCGCCCCGAGGGATCGCGGGCGAGGCGGAGTTGAGCGATATGGGTTGAGAAAAAAGTGTCGACATCATGGTCGCCGGGCCTGTCCGGGCCCCTTCGAGGGGCCGGTGGTGGTTCGCCGGGGGCGACGCAGACCTGAGTGCCAACGCTCGAAAAGTCCTCGGTCTCTTTACTCTACCTCAAGAATTCTGGATGGCGTGGTTCCGGAAACAGGGTGGGCCTGTGATCTCCGGAGACGCGTCTCATGGATGCCGCAATCGTGTGGCCGCCGGAAACTCGACCACCGGCCGTGATCTCCGGAAGTGATGCCGCGATCACCACGGTTCGGATCTGATTCGCTGCTCCGTAGACCGGAGGCCGCCGCAAGATCGGCCTGGTCCGGATTTTCGGCCGTCCGACCTGCCGTAGCATCGCTGCGCCGGACACGTTCCGAAGAGTTGGGGCGAGCATGAATTCGGCGGAATTCATGTCGGACCCTACCGTGCGAAATGCAATGCATTATTCCGTCCGGGAATGCCGTCTTGGCAAAAAAGTCCAGGTATGCCACCCGTGCTGTGCCGAATGAGTGTCGACGAGCAGTCCGGGGGGCATCCCTTGACGTTCCTAGTGGCCCGTCTCTGAACGTTGACCCGGTAATTGATCTCGGCTGGTGAACCCGGAAAGCTGGCTGCCTCTGGAACCTGGGAGGTAGCCGTGGC